>CABTZE010000024.1 GCA_902489215.1 uncultured Brevibacterium sp.
CGCCAGGCTAAGCCAGATTTGCGCTTTAGTGCAGTTTCACGCGTTAATGCGCCGCATTAAGGCGTGAAACTGCATTAAAGCGTGAGTCTGTCGCGGCGGTAGGGCCGCCGGCGCATTGGATACAGTCGCTTCCATGACTGGGCCCAGGCCTGCCGGCACCGCCGCCGCGTGGATGACCGCGGTGGGTCTGCTGGCAATCTCACTCAATCTGCGCGCCGCCGTGTCCTCGATCGGGCCGGTGATCGATGACATCCGCGCTGACCTGGGCTTTTCGGCTGCCGCGGCGTCGCTTCTCACGACAATCCCGGTGATCGCCTTCGGCATTTTCGCCTTTGCGGTGCCGTGGCTGTCAAAGCGTTTGGGGCTGCGCCGACTGTTGGGCCTCGTCCTGGTGGTCCTGGCCGTGGGCATTCTTCTGCGCAGCGTTCCGGGGCTCGCCCTGCTGTTCCTCGGCACGTGCCTCGTGGGTGCCGCCATCGCGGTGGGCAACGTGGTCATTCCGGCCGTCATCAAAAGCGATTTCGCTGCGAAATCCGGCCTCATGATGGGCCTGTATTCCACGTTCATCGGCATCGGTGCGTCACTCGGGGCGGGACTGACTGTACCGCTGCGGGACAGTTTCGACGGCAGCTGGCGCTGGGCACTGGTCGCGTGGGCCGGTCTGGCCGTATTCGCTTTCCTGACCTGGGTTCCCCAGATCATCCGGCGAGGTGCCGGCGGCAAACCGGGCGGCACCTCGGCAGACGAGGTGGGGCAGGGGGAGGACCGCATCAGCGGCCTCCGCTCCGGAAAGGCGACCGCGGGAATGCGCGAGCTGCTGACCGACCCGGTTGCGATCGCGCTGACGCTGACGATGGGCATTCAGTCGATGACATACTACGCCTCGCTCACCTGGGTGCCGTCGATCTTCATGGCTGCGGGAATGCAGGCGGACAAGGCGGGCTGGATGGTGGCGTTCACCGTTTTCCCGGCAACTGTCACTTCGCTTCTAGCGCCCGTTTTCGCTCAGCGGATTCGGCCCACCTGGCTGCCGATGTTCATTGCGGTCGGGCTGGGGATGAGCAGCTTCGTTGGACTGCTGTTTGCACCGCTTGCGGCACCGTATGTGTGGATGACGTTCATGGGCTTTGCGCAGGGTGCGCTGTTGGCGCTGTGTCTGAGCTTCATTGTGTGGCGATCCCCGTCTGTGCAGCTGACCGCGAAGGTGTCGACGATGGCGCAGGGCTTCGGCTACATTCTTGCGTCCGCCGGCCCGATTGGCATGGGTGCTCTGCACTCTTTCAGCGGCGGGTGGAATGTGCCGATCATCGCTCTGCTGTGCGTGTTCGCGGTGCTGTTTGTGGTGTCAGTGCTGGCATCCAAGGACGGCTTCGTGCTTGGCCGAACAGGCAGGGACGTCGTCGCTGACTGAGCGGATACTGCGCAGCCGGCTGTGCGCGTTCGCCGCGACAGCCGCAGATTTGCGCTTTAATGCAGTTTCACGCGCAAATGCGGCGCATTAAAGCGTGAATCTGCATTTGTGCGTGACTTTGCGACGGCGCCGAAGCGCGCACGAGCATCGGCACAGAAGCGCAGACGAGAAGCGGTGCCGAAGTCAGCGCCACCGCTGCAGCCGGCGTCGCTGCGGGCGCTCACATGCCGGTGAAGTCTGGGCGGCGCTTTTCCATGAACGCGGCAAAAGCCTCGCGCGCAGCCGGCTCGTGGAGCATGGCGCTGAAGGTCTGGCCCTCGTGTTCAATGCGCTCCAGGATCTGCTGGCGCAGCGCTTCCGGTCGCAGCAGCTCCTTCGTCACGCGCAGCGACTTCGAGGGTTTGGCTGCAAGCTTCGCCGCGGTTTCCTGCGCCTTCGGGAGCACCTCGTCAGGTTCGAGAACAGTGTTGATGAGCCCCGCCTCGTAAGCCAGCTGGGGAGAGAACGGCTCACCCAGCATGAGCAGCTCAGCCGCGCGGGCGTGCCCGACGACCTTGGGAAGCAGCAGGGATGATGCGGCCTCCGGGCAAAGCCCCAGGTTGATGAACGGCAGGCTGAGCTTCGCATTGGTCCCGGCATACACGAGGTCGCAGTGCAGAAGCATGGTGGTGCCGATGCCGACGGCAGGCCCGCACACGGCTGCGACCAGCGGCTTGGGGAACACGGCAAGAGTGTGGAGGAAGCGAAAGACGGGCCGCGAAAGGCCAGCCTCGGCCGGTGTGTTCTGGAAGTCGCCGAGGTCGTTGCCCGCGCTGAACACGCGTTCGCTGCCCTGGACGACGACCACGCGAACATCGCTGTTGTCGGCTGCGGCTTCGAGCGCGTTTGCCAGTGCGGTGTACATGTCGTTCGTCAGTGCGTTCTTTTTGTCTTCGCGGTTGATGGTGATTGTCAGCACCCCGGCGTCGACGGCGGTCAGCACTTCGCTCATATTCACTCCTGAAGATCTGTGGTTGATGTCACTGTAGCGAATTCTGTCCGCTTCGAAACACAGCTGGCGTCAGGGCAGAGGGACCGTTCGCGGCTGCGGGTTTTTATTTCATTCAACGACACGCGCGGCCGAATCCGACGGCCTGGAATCGTATAGTTAGGGCTCAAATAATCGGGTACGTTCACCGTGCCGCTGCTGTTGCGGCGGACGGAGCGATGTGAATGGAGGGGTCCGGTGGAACGACCTGCTGTCAGCCGCAGAGCTGTTCTCGGCGCCGGCGCACTCGCAGCATTGGGCCTCGGCGGCAGTCTTGCCGGCTGTTCTCCGCTGATTCCTGACGGCGGTACGCGTCCCGACGGCACGGTGCGGGTGTCGCACTATCTGACACCCAGCTACACGGACCTGGAGCCGTCCATCACGCAGTTCGCGAAGAACGTCGATGCGCGATTGGGTAAGGGAACCGCCGACGTGTACGGCGCCGGGACGCTGCTGAACTCCGATCAGACTCTCAGTGGTGTGCTGCGTGCCGTTGCGGATGTCGCCATGCAGACTTCGAGTTTTGTGTCGACGAGCTTCCCAATTCTGGGGGCGGTTGAACTGCCCTTCAGCGGTGCGGACTATCCGACCCTGAAAGAGGCCATCAGTCCTGATTCAGACCTGCACAAGACCTTCAATGCGGAGTTTGCCAAGAAGGGCATCGTGAGTGTGGGCACCATCATGTGTCCCACCGAATGGATTTACACCGTCAACCGGCCGGTGACGAAGCCGGAGGACATCCGAGGTCTGCGCATTCGCGTGTCCGGCCACGTGGAGGGGGCGATGCTCAAAGCTCTCGGCGCCGCACCCGTCGCCCTGTCGTCAGCCGAGGTCTACGAGGCGCTGGAGCGCGGCACGGTCGATGGGATGGTGTCCTATCCCGGCACTGTTGTGTCCCGGTCGCTGCAGGATGTTCTTCGCTATGCCACGATCGGCCATTTCGGCGCGTACACCTATGATGCCTACGCCAACCTCGAGTGGTTCAACCGCGTGCCGCAGGAGGTGCGCGAGGCCGTGCACGACTCTGGTCGCGTGTTCTCGGTTGACGGCACGAAGCTGGCCAAAGACGTGCAGGATGACGAGTACATGCCGGTTTTCGAAAGCTCGGGCATTGAGCTCATTGAGCTTGATAAGAGTCAGACCCGCCAGTTCCGCAACGCGACGAAGTGGGTCGAGGACTGGTGGAGGAACAAGGTCGGCGATGACGATCTTGCCGATCGTGCGCTCAAGCAGGTGAGGAACCCGTGACGGTGCTGTCGAAGATCGCCCACGCCCTGCGCATGCTGGCCGGTGTCATTGTTGTGGTGTTGGTGCTCATCACCGGCTATGACGTCATCATGCGCTATGTTTTCGCTCTGCCTTTGGACTGGTCGATCACCATCAGTTCGGTGGGGCTCATTGCGATCATCATGTTGGCAATCCCGGATGTTGCGCTGCGCGGTGAGCACATTGCGATGGACCTTTTCTACCGCCAGTTCAGCCCGCATGTGCAGAAGATTGCCGATGCGGTTGTCGCTGCAGCCGCCTTCGCCGTGTGCCTGACTGCGGGCTTGGCGTCGCTGAATACGTTCGCGTCGTTCTTCGGCGCGCAGATCCACACGGCCGGCAATTTCAATATTCCGGTGTGGATTCACTACTTCCTCGTGGCGTTCGGATTCCTCACGTCCGCCGTCACGATTCCTCTGCAGTACGTCCTGCGGACTCGCGAGGTGGAGGACCAGTGAACGCTGTCATCGTCTGTTTCGCACTGCTTGTGTTGGCAGTGCTCATTGCGCTTCGCGCCCCAATCTTTGTGGCGCTGTCAGCGTCGGGAATCATCGGCCTGCTCCTGCTGGAGGGACCGCGCGGTCTCGAGCAGGTGCCGATCGCCTTTGTCTCCCAGCTGGGAAGCTATTCGCTGGTTGCTGCTCCCATGTACATCCTCATGGGTGAGATCTTGGCTGTCGGCGGTTTGGGCCGGGCGTTCTTCCGCTTTGCCCATGCGTGGCTGGGCAGGCTGCCCGGCGGTCTGGGTGTGGCTTCGGTCGGTTCGTCGACGGTTTTCGGTGCGATGTCAGGCGTGTCCCTGTCGTCGGTTGCCGTGGTCGGCCGTATGGCGGTGCCGGAAATGCTTGAGCGCGGCTACCGGCCGTCCTTTGCGACGGGTTCGGTTGTCGCCTCCGGTGCTCTGGCGATGCTCATTCCGCCGAGCCTGATGTTCATTCTGTACTCGTCGATTTCCGGTGTGGGCATCGGCGAGCTATTCGCGGGCGGTCTTGTGCCCGGTCTTCTCTTGGCGACTCTCATGGCTCTGTACGTCATGATCACCGCACTGATCCGCCCGGATATTGCTCCCCACACGGAAGCCAAGGTGGCGCTGGGGGAGAAGCTCGAAGCAACGAAGAAGGTCCTTCCCTCGCTTGTGCTCATCGTGCTGGTGCTCGGCTCCATCTACACCGGCATCGCCACGGCAACAGAAGCCGCCGCGGTCGGCGTCATCGGCGCGATTGTGGTCGTCGGTGTTTTTGAGCGCCAGCTGTCCTGGGCGAACATCAAGAAGATCCTGGCTGAGACCACGCAGATTTCGGCCGGCCTGCTCATCATCGTCGGTGCGGCGTTTGTGTTTTCGCAGATGCTGGTGCTCGTTCGCTTTGCCGAGCACGTTACCGAGTGGGCGGGTGTGCTCACTGTCCCGTCGTGGGTCGTTGCCGTTCTGCTGCTGCTGGTCGTGATGGGGCTGGGCTGCCTGGTCGATGCGGCTTCACTGCTGCTGGTGACCACCCCGATTCTGCTGCCGATCTTCACGGCACTGGGCTACGACCCGCTGTGGTTGGGCGTCATTCTGGTTGTCGTGCTCGAAACCGCGGTCATCACCCCGCCGGTGGGACTGAACCTGTACGCCATGAAATCAGTGATGCCGCAGTTGGCGATCCAGGACATCATCCGAGGTGCGGTTCCGTACCTGTTCATCGAACTCGCACTCATGGTCATCATGATCTTTGTGCCGCAGATCGCAACGTGGTTCCCGGGAATCCTCTCGGTTAAGTAATCTCCTAATATTCAGCGTTCGTTCATCTTCCTCTATACTTGTGGCCGAATTGCGGTGCCGGTCACATTGAATCGGTGCCGGCGGAGGCTCATCCGCGCCTGAGAATTCCGTCCGCGGAATTCGGCGGCTGAGCCCTTACCTGACCCTCACGGAGGTTGAATTGAAGAGCAATCGGAAACTGCTGGCGGCTCTGTCGCTGGTGACCACGGCCGCGCTGGGCCTCACAGCCTGCGGCGGCGGTGGCGGCGACAATGGTGCCGCCGGAGGCGGTGACTCATCGGCAGTCATCACCACCAACGGAACTGAACCGCAGAACCCGCTGATCCCCACCAACACCACCGAAGTCGGCGGCGGCAAGATCATCGACCTGGTGTTCTCCGGGCTGACCTCATTCGACGAAAACGGCGAAGTCCGCATGGACCAGGCCGAATCGGTCGAACCGAACGACGACGCCACGGTGTGGACCGTCAAGCTCAAGGAAGACGCGAAGTTCACCGACGGCACCCCGGTCACCGCAGACTCCTACATCAACGCCTGGAACTACGGTGCTGATCCCGCTAACGCGCAGGGCGGCCAGTACTTCTTCGAAAACATCAAGGGCTACTCGGCAGACAAGGACGGTGCCAAGCTCACCGGTCTGGAAAAGAAGTCGGACACCGAGTTCACCGTCACCCTCAACAGCCCGGAAGCTGACTTCGCCAAGCGCGTCGGCTACTCGGCATTCGTGCCGATGACCGACGATGCTCTGAAGGACACCAAGAAGTTCGGCGAATCACCCGTCGGCAACGGCCCCTACAAGCTGGAAGCCGAAGACTCCTGGGTCCACAAACAGGGCATCAAGCTGGTCAAGAACGAGGACTACTCCGGTCCGCGCGAAGCCAAGAACGGCGGCGTGGAGATCAAGTTCTACGAATCGCAGAAGACCGCCTACTCTGACGTTCAGTCCGGCAACCTCGACATCCTCGACCAGGTTGACCCGTCGAACTTCCAGACCTATGAGGGTGACTTCCCGGAAACCCACGTCAACCAGGCTGCCGCAATCGTCCAGACCATGACGATCCCCACCTACCTCGACCACTTCAAGATGGACGAGGAAGGCAAGCTGCGCCGCCAGGCCATCTCGATGGCCCTTGACCGCGACCAGATCACCGACAAGATCTTCCAGGGCACCCGCAGCCCGGCCAAGGACTTCACCTCGCCCACCCTCGAAGGCTGGGACGACTGGGGCCAGAACGTCGAAGGCAACGAAGTGACCGAGTTCAACGCCGAAAAGGCCAAGGAACTGTGGAAGAAGGCTGACGAAATCAGCAAGTACGACGGCACCTTCACGATCGCCTACAACAACGACGGCGGTCACGAAGAGTGGGTCACCGCTGCTGCAAACTCCATTTCGAAGACCCTTGGCATCAAGGCCGAAGGCCAGGCGTACCCGGCATTTGCAGAGCTGCTTGACGATCAGGAGCAGGACAAGATGACCGGTGCATTCCGCTCCGGCTGGCAGGCCGACTTCCCGGCCCAGGTCAACTTCCTCGCTCCGCTGTACCAGACCGGCGCAGGATCGAACTACGGTCGCTACTCGTCGAAGGAATTCGACGCAGCACTCAAGGCCGGTTCGTCCGAAGCCGATGCTGACAAGGCAGCTGAGAAGTTCGCCGAAGCGCAGGGCGTCCTCATGAAGGACCTGCCGGTAGTGCCGCTGTGGTACCAGAACGTCAACGGTGTGTGGAACGACCAGGTTCAGAACGTAAAGTTCGGCTGGAACTCCGTCCCGCTGTACGACCAGGTCACCAAGGGCTGACCGCCATCACAGATGACTGACTGAATGCCGCGGAGTGCAAGTTTATGCACTCCGCGGTATTCTTCGGTCTTGATCCCCGGCCGCGGAAAGCCCGCGGTGCTTTAGAAAACCGAAACGAACAGAGGCTCCTATGCTCTGGTACATCGGCCGAAGGCTGCTCCAGCTGATTCCCGTCTTCTTCGGAGCGACCTTTCTGATCTACCTCATGGTGTTCGCACTCCCCGGCGACCCAATCGCTGCGCTCTTCGGCGGCAAAACACCGCCGCCAGCTGTTATCGATGCCCTCCGCGCGCAATACAACCTCGACAAACCGTTCATCGTCCAGTACCTCATCTGGGTCGGCGGCGTGTTCACCGGCGACTTCGGCATCGCCTACAACGGCCAGGCAGTCAGCGAAATCATGGCCCGCGCCTTCCCGTTGACCGCCAAACTGGCACTTCTCGCACTTTTCTTCGAAGCCGTCATCGGCATCACGGTCGGCCTCGTTGCCGGTCTGCGCAAGGGCGGCGTGTTCGACACGGTGTCGCTCGTCGTGTCGCTTCTGCTGATCTCGGTGCCGACGTTCGTCGTCGGCTTCCTCATCCAGTACATCCTCGGTGTTGAGCTGCGACTGATTCCGACTTCGGTGTCGGCCAACGCGGGCATCGCGGCGTACATCGCGCCCGCATTTGTTCTTGCATCAGTGTCGATCGCGAACATTCTGCGCCTGACCCGCTCATCCGTTGCCGAAAACATGGGCGCTGACTTCGTCCGCACGGCTTCCGCCAAGGGCCTGTCGCGCGGGCGCGTCATCCGGGTGCACATTCTGCGCAACTCGCTCATCCCGGTTGTGACCTACCTGGGCATTGACCTCGGCGCACTGATGGTCGGTGCAATCGTCACAGAAGGCATCTTCAACATCCCCGGTGTCGGCGGCACCGTCTACCAGGCCGTGATTCGCGGTGAAGGCCCGACCGTCGTGTCGTTCGTCGCCGTGATGGTCATCATCTTCATGTTGGCCAACCTCCTGGTCGACATTCTCTACGCTGTCCTCGACCCGCGTATTCGCTACGGGAAGTGACTCATGAAACGCTATGTAGCTCCCATTGAAGAAACACCTCTCGCAGCTGTCGACGAGGTCGACGTTTCGACGAAGCCCACGAGCATCTGGGGTGACGCGTGGCGCGATATGCGCAAGCGCTGGCTCACCTGGGTGTGCCTGGCCCTTGTTGGGGTCGTGGTGTTCGCCGCTCTCTTCCCGCAGCTGCTCACGTCGGGAGACCCTTCCGGTGCGGCCTGCGACCTCGGCAAATCGCTCAACAAGGCTGAGCCCGGCCACCCCTTCGGCTTCGACCGTCAGGGCTGTGACGTGTACACGCGCGTCATCTACGGTACTCGCGCATCGCTGGCGGTCGGCCTGCTGTCGACCGGACTGGCAACGCTGCTGGGCAGCATCATCGGTGCGGCCGCCGGCTACTTCGGCGGTTGGCTCGACTCCGTCGTGTCCCGCATCGGCGATATCTTCTTCGCCATCCCGTCGGTGCTCGGCGCTATCGTCATGATGCAGGTTGCCCCGTTCGGCCGCGGCATCTGGACGCTGTCGCTGACGCTCGCGGTGTTCGGCTGGCCGCAGGTTGCCCGCATCATGCGCGGTGCCGTGCTCACGGTCAAACAGTCCGACTTCGTGACAGCGGGAATCGCGCTCGGTGTTTCACGCACCAAGAACCTCATCCGCCACGTCATTCCGAACTCGCTGGCACCGGTCATCGTCATCGCGACAGTGTCGCTCGGCACGTACATCGTGGCCGAAGCAACCCTGTCGTTCCTTGGTGTCGGATTGCCGCCGTCGGTCATTTCGTGGGGTTATGACATTTCGACCGCACAGAACGTCATCCGCACCGCGCCCGGCCTGCTGTTCTACCCGGCCGCGGCTCTTGCCCTGACCGTTCTTGCGTTCCTGCTGCTGGGCGACATCGTCCGCGACGCACTCGACCCGAAAGCGAGGACCCGCCGATGACGGAAGCCAACCAGCACACAGACAAGACCGCAGCAGCAGCTGCGAAAACAACGGCACTCGCCGGCACCTCGGCGGATGCTGCCCCGCTGCTGGACGTGAAAGACCTCGAAGTCACGTTCTCGACCCTTGCCGGTCCGGTCAACGCCGTCCGCGGTGTCAGCTTCGAACTGGGCCGCGGCGAGAACCTGGCAATCGTCGGCGAATCCGGTTCCGGAAAATCGACCGCTGTGACTGCGATCCTCGGCCTGCTGGCCGAGAACGGCAAAGTTACCGGCGGGCACGCCCTGTTCAAGGGCAAGGACCTCACGAAGCTGTCGCGCCGGGAAATCGAAGACGTTCGCGGTAAGGAAATCGGCTACGTCCCGCAGGACCCGATGTCGAACCTCAACCCGGTGTGGAGCATCGGCTTCCAGGTGCGCGAAACCATCGAGGCGAACACGCAGCTGCGCGGCAAAGAAGCACAGGCGCGTGCAATCGAGGCGCTCAAGGAGGCCGGTCTGCCGGACCCGGGCAGCCGACTCAAGCAGTTCCCACACCAGTTCTCCGGCGGTATGCGCCAGCGTGTGCTCATCGGCATCGGCATGGCGGCCCGCCCGGATCTGCTGGTGGCAGACGAGCCCACCTCGGCGCTCGATGTCACGGTCCAGCGGAAGATCCTCGACCACATCGACACCCTGACCAAGGAGCATGGCACCTCGGTCATCTTCATCACCCACGACCTCGGCCTGGCTGCTGAGCGCGCCAAGAAGCTCGTGGTGATGTACAAGGGCCAGGTGGTTGAGTACGGCGATTCGCAGGAAATCCTGCAGGACCCCCAGCACCCGTACACCAAGCGGCTCGTGGGCGCGGCACCCTCTCTGGCATCGCGCCGCATCCAGGCCGTCAAGGAAGGCGATTCGCAGGCCGCATCAGCTGCTGACCAGGCTCTGCTGGAGCGTGAGCAGACCGCCGCTTCTGAGGCCGATGAGGCTCCGCTCATCGAGGTCAAGAACGTCACCAAGGTCTACAAGATCCGCCAAAAGGGTCTGAAGACCACCGACTTCAAGGCGGTTGACGACGTCAGCTTCTCAATCCCCAAGGGCAGCACCTTAGGGATTGTGGGTGAGTCCGGTTCCGGTAAGTCGACGGTCGCGAAGATGTTCCTCAAACTCGAGGACATCACGTCCGGTTCGATGATGTTCGACGGCGAGGACGTTGCCGCCTGGCCCAAACGCCGTCTGCTGGAGTTCCGCCGTCGCGTGCAGCCGGTGTTCCAGGACCCCTACGGAACGCTGGACCCCATGCGCTCAATCGGCACCTCGATTGCCGAGCCGCTTGTCACCCACAAGATCGGCAATCCGCGCACCCGGCACGCCATGGTCGAGGAGCTGCTGAATCAGGTGTCGTTGCCGAAGGCCACGGCCAACCGCTACCCGGGCGAACTGTCCGGCGGCCAGCGCCAGCGCATTGCGATTGCCCGTGCACTGGCTCTTAAGCCCGAGGTTCTCGTTCTGGACGAGGCCGTTTCGGCTTTGGACGTGCTCGTGCAGGGGCAGGTGCTTGACCTGCTGGCGCAGCTGCAGAGTGAACTGGGTCTGACCTACATGTTCATCACCCACGACCTCGCGGTTGTCCGGATGGTCGCCGACCACGTGGCTGTTATGCGCGAGGGCCGGCTGGTTGAGCAGGCCACAACGGACGAGGTGTTCGACAGCCCCCGCGAGCAGTACACGAAGGATCTTCTCGACGCCATCCCGGGAGGCAAGTTCCTGCTGGGACTGTGACCCGGTTTCGGGCTGACAAACACACGAGGTGCCGGTGCAGAATTCTGCACCGGCACCTCGTTTTTGTGTGGGCTGTTCGGCCGCGGCGGCCGCCGCGGTCACTTCCAGGTGATGGCGATTTCGATTTCGGACTTGCCGCCTTCTTCGACCTCGATTTCGTATTCGTAGGTCACTGTGTCGGGGACGTCGACGGTGACGTCGTGTTCGCCGTCGGTGACGCGGACCTTGTTCTGGCGGGACAGGGCGTCGGCGAGTTCGCGCAGGCGCTCCGCGGCCTGTTCGCGGGTCATGGTTTCTTCGGTTTCGTGTTCAAAGAGTTTGCTCATGCGGCCATTCAAACAGCGGAATATGAACGCGCGGTGAGCGGCGGCCGGGACGAGTTTGGGGGCCCGGGGCAAACGATGACGCGACTATGCGATGACGGCGAGGACGATGGAAGCCGCGGTGAAGCCTGCGAACACGAGCCACGAGGTGGTGTTCCAGGATCTGCGCACCTGCCCGGGTGCGCTGGTGTCCGCGCTGTGTTCGGCGATTGTGCGGCGAATCAGGTCGACTGTGCCCAGCTGTGCGTGATCGGGAACGGCTTTCGGGTCGATGCCGGATGCCAGGAGGTCAGCATCGGCGGCCTTTTTGCGCAGTCTCTGCTTGTGCGTGCGCACAGCGGACAGGGGAGCGGCCCACACGCGCGTGACTTCACCGGCGGTGTCAGTCAGTTCTGCAAAAAAGCGGCCTCCCGCCTCGGCAATGGAGCTCCACGGAAGGAAAACGGTCCGCAGCGGATTGCGAACCTCCAGCCCGTCCCTGTGCGCGATGAGAGCGGGGAACACGAACAGGTTCAGCGAGAGCCAGCACAGGGCGGCACCTCCGAAGAAGACCGCCGCGGCGATCGTGAACCAGCCCCGTGTCACGCAGTCGATGACGGCAAGCAGCACCAGCACGCCGAGAACGGCCGTCCACGCGGCGGCACCCCGGGAGCGGGTCAGCCGGACGCCGCGGACGGCGGCGGATTCGGAGGGCGTGGCAGGCATGCCCTAAGCCTATGCGGTGGGGTGCTCTTACCGTGTCGTGCCATGGCCGCAGATCAAGTGTGTCTTACAAGAGGAGACCCGTGCGCGGCCTGTCTCGCCCGCTCGATACGATGACCTGAATCACACACAGAGATGGGAGTCACCATGGCAATTGATCAGACAACGGTCGATACATGGCTGGAAGAAGTGCTGGCCGGTGATGTCGATGTCGCCGCCATGCTCTGCGACAGCCACCCGCAGGAGGCTATCGCCTTCACCTTCGTCGACCACGACCTCAACGTTGAAAAGCTCACCTACGGTCAGCTGGAGGAGCGCAGCCGCAAGCTCGCCGGTCACTTCAAGTCCATGGGCATCGGCGAGGGTGACCGCGTGGGTGTTCTGCTGACCAAGCGCGAAGAGCTCGTGGTGACTCTTGTCGCCCTCGTCCGCTTGGGCGCGGTCTACATTCCGCTGTTCACCGCTTTTGCCACCCCGGCGGTGGAAATGCGCATGAAGGCCTCCGACGCAAAGCTCGTCGTCACCGAGGACTCGCAGCTGTTCAAGGTCGAACCGCTGGGTCTGCCGGTGTTCATGGCCGGTGAGGAGTACCAGCGCGCGCTGGAAACCGCAGAACCGGTGACCGAAAACTACCTGGCCGCGCCGGACCACCCGTTCCTGCAGCTCTACACCTCGGGCACAACGGGTGCGCCCAAGGGCGTGCCGGTTCCCGTGCGTGCACTCGCGGCTTTCAAGACCTACATGAGGATCAGCCTCGATGTGCGCGATGACGACGTCTTCTGGAACGCAGCCGACCCCGGCTGGGCGTACGGCCTGTACTACGGCGTGGTCGGCCCGCTGGCGATCGGCGTGCCGAACATCCTCTACACCGGAAAGGCCGGCCCGGAAGACACCCTGCGCGTGCTGACGGAACTGGGTGTGACGAACTTTGCCGGCGCTCCGACGCTCTATCGCACCCTCGCGAAGGCGGGCACCGGCCAGAAGGCGAACCTGCGCAGGGCATCCTCGGCCGGTGAGCCGCTGACAGCGGACATCCTGGCCTGGTCGCCGGATGCTCTGGGCTGCGAAGTGCGTGACCAGTACGGCCAGACAGAACTGGGCATGGTCATCTGCAGCCACTGGGCCGACGGCTACCGGCAGCCGGTCAAAAAGGGCTCCATGGGCCGTCCTATGCCGGGCATCGTGGCTGACGTCATCGAGGGCGTCATTGCAATTGACACCCAGAACAGCCCGAACTTCTGGTTCATGGGCTACCACAACGAACCCGAACGCACCGCTGTGCGCTACTCCGATGACGGCCGTTGGTACCTCACGGGCGACCTCGGCCGAATCGACGAAGACGGCGATGTCTTCTTCGCCAGCCGTGATGACGACCTCATCCTCATGGCCGGCTACCGCATCAGCCCGTTCGACGTTGAATCCGTGCTCGTTGAACACGACTCCGTGGCTGACGTCGCGGTTGTCGGCCGGCCCGACCCTGAGGGCGTGCGCGGTGAGATCGCCGAAGCGTTCATCGTTCTGCGCTCCGGTTGGACCGGCAGCGACGAACTGGCGAAGGAACTCCAGCAGGCGGTCCGCGAAGGCTATTCCGCTCACGCCTACCCGCGCCGCTTCCACTTTGTCGACGAACTTCCCAAGACCCCGTCGGGCAAAACGCAGCGCTACAAGCTCAAAGAATACGAAGGCTGAGTCAGCCGCAGCGATCAGCCGCAGCACCGGGATGAGCGGCATTTCGCAGGCCACGGAATGACAGTGCCCGGGTGGGAGGAAACTCCCACCCGGGCACTTCTGTTCAGATGACCCGTTCCCGAGGTGCCGCCGGCTTCCCGGGGACCGGCACCTCGGGTGTGGCCCACCTGTGCCGGACCGGCACCTCGTGAGTCAGCCCTGGACGCTGCTTTCATGGCCTTGCCAGGCGGCGTCGCGCAGCTGGAACTTCTGGATTTTGCCGGTGGAGGTTTTGGGCAGTTCGTCGACGATCTCGACGACCTTCGGCACTTTGTAGCGGGCGATGTGCGTGCGCACGTGTTCGATGATCTCTTGCGGCTGCGCGTCCTGGCCCGGGCGCAGCACGACGAACGCTGCCGGGCGCTCGCCCCAGTCTTTGTCGGGAATGCCGATCACCGCGACTTCGCTGACCGCCGGGTGGGAGCCGACGGCGTGTTCGACTTCGATGGTCGAAATGTTCTCCCCGCCGGAGATGACGACGTCCTTGGCGCGGTCGCGGATTTCGACGTAGCCGTCCTCGTGCCACACGGCGAGGTCGCCGGAGTGGAACCAGCCGCCGGCAAAGGCCTTGTCGGTGGCTTCTTGGTCGCGGAAATACCCGGCCATGACGGTGTTGCCGCGCATGACGATCTCACCGACAGTGACACCGTCGCGCGGCACATCGACTAGGCGTCCGTCGGCATCGGGGGAGGCCTCGACCACGCGAATGGGGTCGGAGAGCACTTGGGCCACGCCCTGTCGGGCTTGGAAGCGTGCGCGGTGCGGCGAGGGCAGCTGTGCCCATTCCGTCTGCGGTTCGCACACCGTGTAGGGCCCGTAGGTTTCGGTCAGCCCATACACGTGGAGAACGGTGAAGCCGAGTTCCTCGACTTCCGACAGAGTGGTGGGGCTCAGCGGGGCTGCCGCCGAGGTGATCGTCAGCTGGTGGGTCAGCTGGTGCGCCTCGGGTGCGTGGGTGATGGTGCGGATGACGGTCGGGGCTGCACACAGGTGGGTCAGGCGGTGGTGTTCGATCAGTCGCCACACTTCGTCGCTGCGCACAGCCCGCAGGCCCACCTGAAGGCTGCCGGCGGCCACTAGCGCCCACGGGTTCGTCCAACCGTTGCAGTGGAACATCGGCAGCGTCCACAGGTAGCGGCTGCTGTGGTTCAGCCCCAGGTGGGTTATCTGGTTGAGCGCATTGAGGTAGCTGCCCCGGTGCGTGTAGAGAACGCCCTTCGGCTTGCCGGTGGTGCCGGATGTGTAGTTGAGGCAGATGTGCTTGTTTTCGTCATCGACAGTCCAGTCGAGGGCGGCTGGCTCTGTCTTGGCTTCGCTTGCGGCCAGCAGGTCTTCGAACGGCGTTCCCACTTCAAGGGGCGAGGTGCCTGCTGGGCTGTCGGCATGCGGGTCGGTGACAACGCCGATAGTGGTAACGGTTTCGAGTTCGTCGGCGATGTCCGCAATGGTCGGCAGGAACTCGGCATCGATGATGAGTGCTTTCGCGCCGGAGTGATCAAGGATGTAGCGGACTTCCTCCTGCGCCAGGCGGGTGTTGATCGCCACGAGCACGCCGTCGATGAGCGGCACGGCGTAGTGGGCGGCCAGCATTTCCGGCACGTTCGGAAGCATGTAGGCCACCCGGTCGCCCGGCTGGATTCCCAGGTCCAGGAACATGTGTGCGCGCTTCTCCGCGGCTTCTTTCAGCTCGGCGAACGTCCACACGGTGTCCTTGTAGTCAATGGCAGGGCTGTCCGGGAAGACCTCCGCTGAGCGTTCGAGGAACGACAGCGGGGTCAGCTGGGTGATCCAGGGTTGCACGTGGTCTCCTTCATCTGCGGTGTATTGGGATCAACACAACCACGTGACCTGGTGACGCGGGGGTGAAAATGTCACAGGCCGACCGCTGCGGGTGCAGCGGTCGGCCTGTGAGTATTCAGGTCCGTGCCCGAGGTGGGCTCAGGCTCAGTCGTCGTCTTCGGTTCCTGGGCTGGTGCGGGAGCCCAGTTCGCTGTCCAGACGCAGCAGACCTGAGCCGTCGCCGTCGATCAGTTCGAGCTGGCCGACGATTTCGCCGACGGTGTCTTCTTCTTCAAGCTGTTCGTCGACGAACCAGTTGAGGATGGGACGAGCGTCGATGTCACCGGCTGCTTCTGCTGCGCGGTAGAGCTCGCGGATGGCTTCCGAAACCTTCTTTTCGTGGTCGAGAGCGGCCTGGAAGATGGTCAGTGCTGACGGTTCAGCTGCCACGCTGGGCGCCGACAGGGCGCCGATGACGGGCGAACCGCCGCGGGCCAGCAGGTGGTTGATGAACTTGTTGGCGTGCTCGATTTCTTCGTCAGCCTGTGCTCGCAGCCAGGTGCCGAAGCCCGACAGGTCCTGTTTGTCCGCTTCGATTGCCAGCTGGCGGTAGACCATGTTGGCTTCGAATTCGAGAGTGATCTGGTCGTTGAACTTCGCTTCGAGTTCTGGTGTGAGTGTCATGTTTCAACTCTAGGACTCCCACCTGTGTATTTGAAGAGCACAGTGGTGGAAAACACCAGGAGAAAACAAGCGGGGCTCGGAAGCGTGCGCTTCCGAGCCCCAGCTGAGCTGAATCAGGAGGTCAGCCCTGGGTGAAGATCTTATTGACAGCGTTCGTGAAGCCGGTCTGGAGGACACCGCTGACGCTGCCTGCTGCGCCAATCACGACAATGAGAAGCGTGGCGACGACGAGTGCGATTGCCAGGTATTCGATGGACACTGCGCCCTTTTCGTTGACGCGATCCTGCAGAGCTTCAGCGCGGTTGCGGATTTCGTTGGACATCTTGAGCAGAGCAGTCATGGGAGGTTCCTTTCGGAATTGCTGTTGTGCTTACGAACCAAATATTTCTCAGTTCCGCTCTTTCCCCCAGGGCCCAGGGGCCGGTTGTTGTGCCCATCGCTCAATTGGCTATTGGGCCCACCGCAGACGGGTGCGCTCAGCGATCCAGACGAATGGTGTACATCTTGCGGAATGCCGGCTTGTCCCAAGCGACGAGCACGTTCTTTGCGTACTGTGCCGTGGCCGTGCCCTTCGCGCTGATGCATTCCAGAGTCCAGGAATCCCATGTGCCGTTCGGCAGGGGCGCGCAGAAAAGGCCGGGCGGAGTGACAACCTGCGCGGTGGCGGTTGAATCACCGGCAATAGCGGGAACATACTTTTTGCCCTGCGGGCTCTTGGTGTCTTTGGCTCGGAAGACGTCAACAGTGATGCGGTTGCCGCCGCTGGGGACGTACTTGGTGAGAATGCCGCCGTCGTTCTTCTGCGCGTAGGCGGCTGCCGCTGGCTGGGCCGCGATCGCGGCACCGGCCCAGAACGGTTCCGGTGGGGAATAGAAGTGATCGACGGGCAGCTTGTCCTCGTCTTTTTCGTCTTTGTCGTCCTTCGGCTTTTCGCCCTCGGGGAGGTCTTCGTCTATGTCCTCCCGGGGGTCTTTTTTAGGGCTGGCCTTCTGCGCCCGCAGCCAGGTTTCGATCCACTGGTCGCGGGCCTGTTCGGCGGCTGCGGTGGCCGCGGAGTCGGCCCCCTTCTGGGTGCTCGAACGCACATCGACGGCTTCGGCTAAGACGGTGAACGCAAACGCAGCGCCGATGACCGCGAGCGACGTCAGGACCACGGCGATCGACACCTGGCCGGATTCTCCGTGGGACTGACGCATGCCAGCCCGCTTGCGCTGCACCCTCTCGGGAGCACCGGCGTTGTCTGGTTGATCGGTCATCAGAGTTTCCTTTCTGCAGTGCCTGATTCAGGTTGCCGGGGGGCTGGGGTCAGTGGGGTATTGCCACCGTGCGCAGCCAGACGCTGACTGCTTCAGCACGGCTTGCGACGCTGAGCTTGGCAAAGATGTGGTTGACGTGGTTCTTGACGGTCTTTTCACTCAAGAACAGAGTTTCGGCGATTGTGCGGTTCGTCAGGCCGTCGGCAATGAGATCCATGACTTCACGTTCCCTCTGCGACAGGCTGAACGGCGCTGAACCGCCGACAGTCGAGGCCGGAGAGGCTTCTACAACAGGTGCTGTTTCCGAGGTGACCTCTGCCGAGGTGCTGTCTTCTTCGGCCTCCTGGGCCGGCACCTCGTCCGCCTGGGGCGGGAAGAAAGCTCCCGCAGCCGTTTCAGAAATGAGGAACGAACCTGCTGCAACAGACCGGAGGAGATCGGAAGAGCACACGTCTGAA
>CABTZE010000025.1 GCA_902489215.1 uncultured Brevibacterium sp.
CGGGTTGGAACCAGGCGGCCTCCGCGCAGCATCAGCCAGAAGGCAAGCACCATGAGGAGGGCAACTGCGATCCGGATGATCGTGACCCCGATTGAGTTCGTCTCGACCTTCATCGCCCGCCCGGTGTCGCTCACACTTCGTCTGACCTTCAACATGATCGTCGGCCACCTTCTGCTGGTGCTGTGCTTTGCCGCAACCCACTTCTTCTTCTTCGAAGCCGGCGGCGGTCTGTTCGCGCTTGGCGGTCTGACCCTCATCGGCGGGTTCGCCTTCACACTCTTCGAAATCCTGGTCGCCGTGCTGCAGGCGTACGTCTTTGCACTGCTGACCGCTGTGTACATTCAGCTGAGTATCTCTCAGGACCACTGAGGTACAACCCCACAAACTCCTGTAACAAACGGGACCACGGTCGGCTTAAGCCAGTCGGCCAAGATATCGGAAGGAAAAACATCCCATGGATACAACCATTCTCGCTGAAGTCTCGGGCAACATCTCTACGGTCGGCTACGGTCTGTCCGCTATCGGTCCCGGTATCGGTATCGGCATCCTCGTCGGCAAGACCGTTGAGGGCATGGCTCGCCAGCCTGAGGTCTCCGGCCAGCTGCGCACCACCATGTTCCTGGGTATTGCATTCGTCGAGCTCCTGGCCTTCCTCGGCATTGCAGCTCACTTCATCTTCGTCTGATCTGGAATAAGGACTGACTCTTGACCCCGACTACTTTCATCGCCGCTGGGGCTTCTGACCAGAACCCCATGATTCCGGCTGTCTACGACATTGTGTGGTCGCTGGTCTGCTTCGTCATCATCCTGCTCGCTTTCTGGAAGCTCATCCTTCCGAAGTTCAAGGAAGTCCTTGACGAGCGATCCAGGCTTATCCAGGGCGGCATCGAAAAGGCCGAACGTGCACAGGCCGAAGCTGATGCAGCGCTGGAAGAGTACCGGATGCAGCTTGCCGAGGGCCGCGCAGAGGCAGCCCGTCTGCGCGCTGAGGCTCAGGAAGACGGCGCTCAGATCATTGCTGACATGAAGCAGCAGGCCAACGAAGAAGCCGAGCGCATCATCTCGACTGCCAAGGCGCAGATCGCGGCTGAGCGTCAGGCAGCAATGATTTCGCTTCGCAGCGAAGTCGGCTCGCTGGCCACAGACCTCGCATCCCGCATCGTCGGCGAATCGCTGCAGGACGACGCCCGTTCCAACGGTGTTGTCGAACGTTTCATCGCTGACCTCGAAGCACAGGCTCCGGCCGGCAAGGACGCGTGATGCTGGCTTCGAGCAGAAATTCACTGCTGCAGACCGTTGACGAGGCAGCGACCGTCGTCACGCCCGGAACCGGCTTCGCAGCCGACCTCCTGGCAGCTGTCGGCGTTTTCGCTTCGGATGTTCAGCTGCGACGCGTTCTCACGGACTCGGCAGTCGACGTTGAAGCCAAGCGCGGCCTGCTGAACTCGCTGTTCGCAGGCAAGCTGTCGGCTCCCGCCGTCGTTCTGCTCGTCAGCGCCGCCGGTCGTCGGTGGGCGCGCGTTCAGGACTACGTGACCGCAGTCGAAACCGCTGCCGTATCGCAGCTGGCCGCACACGCGCAGTCGCAGGAGCGCCTGGGCGAGGTTGAAGAAGAGCTGTTCCGCTTTACGCGACTGGTTCTCTCCGACCACGATCTCGAACGTGCTCTCGAATCTGACGCTGAGCCGGCTGCCAAAGAACAGCTGCTGCAGCAGATCGTCGGCAGCCGCGTTTCCGCAGAAACGCTCATGCTGCTCGTCCACGGTGCTGTCAACCCGCGCCGTCGTCGAGTCGCCGAAGCCTACGAGAACTTCTCGGAGATCCTCGCGTTCCGTCAGCAGCGCGCAGTTGCAGATGTAACTGTTGCAAGGGAACTGAGCGAAGAGCAAAAGTCTCGTCTCGAGGCAGCTCTCTCGGCCAGCTTCGGTCGCAAACTCGTTCTCAACATTCGCATCGACCCCGACGTCGTCGGCGGCGTCCGCGTGCAGGTTGGAGACGAAGTTATGACCTCGACAATTGCCGACCGACTCGCAGAAGTTGAGCGCAGGCTCGCAAGCTAACAGCGGCCGCGCCGCAAGAACCAAGGAAGCAGGGAAACCGCGATGGCGGATCTGACAATTCGCCCGGAGGAGATCCGGGACGCGCTGGGGAAGTTTGTAGAGAACTACAAGCCCGCCTCGGCTGACAAGACGGAAGTGGGCACCGTTGTGACCGCTGGCGACGGCATCGCCAACGTGTCCGGACTGCCCGGAGTTATGGCCAACGAACTGCTGCGCTTCGAAGACGGCACGCTCGGACTGGCCCAGAACCTCGACGAACGCGAAATCGGCGTCGTCGTCCTCGGCGAGTTCGCCAGCATCGCCGAAGAGCAGAAGGTCTACCGCACGGGCGAGGTTCTCTCGGTTCCCGTAGGCGACAAGTTCCTCGGCCGCGTTGTTGACCCGCTCGGCAACCCGGTCGACGGGCTCGGCGACATCGAAGCCGAAGGCCGTCGCGAACTCGAGCTCCAGGCTGCCGGCGTTATGGACCGCAAGGAAGTCAAGGAGCCCATGGAGACCGGCCTCAAGGCCATCGACGCCATGGTGCCCGTCGGCCGCGGTCAGCGCCAGCTCATCATCGGTGACCGTAAGACCGGTAAGACGGCTCTTGCGATCGACACCATCATCAACCAGAAGGCCAACTGGGAATCCGGCGACCCGAACAAGCAGGTTCGCTGCATCTACGTGGCCTGCGGTCAGAAGGGCTCGACGATTGCGTCGGTCCGTCGCTCGCTGGAAGAGAACGGCGCTCTGGAGTACACCACCATCGTCGCCTCGCCCGCCTCTGACCCGGCCGGCTTCAAGTACCTCGCACCCTACGCTGGTTCGGCTATCGGCCAGCACTGGATGTACCAGGGCAAGCACGTTCTCATCGTCTTCGATGACCTTTCGAAGCAGGCTGAGGCCTACCGTGCGATTTCGCTTCTGCTGCGCCGTCCGCCGGGCCGTGAAGCATACCCGGGCGACGTCTTCTACCTGCACTCGCGCCTCCTCGAACGCTGTGCAAAGCTCTCTGACGAACTCGGCGGAGGTTCGATGACCGGTCTGCCGATCATCGAGACCAAGGCAAACGACGTCGGTGCGTTCATTCCGACCAACGTCATTTCGATTACCGACGGCCAGATCTTCCTGCAGTCGGACCTCTTCAACGCCAACCAGCGCCCGGCCGTCGACGTCGGTGTTTCTGTGTCGCGCGTTGGCGGTTCGGCTCAGCGCAAGCCTCTGCGCGGTGTTTCGGGAACCCTGAAGATCTCGCTGGCTCAGTACCGCTCGCTCGAGGCGTTCGCGATGTTCGCATCCGACCTTGACGCCGCAACCAAGCGTCAGCTGGACCGCGGTGCTCGCCTGATGGAACTGCTCAAGCAGGGTCAGTACGACCCGATGCCTTCCGAAAAGCAGACCGTGTCCATCTGGGCAGGCTCCGAAGGCCAC
Source organism: uncultured Brevibacterium sp. (assembly GCA_902489215.1). Lineage (GTDB taxonomy): Bacteria > Actinomycetota > Actinomycetes > Actinomycetales > Brevibacteriaceae > Brevibacterium. Next base: position 3,471 of record CABTZE010000025.1, read on the forward strand.
CTCGACGACATCCCCGTCGATGACGTCCTGCGCTTCGAACGTGAATTCCACGACTACCTCGAGCGCAAGACCGAGATTCTGACCACGATCGCGAACCTCAACGACAAGCTCGGCAAGGACCTCCTGGGCGAGCTTGAAACCGCGATCACCGAATTCAAGCGCGAGTTCCAGTCTTCGGACGGGGGCTCGGCGATCGGCACTGAAGACTTCGACGCCACGAACGAAGAAGAAGTCGTTCAGGAGCAGATCGTCAAGCAGCGCTGATCGGGTATAGGGAAAGGAAGTACTGATGGGAGCTTCACAGAGGGTCTTCAAAGCGAAGATCAACTCGACATCGTCCTTGAGGAAGATCTTCAAGGCGATGGAGCTCATCGCGGCTTCCCGTATTCAGAAGGCCATCCGCAGGGTCAAGGACGCAACGCCCTACGCCAACGCGATCACGCGCGCCGTATCCGCAGTCGCAACGCAGTCGAATGTCGACCACGTTCTGACCACGGAACCGGAAAACGTGCGCCGCGCTGCCGTTGTCGTCATCGGCCCCGACCGTGGCTTCGCCGGAGCATATTCATCGAATGTCATCCGGTGGGCAGAAGAGCTCGTTCAGCTTCTCGAAGAAAAGAATGTTGAACAGCAGCTCTACGTGGTCGGACGCAAGCCCGAAACGTACTACACGTTCCGCGAGCGTCAGCTGGCCGGCGCCTGGACGGGATTCTCTGAGAACCCGACGGTCGAAGACGCCCAGAAGATCGGCAACACGCTTCTGGAAGCCTTCAACCGCGACTTCGGCAACGACGGTGTCGACGAAATCTACTTCGTCTACACACGGTTCGTGAACTCCGTTACTCAGGAGCCCGAACACCGTCGTCTGCTTCCGCTAGAGGTGGTTGAAGCCGATGAAGATCATCCGGCACCGACGACCGCTGACGGTCCTCTGCCGCTGTACGAATTCGAGCCGGACGCAGAAACAGTGCTCAATGCACTGCTGCCGAAGTACATCGAATCGCGCATCCTCGCTGCGCTGCTCAACGCCGCTGCATCTGAGCAGGCTGCACGTCAGCAGGCAATGAAGACCGCAACCGATAACGCAGACGACCTCATCCGGACGTACACGCGACTCGCCAACTCGGCGCGTCAGGCTGAGATTACCCAGGAGATCTCTGAGATCGTCGGCGGTGCAGACGCACTTGCCGGCGCAGGATCTGCTGACTGAAGCGTCTAACGCCCTAAGAGAGCAGAAAAGAAAGAGAACATGACTGCAACCGTTACTGAAACACCCCAGGTCAAGGGTGGGGTCGGGCGGATCTCTCGAGTTATCGGCCCCGTTGTCGATATCGAGTTCCCGCTCGATTCGGTTCCCGCAATCTACAACGCACTGAAGACTGAAGTCGAACTGTCTGAGGGCACCCGCGAACTGACGTTCGAAGTCGAGCTCCAGCTCGGCAACGGCATCGTCCGCGCTGTGTCGATGCAGCCGACCGACGGTCTTGTCCGCGGCCAGGAAGTCCGCGACACCGGCGGCCCCATTTCGGTGCCCGTCGGCGATGTCACCAAGGGCAAGGTCTTCAACGTCACCGGTGACGTCCTCAACGACTCGATGATCGACGAACCCTACGAGATCACCGAGCGCTGGCCCATCCACCGCACCGCTCCGAACTTCGATCAGCTGGAGTCCAAGACCCAGATGTTCGAAACGGGCATCAAGGTCATCGACCTCCTCACCCCCTACGTTCAGGGTGGAAAGATTGGTCTGTTCGGTGGTGCCGGTGTCGGCAAGACCGTTCTGATTCAGGAAATGATCACCCGTGTCGCCCAGGACCACGGTGGTGTGTCTGTGTTCGCCGGTGTCGGTGAGCGCACCCGTGAGGGCAACGACCTCATCCACGAAATGGATGAATCGGGAGTTCTGCCCAACACCGCCCTGGTGTTCGGCCAGATGGACGAACCGCCGGGCACGCGTCTGCGCATCGCCCTGACCGGTCTGACCATGGCTGAGTACTTCCGCGACGTGCAGAAGCAGGACGTGCTTCTGTTCATCGACAACATCTTCCGCTTCACCCAGGCAGGTTCGGAAGTTTCGACGCTGCTGGGCCGTATGCCTTCGGCTGTGGGCTACCAGCCCACCCTGGCTGACGAAATGGGTGTCCTCCAGGAACGCATTACGTCGACCCGCGGTCACTCGATTACGTCGATGCAGGCAATCTACGTCCCTGCCGACGACTACACCGACCCCGCTCCGGCAACGACCTTCGCGCACCTCGACGCCACTACGGAACTGTCGCGTGACATCGCGTCGCGCGGTTTGTACCCGGCTGTTGACCCGCTGTCCTCGTCGTCGCGAATCCTCGACCCGCTGTACGTTGGTCAGGACCACTACGACACCGCCGTGCGCGTCAAGCAGATCCTCCAGAAGAACAAGGAACTGCAGGACATCATCGCCATCCTCGGTGTTGACGAACTGTCTGAAGAAGACAAGCTCACGGTTCACCGCGCACGTCGTATTGAGCAGTTCCTGTCGCAGAACACCTACACCGCTCTGCAGTTCACCGGTGTTGAAGGTTCGACGGTTCCGATTAAGGACACGATCGAAGGCTTCAAGGGCATCTGCGACGGCGACTTCGACCACATCCCCGAACAGGCCTTCTTCAACGTCGGCCCGATCGACGATGTGCTGCGCAACTACGAGCAGCTCCAGAAGGAGAACTGATCCATGGCACTCGACGTCACCGTTGTCGCCGCTGACCGCGAAGTGTGGTCCGGCAAGGCGAAGCGCGTTGTCGCTAAGTCCGTTGAAGGCGAAATCGGCATCCTGACCGGTCACGAACCGGTGCTCGCCGTGATCGCCGGCGGCGACGTGAGGATCATCGACTCCAATGACCAGCTTGTCACCGCCCATGCGGCTGGCGGATTCATGTCGGTCGAGAACGACCGAGTGAACATCGTCGCCGACACGGCAAAGCTGGTCTGACCAAAGCCCGACGCCTGCGAACGTAGACTGACACTGTGAATGCATCTGTCCTGCTGATTATTCTGCTCTCGTTGGTGGGATTGGCTGCTATTGCAGTTGCAGCAGTCTCTGTTCGCCGTCGGGCCATTGGCCGCCTTAAGGGCGCCTTTGACTGCTCATACAGCGTGGGCGGTGACTCCAGTCACCGCCCACGTTGGCGTTTGGGCGTCGCTGTTTTCAGCGTCAGCACTCTTGATTGGTATCCGATCTTCGGCTTTTCTTCGCGCCCCGCGGTGCGTTTGCCGCGCTCAACCATGGAGATTGCTGAGCGTACGAAACCTGAAGGCGATGAGCGCTTCGCGGTTATGTCGGATGCCTATATCGCCACCTTGACTATCAACAGCGGAAACCCTGATCCCCGCATCTGCAGGCTTGCTCTCGATGCTGATTCGCTGTCTGCCTTGTCCGCGTGGATCGAATCGTCTCCGCCCGGCGACAACATTGCCGTCGGAAGGTTCAACTGATGGAAGTTCTCCGCGTTCGCGGTCCTGTTCGCCTCGAAGGCTCTGTGGAAGTCCGAGGTGCTAAGAACAGCGTTCTTAAACTCATGGCCGCCGCTCTGCTTGCTCCCGGCCGTTCTCTCATCACGAACGTTCCTGCGATTCTTGACGTGTCGATCATGGCGCGTCTTCTTGAGCGCCTTGGCTGCGGCGTTGAATACGATGCGCCGGCTGGCGTCGTCTCCATTGACGTGCCTGAGCGCACGGACATTCAGGCTGACTATCAGCTTGTGCGCGCGATGCGCGCTTCTATTTCTGTTTTGGGCCCGCTGATCGGCCGTATGCACAGTGCAAAGGTTGCGCTTCCCGGTGGGGATGCCATTGGGTCGCGCGGTCTTGATCTGCACGCGGCCGGTCTCAGAGCCCTGGGTGCGGATGTTCACCTCGATCACGGCTATTTCGTCGCCGAGGCGCCTGATGGGCTGCGCGGTGCTGAAATCGCTTTGGCCTTCCCTTCAGTGGGCGCAACCGAGAATCTCGTGATGGCCGCTGTTTTGGCAGATGGGCGCACCGTCATTGACAACGCTGCCAAAGAACCGGAGATTGTCGACATCTGCTCGATGTTGGTGAGCATGGGTGCGAAGATCGACGGCATCGGCACAGCTCGAATCGTGATTGACGGCGTTGATCATCTGAGCCCTTCTCAGCACAGCTGTGTGCCCGATCGGATTGTCGGCGGCACGTGGGCCTACGCTTCTGCTATCACCGCAGGGGATGTAGAAATCGTGGGAGTTGCGCGCGAACTGTTCCCCAATGTTCTTGACAAGCTCGAAGCAGCCGGCGCAGAGGTCTCTGACACAGGACGCGGCCTGCGTGTTGTCGGACCGCAGCGGCCCCGCTCGGTGAACATCTCAACTCTTCCGTTCCCCGGTTTCCCCACCGACCTGCAGCCGTTCGCAATTGCCCTGAATGCTGTCGCGGACGGTGTCGGCGTTGTGACGGAGAACCTGTTTGAAGCTCGCTGGCGGTTTGTGCACGAACTTGCTCGCCTTGGGGCGAAGATCGCTATTGACGGCAATCATGCTCTTATCACCGGGACGGATGAGCTGACGGGGGCCGAGGTGGAGGCATCCGACATTCGAGCAGGAGCCGGTCTGGTTCTTGCAGGTCTCGCTGCCAGTGGAACCACTGAGGTTGCAGGGGTCGATCATATTGACCGCGGCTACGAATACTTTGTTGAGAAGCTGCGCGCTCTCGGCGCTGATGTCGAACGGGACGCCATACCGGAGGTTCTCGACTTCACCTGAACGCTGAGGCCTTTCAGCCCCTGTTCGGCTCAGTCCTCGTCCGGCAGTGTTGGCAGAGACAGCGTGTCGGTCGGGTTTTCCGGAAGCGGGCCGAAGATGACGGGCTTTTCCTCATCACTCTGCTCTTCATCGACCTCGATTTCGCTGCGGTACTGCGTGTACCACTGTTCGATCTCTTCGTGTGAGCGTCCGGCGAAGTTCCACCACATGACGATTTCCTCGTCGAAGGGCTGGCCTCCGAATAGAACAAGACGTGTTGGCACATCGGCTGAAAGCCGAACGGTGCCGTTGCCCTGGGGGATGAAGGCCAGCTGTTCCGCTTCGATGGCGGCCGACTTGCCGTCCTCGAGTGTCAGCCGAGCTTCTCCGGAATCAACGAGCAGACCGTGTTCAAAATGGTCGCTCAGAGGAATCTCAGCTGTGCCGTAGATGTCCAGCTGTGCTGCGACGACGCTCACGATCGGGTCGATGGGGGAGCGAACGTCACCTACGGACCCCAAATAAACCCTGACTTTGCAGTCGCCGGCGTAAAAGCACTCCGCGGGATGGTGCTGGTTGGACGCCGGGGCGAAACGGTGCTTGTCCGGAAGGGCATACCAGAGTTCAACTCCGTGGAGGATCTCTGTGTCTTCCGTTGTGAACTCGGAGTGCGAAGCCCCACGACCGGCTATGAACAAAGATGCTTCGCCGGGTTCGACGGTGACAGAGGTGCCTGTTGAGAAGGTCTCTGTCAGGCTGCCGCTGAACAGCATCGGCATGCACGCCACACCCGCATGAGGGTGCGTGGGCGAGGTGAGCTTTCCGGTTTCGTCGTCAACGCCCTGCGGTCCGAAATGGTCGAGGTAGCACCACGGGCCGATCATGCCCAGGTCATCGTGCGGCAGGGCCCGGCGCAGCGGAACACCGTGCGTGTCTACGCTGCGGATATCACGCGGCTCAACGACGGTCAGCTCAGTGGCATCGGCTGCTGAGCACACATGAACGCGGGGCCGTTTTTCCAGATTGCTCATTGTTCGTCTCGCTCCTTGCGAGGGTAATCAGCTTGGGTCGACGGACGTCGGCAGATACGGTGTTCTGCCGTGTCCACCGCGTTGACCCTAGCACCCGTGGCTCAAAGCCGCCGGAAGCTAAGCACTCCTGGCGTGTGCGACGGCTCAGAACAAACGGGATTCTGAATCATCAACTCCGCGCATGGCGTCGTAGTCCAGAATGACGCAGCGGATGCCGCGGTCCTCTGCGAGGGTACGGGCTTGGGGTTTGATTTCTTGGGCGGCGAAAACGCCCGTGACGGGTGCCAGCAGTGGGTCTCGATTGAGCAGCTCAAGGTACCTGGTGAGCTGCTCAACTCCGTCGATTCCGCCTCGTCTTTTGATTTCGACGGCAACCGAGGCGCCCTCGCCGCTGCGGGCGAGGATGTCGACCGGTCCGATGGCGGTCATGTATTCCCGGCGCACGGTCGTGTAGCCCTCGCCGAGCGTGTCGATCTGATCGGCAAGCAGCTCCTGCAGGTGTGCCTCGACTCCGTCCTTGATGAGGCCAGGGTCGACGCCGAATTCGTGGGTGATGTCTTCGAGGATTTCGGCGATCGAGATGATGAGCCGGTCCTCGGTCTTCTCCGCAGCGACAGTCCAGACTTCCCGGATGCCGGCTTCGGTCTGCTCGTCTGAGGGCTCATCCACCCTCAGCTGTGCCGGGGCGGTCATCCAGTTGAGCGGCTTGTACGAGCCGCCGTCGGAGTGGACGAGCACCGATCCGTCGGCTTTGAGCATGACAAGCCGCTTAGCCATGGGCAGGTGGGCGGTCAGACGACCGACGTAGTCAACACTGCACTGAGCAATCACCAAACGCACGTCGCACACTCTACGTGACACAATGGCGGCTATGCCACGCTCCCCATCGAATCGCCGCCGAAACAAATGGCAGCAGCCGCATCGACCTCTGTCGTCGATGAACTCGACTCGCCGTTCGATCACGGAACCGGACGGCACGTGGATTGTGCAGCAGATTCGCAGCGGCACGCCGGGCAAGGTCTACATCTGCCCGGGGTGCAATCAGGATCTTCCCGCATCAACACCGCACACCGTGGCTTGGCGTTCAGACGATGAGTTCGGCTGGGGGACAGGCGTGGGGGAGCGCCGGCACTGGCACACGTCGTGCTTCAACGCTCGCAGTCGTCGGTGAAGAATCTGCCTTGACGCGAAAACCGGCGCCGCTTCTGCGACGCCGGTTTTCTTGTACTGCCGGTTTTCTATGCGGGCAGATCAGCTGTTCGGGTTCTTAGCCTGTGATGGGCCGCCCACCTGACCGTTCGGCTTTTTGTCGGGATGCGCGCCTGCGGGTTTCGGCTGAGCTGACTTTGCGTCCGAACCCTGTTCAGCAGACGGTTTGGCAGCCTGCTGGCTGGAAGCCGCAGGCTTGTCTCCCTGTCCCGCCGCCTTGCTTTCCTTGCCCGAGGTGTCGGTCTTCTTCTGTGCCGATCCTTCGGCTGCTTTGAGCTTTTCGAGTTCTTCCTTCGAACCGATCTTCTCGGTGGGGTAGGCGGCCGCCTTGATCTGATCCGAGCGGTCGTCTTCGAGGTCGACGTCGTCGAAGAGTCCGGGCGCGCTGAACATGGAGCGCAGCTGTTCCATCTGGGCGGTGATGGTGCGGCGCTGCTTGGTGAGCAGGTCGACTTGCGACTGCGCAGCGGACACCGAGCGCTTGGCTTCTGCAGCGGATTCTTCCAGTGTTGCCTCGGCAGTCTCGCGTGCTTCGTTGATGAGCTCTTGGGCGCGAGCCTTGCCGTCGGCAATGATCTTGTCGGCCTTTTCGAGAGCTTCCTTACGGGTCTTTTCGGCGCGTTCAGCCGCTTCCTTGGCATCGGCGTCGGCCTTGGCAGCGCGCTCAGCCGCTGCTTTCTGCAGCTTCTGGTTTTCTTCCTGGGCCTTGGTGAAGCGCTCGTTTTCGGCCTTTTCGTGGTCGGCGCGGATCTTGGCGAGGCTTGCGGCCTGGGCGTCGGCGGCCTTTTTGGCCTCAGCAGACTGCTTTTCGGCTTCCGTCCGCAGAGTGTTCGCTTCGGCCTTGGCCTTTTCCAGAAGAGTGTCGGCTTCCTTCTTGGCTGCGGCAATCGTGTCTGCCGCCTCTTTTTCTGCAGCGGCGCGCTTTTCGCTCAGTTCGCGCTTGAGTGCTTCGTAGGAATCAGATTTTTCTGCGGCGGAGTCGTCGCGGATCTGCTGTGCTTCGCGCTCGGCGGTCTGCTTGAGTTCCGAGGCGCGCTTTTCTGCGGCCTCAATGGTTTCAGATGCGCGCAGGTCTGCAGCCTTGGCGGTTGCCTCTGCCTCTGCGCGGGCGCTGTTGAGGGTGTCGTTGCTTTCAGTGTGCATGCGAGCACGTGAGGACGCGGCGTCCGCGCGGGCCTTGTTGCGGATGGTTTCGGCATCCGCGGTTGCTTGGGCGAGGGTTTCGCGCGCCTGGGATTCGGCGATCTTCAGCAGCTGGTCGATGCGGCTGCCGGGAGGGCCGGCCTGGGCGGCGTTGTCGTCGGCTGCCTTTTTCAGCTGCTGTTTGGCTTCGGAGAGTTCGCCTGCGATCTGCAGCTTGGCGCGGTCAGCAGCGATGACCTGGCTGCGAGCGTCGGAGAGGGCTTTGCGGAGGGATTCGATTTCCTGCTTGAGCTGGCTCAAACGCGAATCGACTTCGTTCTTTTCGTACCCCCGCATTGCTGTGCGGAATTCTTCCGGCTGTGTCACGGTTCCGATTCTCCTTCGTCCGAATGCTCTGCGTGCCCGGCGCTGCGGCCGTTCGGCTCGCGGCGGTGCTGAGCCACTGGGAACAATTCTACGTAGTCAGCTTCACATTTCCTCAAAGAGGGAGCGCCTGCGGGCCGCAGTGTCGTGGATCACTCTCGGTGTTCTAGGATTGTCTTAGAGTGAGGCGAGACTCACTGAAACCTCAGCAAAGGAGTTCTCATGGCAGAAGCCGTCATCGTCGCCGGTGCCCGCACACCGCTGGGCAAGATGTCCGGTGGACTGGCAAGTCTTTCCGCAGTCGATCTTGGTGCGCACGCCATCAAGGGTGCGCTCGACAAGGCCGGAGTTGCTCCGGAAGCGGTTGAATACGTCCTCATGGGTCAGGTCCTGCAGGCCGGTCTCGGGCAGGGTGCTGGCCGTCAGGCCGCAGCCAAGGCAGGCATCCCCATGAACGTTCCGGCTGTCACGCTCAACAAGCTGTGCCTGTCGGGCATCAATACCATCACCCACGCCGCGATGCTGGTCCGCTCCGGTGAGTACGACGTCGTCGTCGCCGGCGGTCAGGAATCGATGACGAACGCGCCGCACATGCTCGAGAAGTCGCGCGCCGGCTTCAAGTACGGCACGATTCAGATGCGCGACCACATGGACTACGACGGCCTGTGGGACGCCTTCACGGATCAGGCCATGGGTGGTCTTACCGAGTCGATGAACGACGAAGACGGCGTGCACTTCTCGCGCGAAGAGCAGGATGCGTTTGCTGCTCAGTCGCACCAGCGTGCCGCAAAGGCCTGGGCTGATGGCAAGTTCGCCGACGAGGTCGTCCCGGTCACGATCAAGACCCGCAAGGGCGAAGTCGTCGTCGACAGCGACGAGGGTGTGCGTGCGGACACGACCGCTGAATCCATGGCCGGTCTGCGTCCGGCGTTCCGCAAGGACGGCACCATTACTGCAGGCAATGCCTCGCAGATCTCTGACGGTGCAGCGGCCGTTGTCGTCATGAACAAGGACAAGGCGCTTGAGCAGGGCCTGCCGATCCTCGCGGAAATCAAGTCCCACGCCTGGACCGCCGGGCCGGACTCGACTCTGCAGCACCAGCCTTCGCAGGCCATCAAGGCCGCTGCTGAACGCGAAGGCGTTGCAGCGGACTCGTTCGATCTCTACGAGATCAACGAGGCCTTTGCCGCTGTGTCGCTGGCTTCCATGAAGGATCTCGGCATTGATGATGAGCGTGTGAACGTCAACGGCGGTGCCGTGTCCCTGGGCCACCCGATCGGTGCCTCGGGAGCGCGCATTGTCCTCCACCTCGCTCTGGAACTTCAGCGCCGAGGCGGAGGCAAGGGTGTTGCTGCCCTCTGCGGTGGCGGTGGTCAGGGTGACGCCCTCATTGTCGAGGTGCCGCAGGCCTGATCCTGCCTGAGTGACTTCAGTTGGGGTCGGCATCGGGGTGATCCGATGCCGACCCCAGCTTTCTGTTCGGCCACTGGCGCACAGCCGCGATCGCCAAAGTCATGGCGGGCGCTAGAATGGCCAGCTGAAGCCTCCATAGCTCAATGGATAGAGCAACGGCCTTCTAATCCGTAGGTTGCAGGTTCGAGTCCTGCTGGGGGCGCTTCTTAGGCCCGGGCATGTGGTTTTACGATCACGGCCCGGGCATTGTCATTGCAGGGGTTTTCGAACTCTCCTCACGATCGATTTCGATTCAACCCGTGTATCCGGGTACCGGTCGCAGCTATCCGGGTACCGGTCGCAGCGCGTCAACCGTGAATCAAGCGGGGATTTCTTCCGAAGAGCGGAACTCAGCCTTGACCGTCCCGAGGTGGTCAAAGTCGGCGGTGATGACGTCACCGGGGCCTGCGGGCACCGACTCGGTCATTGCTCCTGGCAATATGAGGTGGCCAGCCTCCAAGGTGACGCCTCGTTCGCCTAGCGCGTTCGCCAACCACGCCACCGCATTCAGCGGCGATCCGAGTATTGCCGCACCCGTTCCCTGTCCGACTTCGGTGCCGTTGCGAAAGATGCGAACGCTCAGGGCTTTCAGGTCGACGTCGTCGGCGGGAATCCGGACGGAACCGAGCACGATCCTCGCAGAGGAGCCGTTGTCGGCGATGGTGTCTTCGAGCTTGATGCGCCAGTCAGCGATCCGGGAATCGACAACCTCCAGCGACGCGACAGAATAATCGACTGCATTGACCACATCCTCAGCGGTGACACCCGGTCCGCACAGAGGAGATTTGAGGACGAACGCGATCTCCGGTTCCGCGCGTGGACTGATGAGATCGTCTGCGAAGAATACGCCGCGCTCGTTCTGGACCATGTCTGCGAACAGGTGCCCGTAGTCGGGGGTGTTTACGCCCATCTGCCGCTGCATCGCCTTGGATGTGAGCCCGATTTTGTGGCCAATGAGGGTGCGCCCGTCTGCGGTGTGCTTCTGTGCGAGCGCAACCTGAATCGCATACGCGTCGTGCACCGTCATCTCTGGATAGGTTTCGGTCAACGGTGGAATCGATGTGCGTGTCAGCTCAGCGGTGCGCAGAGCGTGCGCGGCCTCCGTGATGTGGTTGGTATTCATTGGTGTCTCCTCAGCCGAATCGCAGGGCTGCCAGCAGTCGGTGTGCAGGCTTTCACGACTGCTCTCCATCGCATTTCGTACATTCGTTACACAGAATTCACACAATTGGATCCTGTATGTCAACCGTCTGCGTCACTATGGGCCCACTACGGAAAGGCTTTTTATGTCGCAGACAACCAAACCCCAGCAGAACATCTCGGTGAAGTCTGGCGGCCACGGCTTTCTAGGACCAGACCGCTGGTGGCACATTTCCTTCGGCGGCCTCATGACGATCGCGCTCGTCGTGTTCATGGTGTGGTCATTCGGCTACGTCGATGTCGGAGCCAACAAGGTGGTTTTGGTGCTGACGGTCCTCGTCGGACTGTTCATGGCCTTCAACATCGGCGGCAACGACGTTGCCAACTCCTTCGGCACGAGCGTCGGCGCCGGCACACTGTCGATGAAGCAGGCGCTCGTCATCGCCGCCATCTTCGAAGTCAGCGGCGCAGTCCTGGCCGGTGGGGAAGTGACCGAGACCGTGCGTTCGGGCATTGTCGACCTCAACGCGATCGACCTTGAGCCCATGGACTTCGTGTTCATCATGATGTCCGCGCTGCTGGGCGCTGCCATCTGGCTGTTGGTGGCAACCCGCATGGGCTGGCCCGTATCGACAACCCACTCGATCGTCGGCGGTATCGTCGGTGCGGCCCTGACCCTGGGCCTCACCACCGGCACCGGCGGTCTCGAAATGGTGCAGTGGGGCGAAATCGGCAAGATCGTCATGTCCTGGGTGCTTTCGCCCCTGCTGGGCGGAATCGTCGCCTGGGTGCTGTTCGGGCAGATCAAAAAGCACATCCTCGTCTACAACGAGGAAATGGATGTGAAGCTGCGCGAACTCAAGCGCGAACGCGCTGAACTGCGCACTAAGCACAAGCAGGCGTTCGAACGTCTCGACGAACTGCAGCAGATCTCGTACACAAACGCCATGGCCCGCGACGCCTCGGTCTACCAGCGCGACGACTACGATCCGGAAGAGTTCGAATCGGAGTACTACCGCGACCTGCACCGCGTGGAAACCCGTGCCAAAGAAATCAACGCGCACCGTGCATTGGAAACATGGGTACCTCTGCTGGCAGCTTTCGGAGCTGTGGTCATCGGCTCGATGATGCTGTTCAAGGGGTTGAAGAACCTCAACTTCGAACTGAGCTCGGTCGGCAACTTCCTCATTCTCGGCATGATCGCAGCGACCGTGTGGATGGCGGTCTTCATCTTCGCGCGCTCGCTGAAGAAGCGGGATCTGTCGCGCTCAACGTTCCTGCTATTCAGCTGGATGCAGGTTTTTACGGCCTCCGCGTTCGCCTTCAGCCACGGTTCGAACGACATCGCCAACGCCGTCGGACCGTTCGCGGCAATTCTTGACGTGCTCAAGACCAACCAGATCAATGACGAGGCCGGGGTCCACCCGGCCGTCATGCTCACTGCTGGTGTCGCCCTGATTGCCGGCCTGTGGTTCATCGGTCGGTTCGTCATCCAGACAGTGGGCTCGGGGCTGACGGAAATGCACCCGGCTTCCGGCTTCGCTGCGGAGCTGTCTGCCGCTGGTGTCGTTATGCTGGCCTCGGTTCTCGGTCTGCCGGTGTCGTCGACGCACATTCTCATCGGTGCTGTTCTCGGTGTCGGCATTGTGAACAAGGCGGCCAACTGGAACCTTATGAAGCCCATCGCACTTGCCTGGGTCATTACGGTGCCGGCTGCCGCGGTGATCGGTGCGATCGGGGTTTTCGCTCTTCGGGCCGCATTCGGCTGATAGCTCTGTGTGCTGGTTCTGCTGACCAGGCACAGAGCCAGCACAGCTGTTTCTGCAGGCGATTTTGCGTTCCCGCCTGCCAAGCTGTCCCGCCCTGTCCGGCGCGGCGAGTGGAGACAAGCTGAAAATTTCGTCAAAGTGAGTACGTGACTTCCCACCGACTGAACCTGCGTGCCAAAGCAGTGCCGATCCTTTCGGACGCTGCTGCGCGAGTGCGGGCTGCCGACTTTCCCCTGCATACGCAGAGGGCCGAAGAAGGCGCCCAGCTCCAGCGCGCTCTGAGCACGCAGATTTCCGAGTACCTGCTTCCGCGTCTCCGTGACCCCGACGCACCTCTGCTCGTCGTCGTCGGCGGGTCCACCGGCTCTGGCAAGTCGACGCTTGTCAATTCGATTGTCGGCGAAGAGCTCACAGAATCCGGTGTCATCAGGCCGACCACGGTGTGGCCGGTGCTCGTGCATCACCCTGAGGACCGTTCCTATTTCGCTTCCGACCGGATTCTCCCGCACCTCCAGCGCACCCGTGATAACGGCGAGGGTGCCAAGAGTCAGCAGAAGCTCCGCCTGGTAGCCAGCACGGCCGTGCCGCGCGGACTTGCGATCATCGATTCGCCTGACATCGACTCGGTGCGCGACTCCAACCGCGAACTGTCCCGTCAGCTGCTGTCGGCGGCAGACCTGTGGCTGTTCGTCACGACTGCTGTTCGCTACTCCGACGCCGTTCCGTGGGACTTGCTGCGCCAGGCTGACGAACGCGGCACATCTGTCGCCGTCGTCCTGAACAGGGTCCCGCCTCAGGCCAACCGCGAAGTCCGCCACCACTTGGCGCAGCTGCTCGCCGAGGCGGGGCACGGTTCCGCACCGATTTTCACCGTTCCGGAACTTCAGCTGGAAGACGACCTGATCCCCGAAGCAGCCGTGTTCCCCTTGAAGTCATGGGTCGAGAACCTGGGGAGGTCACCTCGTGCCCGGACTGCTGTCCTCGAGCGCACCCTCCAGGGTGCTCTCGCATCGGTGCGCCCTCAAACCGAAGTGCTCGCCGACTGCGCAGAAGAGCAGGTGCGCGCTTACCGCGAACTGCAGGAAGCCGCAGAAAGCAGCTTCGCGGCCGCCAGCAGGAGACTGGGTGAGGCTCTCGTCGCCGATAAGGTGCTGCGCGGCGAAGTGCAGGCCCGATGGCAGGACTTTGTCGGCACCGGTCAGTTCTTCCGTGGCCTCGAACCCACTGTCAGCCGGCTGCGCGATCGCATCACCTCAGCGGTCACCGGCCGGCGTGACAGCGCGGATCTGCTCATTCAGGCGATTCTGTCTTCCATCGTCGTGCTCGTGCGCGAACAGGCGGTTCGCGCTTCGGGCGCGACTGTCGACACGTGGCAGGAACTTCCGCACGGCCGCCCCGTTGTAGAGCGTCATCCCGGACTCGGTTCGCTTCCGGCGGGCTTTGACCAGCTGTGCCGTCAGCGC
>CABTZE010000026.1 GCA_902489215.1 uncultured Brevibacterium sp.
ATGAGCGCGTATTCGATCGACACTCTGCGGCCTGTGGTGCGGTAGTAGTCGTAGGCTGCGTCAATCGCCTCATCGGCGTTCCAGCGGGTGTTGACTGGAATCATTTCGTTGCGCAGCCCGTCGTCGGGCGCGTGCAGGCTGAGGGCAAACGTGACTGGGATGTCTTCGCTCATGAGTTTGCGGATGCCCGGCACGAGGCCCACCGTTGACACGGTGATGCGGCGAGGCGACATCCCCAGACCATGCGGGGCTGCGTCGGTGAAGCGGCGGATGGCGTTCATGACCCGCTTGTAGTTGGCTAGGGGTTCGCCCATGCCCATGAACACGATGTTCGTGACGCGCTCTTCGCCGACGGGTGTCTGGGTGCCGGAAGGCTTCGCCCCGGCTCTGTCATTCCCAGCTTCAGCGCTCGCATCGGTTACACCGGATTCGTCGCCGACCGCGGCTGCCTGTTCGCCGAGCATGTTGATGTCCGGCTCCGCGGTCGGGGCCAGTTCTCCTGCCGCAATGACCTGGTTGGCTCGGATGACCTGTTCGACGATTTCGGCTGTCGACATGTTGCGGGTGAGCCCCTGCTGGCCTGTGGCGCAGAACGGGCAGTTCATTCCGCAGCCACACTGGGATGACACGCACAGTGTGATGCGGTTGCGGTAGCGCATGAGGACTGATTCGACGAGTGCCCCGTCGAAAAGACGCCACAGGAACTTGATGGTGTCGCCGTTTTTGGTCTTCAGCCGGTGGACTTCTGTCAGCAGCGGCGGGAAGAAGGCTTCGGCAAGGGCATCGCGCTTGTCAGCGGGGATGTCCGTCATGAGCGCGGGATCGGTGATGTTGCGCTGGAAGTAGTGATTCGACAGCTGCTTGGCGCGGAATGCGGGCAGTCCGAGTTCGCGGACTGCCTCCTGCCGTTCTTCCATTGACATGTCTGCGAAGTGCCGTGGCGGCTGGGTGACGCGCGGTGCGCGGAAGTTCAGCAGCGGGCGGCCATCGCGGGTTGGCGTCTTGGATGTTGTGCCGTCTTCGTGTTCGACGACGGGGCGGACCTGTTTGCGACGCGTAGTGCTCATGACTCCCCTATTATTCCAAAGCTCCCCGGGCTGGGACCACGGGGAGCGTGTAAAGGCCCTGTGTGTCAGGCGGTGGTGATGAATCCCGGCAGGATCGTGTAGAGCACGAGCACGACGGGTGCGCTGGGCAGAATCGAGTCGAGCCGGTCCATGACACCGCCGTGGCCGGGCAGCAGGTTGCCCATGTCTTTGAGGTCGAGGTCGCGTTTGATCATGGATTCCGAGAAGTCGCCGAGTGTGGCGAAGGCGGGTATCACCAGACCGAGCACGGCGCCTTCCCACCACGGCACCTCGAAAGCGAAGACGGCCATGCAGATTCCGACGGTCACGGCGAAGACGGTTGAACCGGCGTAGCCCTCCCAAGATTTCTTCGGTGAGATTCTCGGGGCGATGGGGTGTTTGCCCCACAGGACTCCGAACACATACCCCCCGGTGTCAGAGGACACTGCCAGTGCCAAGAACGTGATGAGCAGAAGTTCGCCCTGCGGCTGGTGCAGGATGTGGACGATGAACGCAGCCATAAGACCGACGTAGGTCAGTGCGAACAGCGACAGCGATACTTCTTTCACCGGGTTCGGCCGCCCGGTCATGAGCGACACGAGCATGATGATGCCCGCTGACAGGGTGAACGCCACCCACACGGCTTCGCGGCCGCCGAACCAGCTCGACAGCACGAGCCCAGCCGCTGCGGTCATGGTCAGCGGTCGGTAGACGTCCGAACCGGTGCGAGACAGTGCGGTGGACAGTTCCCAGGTGGCGGCGAGAACGCCGATGATCGCGACGACGAGGAAGGCCGGAGGGTAGATGAGAATGCTGGCGAGTACGGCCCCGCCGATTCCAACGCCGACCCCGATTGCGGCCGGCAGGTTGCGCCCGGCCCGCCCGTAGTCCTTTTCCGCCGGAGGGGTGACTTCCTCAGGCGACGGCCCTTGCTGCTCCGCCGCGCTGTCGCCCGAGGAAGTCGAAGGTGATTGAGCAGTCAATTCAGACTTCCATCAGGTCTTTTTCTTTTGCTGCGAGAAGCGTGTCGATCTCTTCGGTCTTCTTCTTCGTCAGCTCGTCGAGTTCAGCCAGACCCGCGCGGACTTCGTCTTCACCGAAGTCGCCGTCTTTCTGGAACTTCTCGAGCGTGTCCTTGGTGCGGCGGCGGACGTTGCGGATGGAGACCTTGCCGTCTTCCGCGTAGCCGCGGACGATCTTGACGTAGTCACGGCGACGTTCTTCGGTCAGCTCCGGAAGGACCACGCGGATGACGTTGCCGTCGTTGGCGGGGTTGGCCCCGATGTCGGAGTTGCGCAGGGCGGTTTCGATGTTGCCGAGAGCCGACTGGTCGAACGGCGAAATCAGGAGGGTGCGCGCTTCGGGCACCTGGAAGGAGGCCAGCTGCTGCAGCGGGGTGGGCACTCCGTAGTACTCGACCATGATGTTGGCGAAGAGCTGCGGGTTGGCGCGACCGGTGCGCACCGATCCGAAGTTCTCCTGGGTTGCCTCGACGGCACCGTCCATGCGGCCGCGTGCGTCCTTAAGCTCAGAATCGATCATTGTGTCTCCTATGAATAGTGCTGGCTCTCAGGCAGAGAGCACGGTGCCGATGTTCTCGCCCATGATGGCCGAGCGCAGATTTCCTTCGCCTTCCATACCGAAGACGCGCATAGCGACGTTGTTGTCCATGCACAGGCTGAAAGCGGTCGCGTCGACGACTTTGAGCCCGCGCTGCAGAGCGTCCTGGTAGGAGATGCTGTCGAGCTTCTTTGCGGTCGGATCGGTTTTGGGGTCTGCCGTGTAGACGCCGTCGACACCGTTTTTGGCCACAAGGACTTCGTCAGCGTGGATTTCGAGCGCACGCTGGGCAGCAACGGTATCGGTCGAGAAGAACGGCAGGCCCGCACCGGCACCGAAGATGACCACACGGTCTTTCTGCATGTGGCGCATAGCGCGGCGCGGAATGTAGCTTTCAGCCACCTGCGGCATGGGGATGGCGGTCTGCACTCGCGTGTCAACGTCGAGCTGTTCGAGGAAGTCCTGCAGGGCCAGGCAGTTCATGACGGTGCCGAGCATTCCCATGTAGTCGGCGCGGGTACGGTCCATGCCGCGGTTCTGCAGTTCAGCCCCGCGGAAGAAGTTGCCGCCGCCGACGACGATCGACATTTCAACGTCACCGACAGTGGGGGCGATTTCACGAGCGACAGATGCGACGACATCGGGGTTCACGCCGACCGAGCCGCCGCCGAACACTTCTCCGGAGAGTTTGAGGAGTACCCTGCGCCGGTGTGTGGCTTCGGGTTTCGGGCTCTCGCTCACAGCGTGCGGCATCTGCTTCCTTCCTTCGGTTGGATCGTTCCCAGTCTACCCATCCGGGCCAGCTGATTCGGTATTCCGCCGTGTCCGGCGGGGCCGGTTGGGAGCTCATGTCCTCGAGGAGCATAGTAGAGGTCGTGAATACGTCCACCCGCTCCCTCCCGTCCGCGTCCGCGCTGCTGAACCTGCTGCCCGGCCTGCTGCTGTGCGGTGCCGCCGCCGCGGCAGCCTTTGGTCTTGCCACCCTTGTTCCGCACACCGGCTCTGTTCTCATGGCCATTGTTCTGGGCATGCTGGTGCGCAATCTGCTGCCCAAACTTCCCGCACGCTTCGATCCCGGTGTTGCCTTCGCGTCGAAGCCGCTGCTGCGGGCTGCGATTATCGCCTTGGGCTTCAAGCTGTCCCTGACCGATATTGCGGCGATGGGTCCGCTTGTCATCGTGCTCGTCGTGGTTCTTGTGGCCGGGGGCTTCTTCCTCAGTGTGGGTCTGGGGCGCCTGCTGGGAGTAGGCCGCGATCTGTCGATGCTCATCGGCTGCGGTTTTTCCATCTGCGGTGCCGCTGCTGTTGCCGGGGCACAGAGCACTCTGCGCTCCCGCAAGGAGGACACCGCGGCGGCAGTGGCTCTCGTGGTGCTGTTCGGCACCATCATGATCGGCGCAGTGCCGCCGCTTGCCGGTCTGTGGAACCTCGATCCGCGCACCGCGGGCATCTGGACGGGTGCGGGTGTGCACGAAGTCGCGCAGGTAGCTGCAATCGGCGGGATCCTGGGCTCCGCAGCTTTGGAACCGGCGGTCATCGTCAAACTCGCCCGGGTGCTCATGCTCGCCCCGGTCGTGTTCTTCTTGGGCCGCTGGATGGCACGAGGCGGAGCCGCCGAGGGCACAGAATCGTCGGCTCGTGTGCCGCTCGTGCCGCTGTGGGTTGCACTGTTCATCGTGGCAGCTGTCGCAACCACCTTCCTGCCCCTTCCCAGTTGGTTCCTCACCGGCGCCGACTGGGTGCAGAAGATCTTCCTGACCGCTGCGATGTTCGGGCTGGGTCTCGGCGTTCACTTCCGATCGCTCATCGGCATGGGTGTGCGACCACTCATTCTGGCCGCACTCGTGACCCTGGGTGTTGGCTCAGCAGCCCTGGGCGGGGCGCTTCTCGTAGCCTGAGCCGCATTCCCCCCGGAAGGAACAGAGGCATCCAAGCGGCACCTCGTGAGCTTCCCCATACCTGACCAGGCACCCAGCCAGCCATTCGGGAAGAAGAGCCGCAGACACAGAAATGCCCCCTCGGCAGTGAGCCGAGGGGGCATTTCAGCAGTTCAGACGATCAGACGCCCACGCGGAAGCGCAGGAAGCCCTTAGCGTCGATGCCGGCTTCCTTCAGGACAGCCGAAACCGGGGTCTTGGGCTCCTTGGCGAAGCCCTGGTCCAGCAGGCAGTTGTCCTTGAAGAATGCGTTCACGCGGCCTTCCACGATGTTCGGGATGGCGCGCTCCGGCTTGCCTTCGTTCTTAGCGGTCTCAAGGGCGACTTCGCGCTCCTTTTCGACGATCTCAGCGGGAACGTCTTCGCGCGAGAAGTACTTGGGCGACATGGCTGCGATGTGCACTGCGACATCGTGAGCAACCTGGTCGTCGCCGCCTTCGTAGGCGAAGAGAACGCCGACCTGCGGGGGCAGGTCCTTGTTGGTGCGGTGCATGTACTGGGCGATCGAAGGAGCTTCGATGCGGCCCACGCGGCGCAGGTCAACCTTTTCGCCGAGCGATGCTCCGCCTTCGGTGATGATCTGCGAAACCGGCTTGCCGTCGATTTCGGTGTTCAGCAGGGTTTCAGCGTTGTCGGCGTTGTTCGCAACGGCCAGGTCGAGGACCTGCTCAGCGAGCTTGCTGAAGGTGTCGGACTTGGCAACGAAGTCGGTTTCCGAGTTGAACTCGATCATGGTGCCGACGCCGTTTTCGACGTGAGCGAGCACAACGCCGTCCGAGGTGGAACGGCCTTCGCGCTTGGCAGCGCCCTGCAGGCCCTTGACGCGGAGGATCTCAACGGCCTTGGCCTTGTCGCCTGCGGCTTCGTCGAGTGCCTTCTTGACGTCCATCATGCCTGCGCCGGTCTTTTCGCGCAGCTCCTTGATGTCAGCTGTGGTGTAGTTCGCCATGGAATCTCCTTTGGAAGATACGGGGTCGAAGGGACGTGGGGTCAGGCTTCGGGCTTGTCAGCGGCCTTGTCTTCGGCCTTTTCGGCGTCAGCCTTGTCAGCTTCCGCCTTGTCTTCGGCGCCTTCGGACTTGCCTTCGAGGAGTTCGCGCTCCCATTCGGGCATCGGTTCGACGGCGGAAACGTTCTTTTCGCCCTCTTCGCTGGCACCGTGGCGCTTGATGAGGCCTTCGGCGACGGCGTCTGCAACCACGCGGGTCAGCAGCTTGACGGAGCGGATCGAGTCGTCGTTGCCCGGGATCGGGTAGTCGACGACGTCGGGGTCGCAGTTGGTGTCGAGGATTGCGATGACCGGGATGCCGAGCTTGCGAGCTTCGTCAACGGCCAGCTGTTCCTTCTTGGTGTCGACAACCCACACGGCCGACGGGGTGCGCTGCATGTCGCGGATACCGCCGAGGGTGCGCTCGAGCTTGTCCTTTTCGCGGGACAGGATGAGCAGTTCCTTCTTGGTGCGGCCTTCGCCCGCTGCGTCTTCGAAGTCGATTTCTTCGAGTTCCTTCAGGCGGCGCAGACGACCGGCGATCGTCTGGAAGTTGGTGAGCATACCGCCGAGCCAGCGCTGGTTGACGTAGGGCTGGCCCACGCGGGTGGCCTGTTCTGCGATTGCTTCCTGAGCCTGCTTCTTCGTGCCGACGAAGAGGATCGAACCGCCGTGTGCGACGGTTTCCTTCACGAAGTCGTAGGCGGTGTCGATGTAGCCCAGCGACTTCTGCAGGTCGATGATGTAGATGCCGTTGCGCTCGGTGAAGATGAAGCGCTTCATCTTCGGGTTCCAACGGCGGGTCTGGTGACCAAAGTGAACGCCGGATTCGAGCAGCTGGCGAACGGTGACGACGGCCATGCCGAGGTCTCCTTTCTCTGCGCTTACGCGCCTAGGGTTCCTGCGGCGGGCCCGTGGGCATAACCGCGGAACGGTTTTCGGTTGGTCCTGGCACCCGTGGATCTGTCGACGCGCTCTCCACCGGACTTGGGATCCGTTGGCTGTGGACAGCGCGCACCTTCGGCAGATCGGTTGAATCGGATGCGCGAAGTCAGAAGCAGACACGCTTCTGCTGGTGTCATTCTACGCTGTTGCTCAACCCAGACAAAACGGGGCTGTTGCAGGCCACAGCTGGCGAGGTGGAACTCCCGGAGCGCTGGGGAGTTCTGTTCCGCTGTCTGGGGATTGCTGCGGGGTTTCCCACAGATGTTTTCTGGATCTCGCTGAAAGGTGACGAGGCGGGCTGAACTGTCCGCATGAAAGTCACTATCTCTGCTGGATCTGCTGCTGTTGCTGTTGTCATCGCTTTCGCTCTTGCCACACTGACCGTGGTGGGCGGGCCGGCTTCTGCCTACGCACAGAATGTCGACGGCACCGGTACTGGCGCTGAAGCCGCGCACCGTTGGCTGACTCCCGTTCCGGGCGTGCAGATTGTGCGCGCTTTCGACAAGCCCGCGCAGAACTGGAAGGCGGGACACCGTGGAATCGATGTCGCCGCTGCTGCCGGCGAGCCGATCCGCTCTCCTGCCGCGGGAACTGTGCGCTTTGCCGGGAAGGTCGCCGGAAAACCGGTTGTCAGTCTCGAGGTGGCAGGCTACGCAGTGTCGTTCGAACCCATCGCAGCCACTGTGCGAAAGGGCGATCAGGTTGCCGCGGGACAGGTGATCGGCACGGTTGCGGACGCTTCACACTGCGCTGAGGGCTGTGTGCACGTCGGGGTTTGGAAGGTGAATCAGGCTAAGAACTACCTGAATCCGGCTGATTTCTTTGTTTCGGATGCCTCAGTTCTACTGCCCGAAGGGCAGGCACCGGACCGCTTGCCGGCCGCGGCACCGGGAGGCTCTGTTGCAAAGTCAGGGGCCGGAGCGTGGGGAGGCTACAGCAACGGCCGTATTCCCACCGTGGCCATGTGTCCGCTGCGGTCAGCTCCCGGCCACCGACTGCGATGCGATGCTGCGCGAGCGTTCGATGCGCTGTCAGCCGCTTTTGCCCAAAGGTTCGGCCACCCGATCTCTGTCACAGATTCTTATCGGGACTACCAGACACAAGTGGCGCTCAAACGTCGCAAGGGCAAATGGGCGGCCACCCCGGGGCGCTCGAACCACGGGTGGGCACTGGCGGTGGATTTGGGTTCTGGCATCAACAGATTCGGCACCCCACAGCATCAGTGGATGAAGGCAAACGCCGCCCGTTTCGGCTGGGTACACCCACCCTGGGCGGAGCCATCGGGTTCTCTGCCCGAACCCTGGCACTGGGAGTACCGAAATACGGGAAGGTAGGCCTCCCGTTTTGGGTTCGGTCGGCCAGCACGGCATTCTAAGAATGTGAAGCCGCAATATCCCCGCTTGGCAATCATCGGCGGCGCTGGCCGCCTCGGCAGAGCCATTACCGACAGGTACCCGAACGAAGTCGTCTCAATCGTGCGCCGCCCGGAGCAGATGTACGAACAGATGGAGCTTTCTGACCTCGGCGTATCCCCCGTCCTGGCCGATGTTTCCCGCTCCGCAATCGAGGAACTCGCCGAAATCCTCAGCGGGGTGCACTCCGTCGTATACGTGGCGGGTTCGCGGTTGGACAACAGCTTCGAAGTGTTCTCCAACAACCTTGTGGGGGCGCTGCGCGCGCAGCAGGCGTCCAAGCTTGCCGGTGTTGAGCGCTTTGTTCAGGTTACGCCGTGCGCAGAACTCGCTGCAGCCATGGGCTGCGCCCACCCGGAATCAGTGACCATGGCGGACGAAGCACTGCGGATTTCCGGCCTGAACTACACAATCGTCAGGCCTTCGCCAATGATGATCGATGCCGTACCCGGTCTGCAGCTTGCTTCGCCGGACGTCGACTTCCAGCCTGTGCGCCTGGACGATGTCGCCGACCTCGTCTGCGAAGTCCTCGATGCAGACCTCGCGCCAGGCAGTGAAATCAACGTTACGGCTGGTTCGCAGACGCCCAGTTCAACCCTCAGCGACTATCCTCGCCAGCCAGTCTGTGTTGGTGCAGGCCAGTAGCCGCCATCTTTCTCTCAGCTGACACCAGCCTGCCCGTTCACCGGGCCCGCGAACCTGTTCCCCGACTTTATGCGCGCGGGTGAGCCTGCCGGTAGGTATCTTTGAGCCGCTGCAGGGAAACGTGCGTGTAGATCTGCGTCGAGCTCAGACTGGCGTGCCCGAGCAGTTCCTGCACTTGGCGAATGTCAGCCCCGTTTTCCACCATGTGGGTTGCCGCTGAATGCCGCAGGCCGTGCGGTGACAGCCGTGGGGAATCGCTGTAGCCGGCAGTTGCCCGCCCCACGACCTCACGCACCTGGCGCGGGTCAATGCGCTTTCCGCGCACGCCGACGAACAGGGCTTCAGGCTCTGCGGCCAGCGCATCCCGCCCCTTGTCCAACCAGGCGTTCAGTGCAGCTTCTGATGGTCCGCCGAAGGGCACTCGGCGTTCTTTGCGCCCCTTGCCGATGACGGTGATGAGCTTATTGGTGAAGTCGATCGAGTCCAGGTTGAGGCTTGTGAGCTCCGAGACGCGCATACCCGTGGCGTAGAGCAGTTCGACCATGGCTCGGTCCCGCAGCTGCACCGGGGTGGGCTCTGCAGTCTGCTCCGTGTCTGCGCTGGGAGCCTGCGCGGTGTTGGCGAGTACGGTTTCAGCGGCGCTCTGTTTGAGGACAGCCGGCAGCCGGCCGGGTTTTTTGGGCGCCTGCAGACGCTCGGCGGGTGAAGCCTCGATGCGGCCGCTGCGCCGCAGGAACGTGAAGAATGACCTGACACCCGCGATGCGCCGTGCCGCTGTGCTGGGTGATGCCCCGTTTTCGTGGATCTCCATGAGCCAGTGGCGCAGGTTGGCCAGTTCAACATCCCGCAGAGCGATAGGCTCTCCGCCAGCGGCGCGCACAAGGAATGCGAGCACCGACTGCGCATCGGCACAGTAGGCCCGCCGGGTGTGTTCGGACACTGTCTGATGGACCGTGAGATCAGCCTCGTAGTCCTCAAGGGCCGAAGCGTATTCGGCCGGCAGTGCCTCGCGGGGAAGGTTCGAGGTCATGAGTCCAGGATAGCGATGTCAGTTCAGCGGACCTTCTGCCACTCGTCACCGCTGCGCTGTGCCAGCCCGCCAAGTTCGAGTGCGGCGAGCGCGGCAGTTGTTGTCTGCGGGTCCAATCCCGCCCTCACTGCAAGCGTGGAACAGTCAACACCGCGGTGTACCGGCAGTGCGGAGAACACTTTGAGCTCGGCATCGCTGAGACCGTCAGCCGGTTTGCCGTGTGCCTGTGCACTTTCCCGACTGAACAGTTCGGCGACGTCTGCCGTACCCAGCAGTTCACGCACGTGGTCGACTTCGGCAACGAGCACGGCGCCGGCATCCCGTATGAGCCGGTGGCATCCGGCTGATTCGGCATCCGAGGCGCGTCCGGGAAAAGCACCCAATGGACGGCCGAGTTCAGCTGCGTGATGCGCTGTGTTGATGGCCCCGGAGCGCCAGCCCGCCTCGACAACCACAACGGCTGATGACAGTGCGGCTATCAGCCTGTTGCGCGCTAAGAACCTGTGCCGCATGGGTGTCGCGCCCGGTGGGCACTCGGAAACCACCAGATGGTTGAGGCAGAGCTCTTCCAACAGGTCCGCGTTGCCGCGCGGATACATGCGGTCCACTCCCCCGGCCATGAGCGCGATTGTTGAGGCCCGCCCGCTTGATGCAGCAAGAGCTCCTGCGTGCGCTGCCGCGTCGATGCCGAATGCCCCGCCGGAGATCACGGTCACGGAGTCGCGGGCCAGTTCAAACGCAGTGTTCTTAGCGAGCGCGGTCCCGTAGCCGGTTGCGGCACGCGCACCGACAAGGGCACAGGAAACAGCTGCAAGTTCGACCAGGCTGCCCGGTCCGCGCGCCCACAGGGCTGTTGGCGCGTCCAGACCCAAGTCGTTCAGCTGTTCTGGCCATTCACTGCTGCCGGGTGTGATGAGGCGAGCGCCGAGCCGTTCCATAATCCTCAGGTCGCGGTCGGCGTCGCCGTCGTGTCCTACGATTCTGGCGCTCCAGCGTTCGGCGGCTTTGCTCACCGCTTCGGGGCTGACTGTAATGCCGAATGTGTCCACACAGCTCGTGATGAAGCTTTTCGCCTCGCCGTTGTCGCCGTCGTCATCGCGTGCGGCTGTGCTGAGTACGCGCCATGTTTCTTCTAAACCTTCGGCGCGTATGCACACTGCGAGCATCCGGTCGGTGGGCTCTGCTGCGCGCAGGAGGTTGGCGGCTGCCCGCAGTTGGGCCAGATCGGTCATAGCTGCTCCTGAGTTCTCAGTGCGGCTGCCGCCATGAGCTCGTCACGGCCGGGGCGTTCCATGCCGCGCAGGTCGGCGATTGTTGCGGCAATGCGCAGCACTCGGTCGTATCCGCGCATGGACAGCGTTCCGCGTTCCAAAGCGGTATCCAGGTGTGCTGTTTCCTGCGGTGTGAAGCGGAAGATCTCCCGCAGTCGACTGCCCGGAGCTCGCGCGTTGAGAGAAAAACCCTCCGTGCTGTACCGCTCTGCCTGCACCCGCCGGGCCCGGGCGACTCGTTGTGCTACTTCTGCTGATCCTTCACGTTTTTCTTTTCTGTGCAGGTCGGCCGGACTGATGGGCTGCACAGTCAGCTGAATATCCACACGGTCCATAAGCGGTCCGGACAGCTTGGCTCTGTAGCGCCTTTTCTCTGTTGGACTGCACATGCACTGTCTGCCGGTCGAACCACCGCACGGGCACGGGTTTGCCGCGAGCACAAGCTGAAACTGGGCGGGAAGATCAACTGAACCCCACGCCCGGTGGATGCTGCACACTCCGCTTTCCAAGGGCTGACGCATGGCTTCGAGAACATCGCGACTGAACTCGGGGGCTTCGTCGAGGAACAGTACTCCCCTGTGGGCTTTTGACAGCACGCCGATCATCCCCGGTTTGGAACCGCCCACCATTGCCGCAGCTGTCGTGCGGTGGTGCGGCGATTCAAATGGAGGGACAGCGGCGAGCCCCTGTTCGGGATCAAACGTGCCGTCCAGGGACTGCAGCGAGCAGGCTTCCACCGCCTCGTCAGGTGACAGGGTCGGCAGCAGGCCGGGCAGACAGCCGGCGAGCATTGTCTTGCCCGCCCCGGGCGGGCCGCTCATCAGCAGGTGATGCCCGCCGGCTGCCGCAACCTCGAGGGCCCACCGGGCATCGTCTTGGCCCTGCACGTCCGCGAGGTCGCCCGGACGCTGGGGTTCGACTGCACGTCGGCCACTCAGCTCAACCGGCACGAGGTCAACGGGACGCACGTCCCCGCCGAGCACCCGCACGGCATCGGCCAGGCTGATGCATCCGCGCACGTCGACATCACCGGCCAGAAGAGCTTCGCTTTCATTTGCCTTCGGCACAATCACGCGCCGCAGACCTTCCTTCCGCAACGCTGACACCATGGGCAGCACACCGTTGACCGGATGAAGTCTGCCGTCCAAGCCCAGTTCCCCAATGCAGACGCACGATGCCGCGGCATCGCGGTTGACCGCTCCCTCTGCAGCAAGAAGCGCCACCGCGATGCTGAGGTCGAACGCGGTGCCGGCTTTCTTCACACTGCCCGGTGACAGGTTCACGGTGATGCGCTGGGCCGACAGACTCAGTCCCACATTGGACACTGCCGCGCGGACTCGTTTGCGCGCTTCCGATACCGAGGCGTCGGGAAGTCCCACGATGTCGATGCCCGGCAACCCGTTGTTGATGCTCGCCTCCACGGCGATGACCGTGCCGGAAAGCCCCCACAGTGCGACTGCGCTCGTGGCTCCGATAGCGCGGGTCTTCGGTTTGATCACGGTGTACGCGCGTGCTTCGGCTGGCCCGGCCGGTGATGCCGGCGCCTCACCTACTTCGGCGATCACCCCGGCATGTGTGGTCTGTGCTTCACCAGTCATGGAACACCTGCTCAATGTGGGTGAGCGTAGGCGCTTCACCGCCGAGGCAGATTCCGATGACGTCAATCCGGTAGCTGGGTATGTAGCCCTTCTGTTCGGTTACCCAGCGTGTTGCAAGGCCCTGCAGAGTGCGCAGCTTGTGGAAGTCAACGGCCTCCAGCGGGTCGCCTGAAAAGGCGCTCGAACGGGTTTTGACTTCAACGAACACGACGTCTTCGTCGTCATAGGCAATGATGTCGATTTCACCGTCGCGGCATCGCCAATTGCGGTCGAGGATGATCCAATCGCAGTCGCGCTCAAGGTAGTTTGCGGCGATTTCTTCGCCTCTGGCGCCCAGCGTTGTGTTGTGTGGTTTTCTCTGCGGCTCGTTCATGCCGCCAACGGTGCCCGGCAGACCAAGTGGAGCGGCACCTCGTCAAAGGTCCTGGGGATAACCCGCTGTCAATTCACAGGCGCCGGAACAGAAGTGCGCGCCGGCCCGACAGCCCACATACCGCCCCTCAGGCAGCCCTCCCATCACCGGCGGTCTCAGCCGTCGAGGTCCTCAGGGCCGGGGAAATCGCTCTTGGCGAGCTCTTCGATGTTGACGTCCTTATAGGTGAGGATTCGCACGTTTGTCACAAAGCGGGCGGTGCGCCACGTGTCCCACACCCAGGCGTCGGTGAGCGTTACCTCGAAGAAGACGTCGCGACCGTCAGAGTGCTGCTGCACGTCAACGGAGTTGGCCAAATAGAACCGCCGCTCGGTTTCCACGGCGTAGGAGAAAAGGCTGATGACGTCGCGGTATTCGCGGTACAGCTGCAGTTCAAGATCAGCTTCAAAAGCCTCAAGGTCTTCGACGCTCATAGCTCCTACCCTAGTGTTCGGCCCTCAGAGGGCAAATGACCTGCGGTGCCACTCGGTGGGCCCGAATTCCGCTACTGCGCGCTTGTGCGCGGGGCTGGGGTATCCCTTGTTGCCCGCCCAGCCGTATTCGGGGAACTGCGCGTCGAGTTCGACCATGAGCGCATCACGGTCGACCTTGGCGATGACGGACGCCGCGGCGATCGTGACGATCCGCCCGTCGCCCTTGATGAAGGTGCGGACTTCGGGGACCACCGCGTCAGCGTCGGCAAACAGGTGTGCGTCCACAAGAGACGGTTCATAAGACAGCCAGTTGTGCTTGCCGTCCAACAGCACGACGTCGGCGTCGGGAAGCTGTGCCAGGGCCCTGCGGCCAGCCAGTGCCAGTGCGGCAGTCAGGCCGATTTCGTCGATCTCGGCAGCCGAGGCGAAACTCACCTGCGCGTGTTCTTGCCAGTCGCGTACTGCCTGGGCAACTCCGGGGCGGCGCACCGGTGTGATCTGTTTGGAGTCGTTGAGCCCGGCCGGGATGCTCGTGGGATCACCCAGAAGCTCATCGAGTGAGAACCAGACGGCACCCACGCCGACGGGGCCTGCGGTGCAGCCGCGCCCCACCTCGTCCATTCCGATGACTCGACGGAAGCCGCAGTCGTGCAGCTTCCGCTCAAGGCTGAGGTCAGTCAGTCCGTTCACGGGTTGGGCACGTCGGCGAAGACTTCGGTGGCGGCTTTGACCCGTGAGAAGCGGTCCAGTGGCCAGTTGATGACGAACACCGTGCCGACCACATTGTCCTTCGACACGAACGGTCCGCCGGCGGATTCGGTGTTGTAGCGCGAATCGAGCGAGTTTGCGCGGTTATCGCCCATCACCCAGTAGCTGCCTTCGGGGACTTCCACTTTGAACTTGATGGCAGAAGGGTCGGTTCCGCGTTTGATGTAGGTTTCGTCGATCGGCTGGCCGTTGACTTTGAGGCGGCCCTTCTCGTCGCAGCATTCGACTGTGTCGCCGCCGACGCCGATGACGCGTTTGATGAGCTGCTGGCCGGCATTGGCCGGTACCAGACCCAGAAACTCAAGCACCGGGTTCGGCTTGTAGCTGCCCGATGTGTCTGGCGGCAGCCAGCCGCCCGGGTCGTCGAAGACGATGATCTCTCCGCGCTGCGGTTCGTTCCACGGCAGCTGGTTGACCATAATGCGGTCGTTGATCTGCAGTGTGTTCTCCATCGATGACGACGGGATGTAGAACGAGCGGACGACGAAGGTTTTGATAGCAAAGGAAACGACGAGCGCGATCACCACGATGATCGCGATTTCACGCAGTCCCCGCAGGGTTTTGCTGCCGTCCTTCTTCCGTTCAGTCACCGGGCCATCCTATCGCGGCACCTGCTGGTCAGATTCTCGGACTGTTCCAATGATCCGCTTGAGCGGCACCATTCCCCCGCCGGGCCGGCCCAGAAGGTTCCGCGAGTCAGTCGAGTTGTGTCTGTTGTCGCCCATGAGCCACACGCGTCCTTCGGGCACGCGCACGTGGAACTCCATTTCCGAGGCGGAGCCGTCCTGATCTTTCAAGTACGGCTCTTCGAGCAGCTCACCGTTGACGGTGAGGTGGTTGTCCTCGCAGCAGACGATTTCGTCACCGCCGATGCCGATGACGCGTTTGACGTAGAAGACGTTTTTCGGTCCGATACCGAACCACGATGCGATGTTCTGCACCCCGCCGGGGCCCGTGCCGGGAATCATGCTGCCGCGGCCGTCAAAGACGACGACGTCCCCACGTTCGATGTCTCCCTTAAGTGCCGGTACGCGCCAGACGGTGATCTTCTGGCCCGGCTGCAGAGTGGGCTCCATGGATTCGGACGGGATCGAGAATCTCTGCACGACGAAGCCGCGCAGAATGCCGGCCAGCAGGAGGCCCGCGATGGCCAGCCATGCGATGACCGGCACGATGCGGCGTGTGCGTGATGTGTGCATGTTCCGGATATGACGAAGGGCGCGAACCGACCGGTTCGCGCCCTCAGTTCGTCATGCTCAGCGCTTCTCGCGGATGCGAGCGGCCTTGCCGTGACGGTCGCGCAGGTAGTACAGCTTGGCGCGGCGAACGTCACCGCGGGTCAGCACGTCGATCTTGTCGATCGTGGGTGCGTGAACCGGGAAGGTGCGCTCGACGCCGATGCCGAAGCTGATCTTGCGGACGGTGAAGGTTTCGCCAACACCCTGGCCCTGACGGCGCAGGACAAAGCCGCGGAACACCTGGACACGCGAACGCGAGCCTTCGATGACGCGCACGTGCACGTCAACGGTGTCACCGGGCTTGAAGTTGGGAACGTCGGTCTTCAGCGAAGCCTTGTCGAGAAAATCAAGTTTCTGCATTGGTTTCTCCTGCATGCGCGCCCCGGATCGTACATGCGCGTGTCAGTATCCGCAGAAAGCGGATGGGCGGATGGTCTGCCGGATGGCCTTGCGGCTTCCCTTATGGACTTGCGAGCCCTCCGAGGCAGGCTGAAGTCAGCAAACGCAGAGACCCAGTTTAGTGCACAGGCACGCAACTGGCCAAGTCGAGATCCGAGCCGCACATCCGCACGGCGCCGACCGGCACCTCGTGCGCCCGAATGCCCGGCTCAGCGTCCCTACGGTACCCGGTCAACGCGGCTCAGTGCCGGCCGCGAAGCGAGTTGAGGTAGTCACGGTCCTTCTTACTGAGGCTGTCCCGCAGCTTGTCGAGCATGTCCGGGCGCACCTCGCTTGTTCTGCGCAGGCGCTGTTCGTAGCGCCAGCGGGCGATTGCCGCGTGATTGCCCGACAGCAGAACTTCGGGGATGGCCCGGCCGCGCCATTCAGCGGGCTTTGTGTAGGCCGGATATTCAAGCAGCCCGTCTTCGTGGCTTTCCTCATCGAGTGATTCCGGGTTGCCGATGATCCCGGGAATCAGCCGTGCGATGGCCTCGATCATGACGAGTGCCGCGACCTCACCGCCGTTGAGCACGTAGTCGCCGATGCTGATGAGCTCAACATCGAAGCGGCCGTCATCTGCGGCCCATTCGACAACCCGCTGGTCAATGCCTTCGTAGCGTCCGCAGGCAAACACGAGGTGTTCACGTTGGGCCAGCTCCCGGGCGATCTTCTGGGTGAAGGGAATGCCGGCGGGGCTGGGCACGATCAACACGGGCCGCTCCCCTGCTCCCGAGGTGCCCTCGAGTGTGTCTTCCAGGGCCTGTGCCCATGGCTCGGCTTTCATCACCATGCCTGCACCGCCGCCGTACGGGGTGTCGTCGACCGTGTGGTGGCGGTCGGTGGTGTAGTCGCGCGGGTTGCTCACCCGCAGGTCCAGGTGGCCGTCTCTACGGGCTTTGCCGATGAGCGAAAGGTCGAGAGGGCTCAGGTAGTCCGGAAAGATTGTGAGGACGTCGAGTCTCACGATTCGCCGTCCTGCGGCAGCAGTCCCGCCGGAGGGGTGATCGTCACGGTGCCGGCGTCGATGTCGACGTGCGGAACGATTTCCTCGACGAACGGGATAAGAGCCTCAGCCCCGCTGTGCAGGGTGATTTCGAGGAGATCCTGGGCGGGATTGTTGATGACGTCGGCAACCTTGCCGATCACGGTGTCGTTTTCGATCACGTCGAGGCCGATGAGGTCGGCCACGTACCAGGCGCTGTCGTCATCACTGTCATCCGCTTCGACGCTGATGAGGGTGTTGCGGACCTCTTCTGCCCGAGTGCGGTCGCTGATTTCGGCGAAAGTCAGCAGCAGGCGGTCACGATGCCACCTGGCGCGGGTCAAAGTGAGAGTGCCGATGTCCGGCTGAGTGGAGAATTCACTGCCGACGAGGAAGCGCTCATCGGGATCATCGGTGCGGACTTCGACGGTGAACTCACCGCGGATTCCGTGTGGTTTGCCCAGCCGGGCGACAACTTGACTCACATGGGCCTTTCACAGCTTGATGGACCCCTCCAGTGTAACGGCGGGCGGCAGTCGATTGGCGCGCATCGGCCTCCGAACACAACAGCGCCCCGGGAGGAAATCCTCCACGGGGCGCTGTTTGAAGACTGCGAGTGTGATCAGGCTTCGACAAGATCGACGCGCACGCGTTCGCCGGAAATGGCGTTCACGACTTTGCGCAGCGACTTGGCGGTGCGTCCGGCACGTCCAATGACACGACCGAGGTCGTCAGGATGGACGCGCACTTCGAGGGTCGTACCGCGACCGCTGCTGCGCTCCCTCACGGAAACGTCGTCAGGATTGTCGACGATTCCCTGTACGAGGTGTTCAAGCGCCTGCGCAAGCATGATCAGGCCTCTTCTGCTTCTTCGGCAGCGGGTGCTTCTTCAGCAGGAGCTTCGGCGGCTTCTTCAGCCGGAGCTTCCTCAGCCTTTTCTTCC
>CABTZE010000027.1 GCA_902489215.1 uncultured Brevibacterium sp.
CACTGGCACCTGAAGCCAGCGCGTCTACCAATTCCGCCACTCGCGCGAAGCAGCAAAAAGAAACTATACACACATCTGGCACCCAGCAGCAAAACGAGCTCCAAAACCACCTTTGCGGCACCCCACCCTTTAGCCGGATTCTGCGCCTTAGCAACAACTGCTAACGAGAGTTTCTGTTGCTAAAGGGAGTCTCCCTGCGGCTAAAGCGTGGATTCATTGCCAACGGGCGTGCGCACTGCCGCCGACCACAGGCAGCCAGCCCACCTAACTGCACGATCCAAATCCCCTCAATATCCCCCACGGGTGCGCGATTTCGCGTTAGTGTCAAATCAGCCGCTGCCGCGCACTGTCGGCGGAAGACGCGGTTCTCAGGGCTCGTCAAGCCCCGGGCCGTTAATATGGTGAGTTGACTGATTGATCGTCGAAAGGGGGTGGAGCGCACCGTGGGCATACTCGACCGCTTTGAGCGTGGAATTGAACGCGTGGTCAATGGCGCGTTCGCCAAAGCCTTCCGCTCCCAGGTCGAACCTGTTGAGCTCGCCGGAGCGCTTCGCAAAGAAGCCGACGCACGCGCCGCAGTTGTATCACGCGGCCGCACTCTCACCGCCAACAGCTACACCGTGGAACTGTCCTCGAACGACTTCGAGCGACTGACCCCCATCTTCGACGAACTCAAAACCGACCTCCGTCAGGTTGTCGGCGAACACGCTGTTGAACAGGGCTACACCTTCGTCGGCCCCGTCACGGTGGAACTGACCGTCGCATCAGACCTCGACACTGGCGTCTACCGCGTGCTCGCAGGAACTGAGCGCCCCGATGGCTCCCCCGCCGCACAGCCGGCCAATCGCGGCGGCTACGACCCCGCAAGCCGCGCCAACCCCATCGTGGCGGAAGCCTACGAACAGTCCCGCCGCCGCGAAGCCAATCCGACGCCTCCCCCAGCGGCCGCTGCCCCGGCAGCCCCAGCGCAAGCTTCTGCCACTCCACACCACCCGGACCCCGCACGCCCCGCACGCCGACAGTCAGCCGCACACTTCACGGTGTCGGTCGGTTCGCGCAGCTACCGGCTGGGCCAGGGATCGACGATCTTCGGCCGTTCGTCTTCCAGTGCCGACATCGTCATCGACGACCCGGGTGTTTCCCGCCGCCATTTCGAGGTGACCGTCGACGGTTCGCACGCACAGGCCTCTGACCTGGGCTCAACCAACGGCACCCTTCTGGACGGCAAACGCATCTCCAAAGTCAATGTGACCGATGGAACTGTTCTCCAGGCCGGTGACAGCACGGTCGTGTTCCATCGATCGGAAGCAGGGAGCTGATGACAGAGCTCACCGTTATGGTGCTGCGCCTCGCGTTCTTCGCGCTGCTGTGGATTTTCGTCTTCCTCGTTGCCGGTGTACTGCGTCAGGACATCTTCGGTCCGCGCGGAACCAAGGTTCGCCGCAAGGTTGGACGCTCCAAGGGAAGCCGCAGCAGGCCACAGAGCACCCCGGCTGCCGCCCCGACCACATCCGGTGGGGCCGTGCAGCCTGGAGACCAGGTGACAACGGCCCATCACGCTCAGGTGGTGTTCACATCCGGCGCGCTGCAGGGCAAGGTCATCCCGCTGGGCGGCCAACCGGTCACGATGGGCCGGGCCGGCGGCAATGACGTTGTCCTCCACGATGACTTTGCCTCCGGTGTTCATGCGCGCGTTGTCGCTGATGAGGGCCTGTGGTACATCGAGGATCTCGGTTCTACCAACGGTACGTTCGTCGGCGATCGCAGGCTTCACGGCGCAGTGCCCCTGCCTGCTTTCACCCCTGTGCGAATCGGCAACACGACTATGGAGCTGCAGGCATGACGAACGAACTTCCCGAAATCATGTTCAACGCCGCGATCCGCTCCAATGTCGGTCTGGTGCGTCAGAACAATCAGGACTCCGGCTATGTGGGACCGAACTTCCTGCTGATCGCCGACGGTATGGGTGGTCACGCCGGCGGTGACGTCGCTTCGGCTATCACGGTCAGCCGCTTGGCCGCCCTGGACACTCCACAGCACAGCACTGACCTGTTGGGTGAGCTGCGCTCCGCGATTCTCGAAGCGAACGAGCGGATCAACGCCGCAGTCGAAGAGCGCCCCGAACTTGCCGGCATGGGCACGACCGTGACCGCTCTGATGCGCCAGGACAGCCGCCTGTGCTTGGCGCACATCGGCGATTCGCGCGCTTATCTGCTGCGCAACGGCGAACTGACCCAGATGACTTCCGACCACACGTTTGTGCAGATGCTCGTGGACGAGGGCCGCATCACGGAGGACGAGGCGGAGCACCACCCCCAGCGCTCTGTCGTCATGAAGGTGCTCGGGGATGTCGGTTCGACACCGGAGCTGGACATGTCGATCCGCAACGCCCAGCTGGGCGACCGTTGGCTTCTGTGCTCTGACGGGCTGACCGGCTTTGCCGATGTTCGCGACATCAAGCAGATCCTCGAAACCGTTGAAAACCCTGATGACGCCTGCGACCAGCTGGTGGATCTCGCCCTCGACGGCGGCGGTGCGGACAATGTGACCGTCATCGTCAGCGACATTGTTGAGGCTGACCCTGAACGCGCTGAAGATCCCGGCTCAAACGCCGGTTCGGTGCGCATCAACCCTCACTACGCACTTCTGGGCAGCTCGGCTGAGTCCACCCGCCAGATGAACGTCGTCAACGACGATCCTGCTGCTGACACCGACATCATGCACGCTGATGACATTGCCGCGATGGGCAATGACCGCAGCGCCGATGACACCGCGGGGGCCGCCCAGCCGACTTCCGCGGATGATGAGCCAACCACACAGTTGACCTCCACCTCGGGAGCAGATGACGAGGCGGAGTCGGCTGCCGCTGCAGCCGCACCTGCCGCTCCCGTTGCCTCTGCTGCCGCGGCGGAGGACCCGAAGCCGTCGCGCGCTGAGCGCAAGGCCCAGCGCAAAGCCGACAAAAAGGCGTCCAAGCGCGCTGCCACGGCACAAGACGACGAAGATGACGACGACTACGAAGAAGTGCCCCGCCGCAGCTACTTCGGCTGGATTGTCACGGTGCTCGTGGTTGCTCTCCTGGCTGGTGCCGCCCTGTTCGGATGGCGCTACATCCAGAACCAGTACTACGTGACCGAAGAAAACGGCCGCGTTGTCGTCTACCAGGGTGTCTCCCAGGATCTGGGCCCCATCAGCTTGTCCCATCTGCAGGAACAGACCGACATCGAGGTCAGCAGCCTGTCGAGCTTCACCCAGGACCGCCTGGGTCAGACCATCCCTGCCGGTTCCAAGGAAGACGTCGACAGGATCGTCGACAACCTGCGGAAGGAAGCCAGCCGCGACAGCAGCGGTGATGGCATTCAGGCCGGTGTCAACGACGGAGCCGACCCCGCCCCCAGCAGCGATTCGCAGTCACCGGGCGGTGAAGGACCGTGAGTCGCGCAACCCTGGACGACTACCGCACGGAAGCCGATCAGGTTAAGACTGTCAAGGGTCCGCGCACGTACCGCAATGTTGAGCTGGCCCTTGTCATCATCGCGGTGATTGTCGCCGGCGGGGCCTATGCGCTTGTCGGCATCGGTGCTTCCGGGGAAATCCCCGCGAACGTGTACAGCTACACCGGCGTAATCGCAGCCTTCGGCATCGGTATGAACATCGTGCTGCGCTTCCGTGCGAAGTACGCCGACCCTGTGCTGCTGCCGATTGCCGTCATGCTCAACGGCTTGGGCCTGGCGATGATCTTCCGGATCGGCGTTGCCAAGGGATCCACGAGGACTGCAGATTCGCAGCTCATCTGGATGGGTCTGGGCGTCATTCTGTGTGCCGCGGTCATCTTTGTGCTGCGCGATCACCGGATTCTGCGCAACTGGCCCTACATCGCATTCCTTGTCGGTGTGGTCTTCCTTCTGCTGCCCCTGCTGCCCGGACTGGGCCGGACCATCAACGGTTCGCGCATCTGGATCGGCTTGGGCCCGTTCAGCTTCCAGCCGGGTGAGATCGCCAAAATCTTCCTGGCGGTCTTCTTCGCCGGCTATTTCGTCAACTACCGCGACCAGCTGCGCCTGGCCGGACCTCGCTTCCTCGGGGTTCGCCTGCCGAGGCTGCGCGACACCGGTCCGCTCATCATCGCGTGGATCATCGCGGTTGCCGTCATGGTGTTCCAGACCGACCTGGGTTCAGCGCTTCTGTTCTTCGGTCTGTTCGTGGCAATGCTCTACGTGGCAACCGGCATCAAAACGTGGATCTTTTTGGGCCTGTCCATGTTCGCCGCGGCCGCAGTCTCCGCGTATTTCCTGTTTGCGCACTTCTCACAGCGCGTCGACGCGTGGCTCAATGCGCTGTCGCCGGAAGAGTTCAACCGCAAGCCCGGCGGTTCTTACCAGCTGGTACAGGGCATGTTCGGCATGGCCAACGGCGGTCTTTTCGGCAAGGGATTCGGCGAGGGCCGTCCGCAGATCGTCCCCTATTCGGACTCCGACTTCATCATCGCCAGCTTCGGCGAAGAGATCGGCATGATCGGCCTGTTCGCCATCCTCATGCTGTACCTCATCATGTTCCAGCGCGGCGTGAAGATCGCCGGCAGCCTGCGCGACCAGTTCGGCACCCTGCTGGCTCTGGGCCTGTCGTTCCTCATGGCATTCCAGACGTTCATCGTCGTCGGCGGTGTTACGCGCCTCATCCCGCTGACCGGTCTGACCACCCCGTTCTTGGCAGCCGGTGGTTCTTCTCTTGTGGCCAACTGGATCATCCTGGGCCTCCTGCTGCGCATGAGCGACAACGCAAGACGCCCGCAGGAGGAATTCCAGACCGGTGTGCTGCGGGCGGTCACAGACACCTCGCCCAGGGTGCGCACTGACGACGAAGCCGATGTCGAAGCTGGCGAAGACAGCTTCGCCACTACCGACTACAACCCCAGCACCAGCGGCTACGCGCCGAAGCCAGCAGGAGGTGAACAGCAGTGAAGAAACCGTTGGGCCACGTGTTCATCGTGGGACTTGTGATGTTTGCCCTGCTGTTCGGTTCGGTGAGCACGGTGCAGTTCATTGCGGCTGACAGCCTGCGCTCGAACCCGATGAACAACCGCACGCTGCTCGAACAGCTGTCGCGGCCGCGCGGGCCGATTCTCATTGACGGTGAGCCCGTCGCCAAATCCGTTCCCGTCGATACGCAGTACAAGTACCAGCGGCAGTACGGCGGGAAGGGCCTGCCGGCCGAAATGTACTCCGGGATCACCGGCTACTACTCGGTCGTCGGCGGTTCCACCGGGATTGAACGGACCGAGGGCAGCCTGCTGTCCGGCCTGGACGACCGCTTCTTCTACGACCAGATCTCCAACTGGCTGACAGGCCAGGAGAACATGGGCGCAGCCATTGAGCTGACCATCAACCCCAAGGCACAGAAAGTCGCGTGGGATGCTCTTGGCGGCCAGAACGGCGCCGCTGTGGCACTGGATCCGAAAACCGGTGACGTCCTGGCGATGGTGTCGACCCCCGGCTGGGATCCGAACCCCTTGGCTTCGCACGACACGAAGAAAGCCCAGTCGGCCTATGACAAGCTCCTCAAGGCCGACGGTCAGCCCGCTGTGAACAAGGCGATCGGAGGCAAGCAGTACCCACCCGGTTCTGTCTTCAAACTCGTCACCGCGGCCGCAGCTCTCGAACACGGCGACTACACACCGGACACTGTGCTGGATTCGCCCACCCGCCTGGACCTTCCGCAGACCAGCGCGACCATCGGCAATGCCGGCGGAGCATCGTGCGGCAGCGGTGGCAAGGCTACTTTCGAACACGCTCTTGCGAAGTCGTGCAACACGACCTTTGCCAAGCTCGGCATGGATATCGGCCAAGATGCGATGGTTGAAACCGCGAAGAAGTTCGGCTTCGGCGAAAGCTTCGAATCACCCATCAAGGTCGACGCTTCGCAGTTCCCGGAGGACCTCAATCCCCCACAGCTGGCGCAGTCGTCCATTGGACAGTACGAAGTGCGCACCACGCCCATGCAGATGGCCATGGTCGCGGCGGCAATTGCGAATGACGGCAAGGAAATGCAGCCCAACCTCGTCAAGCAGGTGAAGAACGCCCGCACGCTCGAGGAGATGGAAACTCCGCGGCCGAAGACATTCTCGAGGCCCATGAGCAAAGAGTCGGCCGGCTACCTCAACCAGATGATGCAGAAGGTCGTCACTGACGGCACCGGCGGAGCGGGAGCCATCCCGGGCGTCAAGGTCGCGGCGAAGACCGGTACGGCACAGCACGCGAAAGGCGCGGCACCCCACGCTTGGTACACATCGTTCGCTCCGGCTGACGACCCCCAGGTAGCCGTGGCAGTAGTTGTAGAGAGCGGCGGTGCAGCAGGATCAGCAGCATCCGGCGGACGCACTGCGGGACCAATAGCAAAGAAGATCATGGAGGCGGTGATCAGCTGATGAAGCCAGAAGCAGGCACAGTGCTCGGCGGACGCTACGAACTCACCACCCGCATCGCCGTCGGCGGAATGGGCGAAGTGTGGAAGGGAACCGACAGTGTTCTCGGCCGCCCTGTCGCAGCGAAGATCATGAAGGACGAATACCGGGACGACGAGGCCTTCCTCGCTCGCTTCCGGGCTGAAGCACGCTCAATGGGCGCTGTGTCCGACCCCGGCATTGCCGGTGTGTACGACTACGGCGAAGAGACCGGCGCACCCTACTTGGTCATGGAGTACGTGCCCGGCGAAGCGCTGTCGGCGATCATCGAACGCGACGGCGCTATGAGCGAAGTCGATGCCCTCAACATCACCGCGCAGGCCGCCCAGGCGCTCGATGCCGCCCACAAGGCCGGTGTGGTTCACCGTGACATCAAACCGGGCAACCTGCTCATCACCCCGGACTTCCGGGTGAAGATCACCGACTTCGGCATTGCCCGCGTGGCCGACCAGGCTCCGCTGACCCGCACCGGCCAGGTGATGGGCACTGCCCAGTACCTCGCGCCCGAGCAGGCCACCGGCAAGGGCTCTGTACCCCAGTCCGATCTGTATTCACTCGGCATCATCCTGTACGAACTGCTGGCGGGCCGCCGTCCGTTCATCGGCGAAACCCAGGTTGAGATCGCAATTGCGCAGGTCAACCGCAAGCACCCCGCCCTGCCGGATACCGTGTCACCACCCGTGCAGAGGCTCGTGGACTGCCTGCTGGCGAAGAAGCCGGGTCAGCGTCCAGCTGACGGCGCATCGGTTGCCACGGCTGCGCGTGCGCTCATGGACGGCGACATCGCCGCCGCGGAGGCCGCAATCCCGCAGCTGGCACCAGATGCGGGCGGACAGACCGCCGCAACCCAGGTGATCGGTTCTGACGAGGCTTCGACGACCGTACTGAACCACACCTCGGAGCAGGCGGCCGCACAGCCGCCGGGCATCCAACGCGGATACCTGGACGGGCCGGAGCCGACCTCTGAAGAAATCGAAGAACCCGAAGAGCGCAAAAAGGGCGGCGCTGGCGCAAAGGCCGCAATCGCCATTCTTGTGATCGCCCTTCTGGGTCTGCTGGGCTGGGCTGCATGGGCGCTGTTCGGCGACCAGCTGTTCGGCGACCAGACCGCGGACGAACAATCCGAAATGGTCGAAATCAACCCCAGCGACTACGTGGGCAAGGACTACCGCGACGCGAAGGCTGACCTGAAGGACCTTGGCCTCAAGGCCGAAAAGACCCTGGAATACTCTGACGAACCAGAAGGCACCGTCACGGCTGTGCAGCATGGCGACAACGGCTACAGCTTCCCGTCCGGTTCGCGAGTCACCCTCGTCGTGTCGCGCGGTTCGGAACCCACTCAAAACGACCCCGCTGACAACCAGGACAGCCAGCCTGAGCAGCAAGAACAGCAGCCGCAGGAGCGCAAGCGCCCCAGCGACTCGAACCAGCAGGGCGGCTCCGATCAGGGCGGCTCGAACCAGGGAGGATCCGACCAAGGCGATTCCGACAGTTCCGGTGCTGACCAGGGCGGCTCTGACCAGGGCGGTTCCGGCGATTCTGGTTCGGACAGCGGCAGCGGATCCAATGACAGCCCCGGAAACTCCGGCAATGCTCCTGGCCAGAACAAAGACCAGGGCAACCAGGGAGGCTCCAACCAGGGCAACTCGGGACAGGGTGGTTCCGGCCAGGGCGGCGGAAAAGTGACCGGCGGGGACTCCGCCTCGAACAGCGGAGGTAAATGATGCCAGATTCACGTCTGCTTCTGGGCCGTTATGAGATCAAGGAGCTCCTGGGTCGCGGCGGCATGGCCGAAGTGCATGCGGGCACTGACCGCAGGCTCGGCCGTCGTGTGGCCATCAAGCTGCTGCGCAGCGATCTGGCCCGCGACAACTCCTTCCACGAGCGCATCAACCGCGAAGCCCAGTCGGCTGCAAGGCTGAACCATCCCGGCATCGTCAGCGTCTACGACTCCGGCGAAGAGCCCATGGTCGAGCCCGGCGGCGGCGAGGTCATGGTGCCGTTCATCGTCATGGAGTACGTGGAGGGTCAGACCCTGCGTGAGGTTCTCTCAACCCACGGCCCGCTGACGGTTCAGGAATCACTGGACATCATTGCCGGCGTCCTGGCGCCCCTGGACTACAGCCACCGCAATGGGATCGTCCACCGTGACATCAAGCCCGCCAACGTCATGCTCACTCCCGAAGGTGACATCAAGGTCATGGACTTCGGGATTGCGCGCGCACTTGAGGACACGGGTTCGCTGACTCAGACCTCGTCTGTTGTCGGCACTGCTCAGTACCTCTCCCCCGAACAGGCCCGAGGCGAAGTTGTCGACGCTCGCTCCGACCTGTACTCGACGGCGTGCCTGCTGTATGAGCTGCTCACGGGACAGCCGCCGTTCACCGGCGATTCGCAGCTGGCCGTGGCGTACCAGCACGTGGGCGAAACCCCGCGTCCGCCTTCGGAGATCAACCCGAACATACCGCCGTCGGTGGACCGTCTGGTGCTGCACGCTCTGAGCAAGAGCCGTGATGAGCGCTACCAGGATGCGTTCACGTTCCGCGAGGACGTTCTGGCTGCCCGCGATGGCCGTCCCCTGAGCATTGACGGCGGCGACCCGAACGCGACCCAGATCTACACCCCGGCCCCGGCGACCGCCGCAACGCAGATGGTCGCTCCGGTCGGTGTGGGCACTGGCCCGCAGACTATGGGTGCGCATGATGAGCTGAGCAACACCTCGGGCTTTTCGACGCTGCCCAACCGCGAAGAAGAAGAGGAAAAAGACAAGAAGAAGCGCAGCTGGCTGTGGATTCTTGCGACGATCCTCGTGCTTGTTCTGGGCGGCTTGGGTCTGTGGGTGTACCAGCTGTCCAAACCACAGGAACCGCCCACGATTGAACTTGCCGACCTGAAGGACGTTTCTGAAGAAGAGGCGCTGAAGTGGTTGGCGGACAATAACCTCAACGGGCTGACCGAGGAAGTCAACGACGACGATGTCGCAGAGGGCAACGTCGTCAAGACGAACCCCGAAGGCGGCTCTGTTGTCGAGGTGGGTTCGGATGTCACGGTGTACGTTTCCGTTGGACCTTCCGAGGTGACGGTTCCGGATGTTTCTGGACAGACGGAGTCTTTGGCTCGCCAGACGCTGGAAGAGGCTGGTCTGAAGGGCGGTTCGAACACCGAGGAGAACTCGCCTGACGTTGATAAGGGCACAGTGCTCAAGACCAAGCCCGGTAAGGATTCGAAGGTCGAGAAGGGTTCGGCTGTTGACCTGGTTCTGTCTTCGGGACGGGTCGATGTTCCGGATGTCACCGGCAAGACCGCTGATGAGGCCTGCGAAATCCTGACCGGCGAAAAGCACCAGCTGCAGTGCAACACCGAAGAGGTCGAAACGAACGACCACGAGGCCGGCAAAGTGTTCTCGCAGTCGGTCAAGGGCGGTTCGTCAACCGAACAGCACGCCACGATCACCATCAAGGTGGCGAAGGAAAAGCCGACGCCCACTCCGACGCCGACGCCGGCAGATGACAACACGGATGACGAGGGATGGCCTCTTCTGCCGGGAGCAGATGACGATTCGTGATTCCGCTGCGGCGCTCAGCACGCTCAGCAGCTGAGCACCGCAGCTGATTTCAGGCGGCCGGTGTCCGGAGTGCCGATTGCACTTTCGGTGCCGGCCGCTCAGTCGTTCAGAGCCCCGCTCAGTCGTTCAGAGCTGCGGCTGATGCCACTGGCGTGCGGTTGTGCGCGGCGGTGATTGCCTGCCGCATACCGCAGGCGGCCAAGAAGTTCGCGACCATCGTGTAGCCGCTCTGCGTGAGAACGCTTTCGGGGTGGAACTGCACGCCGTGCAGCGGGGCACTGCGGTGGCGGATGCCCATGATGACGCCGTCTTCTGTCTGTGCGGTGACTTCGAAGACGTCCTGCGGGAGGCTGTCGTCCACGATTGCCAGCGAGTGGTAGCGGGTGGCTGTCAGCGGTGAAGGGCAGCCGGCGAAAACCGATTCTCCGTTGTGGACGACCTGCGAGGTTTTGCCGTGCATGAGAACCGGCGAACGGTCGACCACGGCCCCGAACACCTCACCCAGCACCTGGTGACCCAGGCACACACCGAAGTACGGCAGCGAGTGCTGAGCGGCCCATCGTGCGATGTCGGCGCTGATGCCGGCTTCAGCCGGCGTTCCCGGCCCCGGCGAGATGAGAACACCGTCGTACTGGGGCAGGAGTTCGTCCAGCTGGTCAGCGGTGATGTCGTCGTTGCGGACGACGTCGGTCTGTGCGCCGAGTTCCTGTACGTAGCTGACCAGGGTGTAGACGAAGGAATCGTAGTTGTCGATCACGAGGATGCGAGCGATCACAGGTCTGCTCCCGGGATGGTGGTGCTGGCCGTGGTGTTGACGACCGTGCTGACGGCGTCGTGGGCAGCCCGGCCTTCGATTGTGGCGTCATTGAACGGCATGTAGGGCGCGATCACGGGGAACACGTACTGCATGAGCACAAACACGATGATCGCGATCAGCAGTGCGCTGATGATGGTTTTGACGAACCAGTTGCCCGGCAGCAGACGCCAAATGAATTCATACATGCTTACTTCCCTCCGGCTTTCTCGAAGGCGGGAAGGTCGGCAAGTTCCTTGGGAACGTCCGTGCCGGCCGGCGACCAGTCGGTGAGCGTCGCATAGGCGATGTACCGTTCACGCGCAGAGAACATGGGGTTGCACGCCGTGAGCGTCAAAATTCGGTCCTTGCCCTTGTATTCGGGGGCTGCGGGAACAGGTGCGAGCACTTCCGTGGCGTCGGGCAGGGTGATGTCGTAGTTGCGGAAGGTATAGGTGTACACGCCTTCCTTCGTCTGGATGTAGATCCTGTCGCCGGGCTGCATTTCGGCGATGAGGTTGAGCGGCTTTCCGTAGGTCACGCGGTGGCCGGCCATGGCGAAGTTGCCGACTTCACCGGGTTTGGCAGTCGACGGGTAGTGGCCCATGCCCATGCGGTTGAGCACGGGTTCCAGCGACACGCCTTCGGCGATGGTGCGGTAGTAGTTGGGGCCGAACCGCGGGATGTACATGATGCCGAAGGCTTCGTTCTCAGCCGGCAGTGCGGCTGGCACGGGGGTGTCAGGGTCTTCGGGCAGTTTGTCGAGCGGATTTTCGCGCCACTTTTCGGCAAGGACCCCTGCCAGGTGCTGGTTGTCTTTGTTCGCTTCGATGTCGGTCCACCACAGTTGCCACACCACGAACAGGATGAGGATGAGGCCGGCGGTGATGCACAGTTCGCCGAAGCCGCGGATGGTGCCGCGAATAAAGCCGAGGGGTTCAGGTTCCGGCTTTGCGGGTTTTGCCGGTGGGGCTGGTTCGGTGTGCTCGTCGGGTGCGCTGTAAGCGGTGGGCTGGCTGTAGCCGGTGGGTGCGCTGTGGCTCTGGTTCACAGCGGCGGTATGCTGCGGTCCGGTGCCGTAGGCCCGCCGCGCGTCGCGTGCTGCCGGGCGGATGTAGGGGCGCTCCCCCACCGCTGGCATGGGCGAGGTGGCCGGACCTTCTTCTGCCGCAGGGTACGAGGTGGATTCTGCCGGGGCCTCTGTTTTGCGGCTGGGTTCGCGGCGGGGACGCTGTGATCCTTCTGGGTGCACGGCGTAGGTTTCGCCAGCAGATTCTGCTTGTTCAGCACGCTGGGCTTCAGCCCGCTCACGCGCGATGCGTTCTTTGCGCGTCAGTGGTTGATCCACGTGTGTCCTCTTAGCTTTCCAA
The DNA here is from genome assembly GCA_902489215.1 of uncultured Brevibacterium sp. GTDB lineage: Bacteria > Actinomycetota > Actinomycetes > Actinomycetales > Brevibacteriaceae > Brevibacterium. Next base: position 12,189 of record CABTZE010000027.1, read on the forward strand.
CGATCCCAGCGGGGACTTCCGGCTGTTTCCTCGAGCCATCATAGTGGCTCAAACCGGCGATCTTGTGCTATGCGAGGCAAAAACGACTAACATACCCTGAGGAATTCCGATATGCCGTTGTTTGGCCTGCACTGAGGCCAAACCGAAGGAGAACTGTGGCCTCGTCAAGCAAGCGCGAAGACAACCTCAAGGCGACCTCATCGCAGGTGCCCGCCGAAGCCGACGCTGAAGAAACGGCCGAATCGGCCGAACTCGACGCAAGCAGCGCGGAATCGGAAGACAGCGCGAAGACCGCTGACAAGGCCTCTGGCAAGGCAGCTGACAAGGGCTCCAAAAAGGCGAAGAAGACCGAGGACGCGGACAAGAGCGGCACCTCGGAAGACAAAAGGCCTTCGGACGAAGAGTCGGGCAGCAAGAAGGCTGACGACAAAGACTCGGACGACAAGAAGACCGACGAAAAGTCGGCCAAGAAGAAGGCCGACAAGAAAGCGGAAGACAAGGGCACCTCGGGCGCTAAGCAGAAGAACCGCAAGTCCGCGCCCGCCAAGAAGTCGAAGAATTCCGCGAAATCGGGCAACCCGGCCAAGCGCGCATCGGCGCGCAAGCAGACCAAGTACCAGTCCGGCAGCTCGGATGCCAGCATCCGTCCCAACCCGCGCTGGTTCCTGCCGACCATGCTCAGCATCATCATCTTGGGCATGCTGTGGCTGATCGTGTTCTACCTGTCCGGTGGTGAGTTCCCCGTGAAGGTGTGGGGTAACTGGAACCTGCTGGCAGGCTTCGGAATCATGGTTGTTGGCCTGGCGATGTCGACCAGATGGCGGTAAGTCCTGGCGGTGGCCAGGGCGGATCAGGCGGTTCAGGCCAGCGCGGCGGCGCCGCAGATTTCCGACTCCTAGCTCAAGCGCCTCTCGGATGGAGGCTGACGGCCCTGTTTGTGGGGCTTGCCTTCTACGGGCTGTCCTCGGGCCTCATGGTGATGTCCAACCTGGGGCCCGTCCCGTGGGATGTCCTGCACCAGGGCATTTCGCACCATGTTCCGCTGTCGATCGGCACGATCATCGTGATCGTGTCGCTCATCGTGTTGCTGGCGTGGATTCCGCTCAAGCAGAAGCCTGGGCTGGGCACGTTTGCCAATGCGATTCTGGTGGGCGTCTGGCTGGACTTCTTTGTGTGGCTGATCGGCTATCCGGAGCAGATGTGGGTGCGGATCCTGTTCATGATCTCCGGCATCGTTCTCAACGCGATTGCCACGGTTCTGTACATCATTCCGAACTTCGGGCCCGGGCCGCGTGACGGCCTTATGACCGGGCTGACCCGCGTGACCGGCAAACCCGTGTGGATGGTGCGCTCAGTTATAGAGGTTTTGGTTCTTGTCACGGGCGTCCTGCTGGGCGGACTGCTGTGGATCGGCACATTTGCGTATGCGTTCTTGATCGGCCCGCTGACGAACTTCTTCCTGCGAGTCGCGCAGAGGATCTTCGGACCTTCCGATCCCTTGGTCAGCGACGAGACGTGAGCGGTCGCCGAACGCGCGGGTCGGCGCCGGCAGCTGGCGCCCATCAGGCGGTTGGGTCCCGTCCCGCGGCGAGACACGCGCGTTGAACCCTCACCACAAAGTCAATTCTTCAGACTAATCTCCCTGGAGATCACAGCTAGCCACCTTGTTCTTGCACAGCCGCGACAAGAGAATGGCGACGCGAACGCGGTTTCCAAATGCTTCTCGACCAGAAAAGCACACGCATTACCTTGCTGCTTAATGAAAAGGGATGGAATGATCCACTGGCGGCAAAGCGAACCCAAATGCCGCCGAGGTGCAGGCCTTCCAAGGCTGTGAAGCAAAAGAACGCTTGACAACTGTGGCGTACGACACTAAAAACAGTTAAGACCGAGGTGACTCGCTCATTGACAACAACCGTCGACCGGATTAAAGGAGCGCAACGATGGAAACACTGCTAGAAGTGGTCAAAAACCAGCACGCCGACGCACTCCGTCACGTCGCTATGGATTGCTGCGCCACTAGAATCGGCTACTAGCCTCCGGTGCGACGCAGTCATTATTGATTGCACTTATGCGCGTCTAAATGGTCACGAAATGCAACATGGCGCGGCTGCCGCATCTGGTCCGAACATATTCACAGTCTTCTCACTTTCAAAAGCTTATTCTTTAGCCGGGTTCAGAATGGGCGGAATCGTTGCAAACCCAAACACCTTGAGTGACCTTAGGCTGAACCACAGATATTGGACACTTTCTTCGTGTGCAGTCTACACAGCGCTGGGAGAACCGGACATTAAAGAGAGCCTCGACAAGAGCTTCTACCGCCTAAATCAAATCTCTGAGTCCATCAGAAGAATTTTTAGGAACATGAATATAGAAATCGTCGGGAATGAGACTCCGTTATTTACCTCAGTTTTAACCAAATACGATTTGGGTTTATCAGGCAAGCGCTTCTCTACTAATTTGCTGAGGATTGACACTTGTCCCTGGAATGTGAATCTGCTTTCAGATTTGGCTGGACGCTCAAACCATGCCTAGCTCAATCAGCCCGATCAAACCATCAGATATTATTAAAAAAGTCGGCTTGATGTCGTTTTCAACGTTGGCGCCTTTGATTACGAATTTATTCGCAATCATTTTTATACGTGATGCCTACGGGGATAACGGAGTATTCGCTTTAGGATCAGCCGGAAATATAATCGGTATTATAGTTGCCGCCTCTGCGGGATGCTCGATTGTCAGCATTCGAAGTTTCGTCCAGTTAAAACTAAAAGGTCAACTAGACCCATTGTCCGCTGCCGATGAATTCAGGACGCAGAATAGTCAAGCCTGGCGGATCTCAGTATTAGCAGGCTTGTGTGTTTTCGTTGTATGCGGTGCACTTTTTATATTTGCTGAACATCACGGTCATGAACAGCTCTTCTATTTAGCCGGAGTTTTTCCGTGGATGCTGTTGATCCCATTTTCCCAGGTAGCAGCGGGCGCGCTCCAGGCATTTGCTCTTGAACGTAAGATATTCACAGCAAGCATTGCCACAGTGCTGCTTCAGATTGTCTCGATACCGCTAATTATCGGCTTAGAGTTGCCGCTCGCCTGGACCCTGCTGTCGCTTGGCTTAGTCCAAAGCGCTATAGCTATCTGCGTGTACCTGCATCGCCTGCGGCTCGTCCGCCAGACACTTGACACCAGCGTTCTAGGTGCACTCTTACCAAAACGTGTGAAAGACCGCTGGCATGGCTTTGCCGATCGCGCCCTCGCCGGAGCCGACGGACTAGTATTCATGGGTTTCTTCGCTTTTCTCACCTTTGTAGCACGAACCCACAGCATTGAGGCGGGCGCAATCATTGCCCTGGTTGTGAGTATTATGCGACTGTTTGTGATTCCAATGAAGCAGTTCGGGAACATCGGGGGACGCATGCTGTTGACGGCTGGTGTTAACAAATACAGTCTCCGCAGTTTACGCAAAGCCTCTTTGACATTCACCACACCTTTGACTCTAGTCGTGTTAGTTCTTGCGATTTTCCTGGTGCCCTATCCGAGCGTCATGCTTATTGCACCTATGTTGATGGTTCAAATGTTCACTGAGCCTTGGTCGGGTATCGATTTTTCGCTGGCGAAAGTACTATATTCACCGCGCGCAATGGCCAAGGTTCTATTTACAGTATACGGATCCATCGGTGCTCCAATTGCTTTGATGTTAGCGATAACAGGATGGGGCGGTGCCGTGGAAGTTTGGTCCGTAGCGTTCGTTTGTCGTTTGCTATTTTTAGGCGGCGTACAGAAGTCCTTGAAGCGATTGCATGAGGATGATGAACCGTCCTGGGTTTCGTTCCGTTCTACTGATTGAAGGAGAATTGGATTATGCCAACTGTCTATACCCAGGAGTTCAAGCAGCTGGCGTTGCGTTTGATGGAGGATCATCTTCACCACACGCAGTGCTCGCAGTGGTCGGCCGCCCAGGGTGAGCCAAACGCGCCTATCACACCGCCTTCACTGTCGGTTACCGCTACAGCGCCGGTTGCCGCGTCCAGGTCAACGCTGGCTCCTTCGGGAAGTGCCACGGGAAGCGGTACTCTGTCGGGGCTTGTTCTGACTCGATCGTGATGACCGATCGAACACCGGCATCAATATCAGGGTTGACAGCGGTGTCTACCTGCTGGACTGCGACGCTGAAATCGTCTTCGGCATCAGAGTAGACAGCAGTCCCATCGGCAGTGACCTCAGTGCCATGCATCGGATAAATGTCGCCGACGCTTAGCCAAATACCCGAGCATCGCCGCCTGCCAGTTGCGCAGACGAGTGCACTCATCGTCTAGGTTCTGAGGTTCTCTGCGCAATTGGATGTAGCTATGTGCACTGACCGGGAGTGGCGGCACAACCTCCCCGGACATCACATCTAGCCAGCAGAATCTCCGCGCTGCAGCGGACGACTGAACCGATTGTGGCGCGCGTTTAGGACGAATCCTCGCGTCACACAACCGCGTAGGCGGCAACGAGGACGACCGTCGTCAGAACAGCTGCCACCCAGAATGCGATTCGGGCGGCAGGGCTGCTTGCCGGGACGACGGGTGTGGGCTCCATGCCGATGCCGCCGCGCACATAGCGTTTGGCGAGAATTCCGGCGCCGCGCGGCATAACGCGGGCGATTCCCAGCACAAATCCCACAGCGAGTCCGCCCAGGTGCGCCTGCCACGCGATGTTCGAGTCGATCGTCACGAGCGCCATGTTGAGGCACAGGAACAGCACGATGCCCATGAGGTTCCGGTCCAACCTGCTGGTGGGGGCCAGCAGTGTGCCCACAACGGCGAACACAGCACCCGATGCGCCCACGTACGCAGAGCTGAACTCGGGTGTTCCGGGTGCAGCCAACAACAGGGTGAGGACGGATCCGCCGAATGCGCCAACTACATAGGTGACCAGCATGAACACGTGTCCCACGGAACGTTCGACAAACGACCCGAAGAAGAACAGGCCCAACATGTTGAACAGCACATGGCTGGGGTTGGGCTGCGCGTGAACGAGTGCGGCAGTCAGTGCGCGCCACGGTTCTTCGTGGGCGAGCACCGGGGCGAACGCGAAACGCCTCTGCAGGTCGAGCGATGGCAGGAACTGCAGCAGGAAGAACACGAACGTGATCGCGATGATCGTCCACGTCACGTACGGCCGCGTCAGCACGACTGCCGAGCCGCGTGATGTCGCCTGCTGAGCGGGCGCACTGTTCGGGTCGGGTTCTTCCGAAAAGGGGGCCGCACCTGCTGATTCGCTCATGCACACGAGGATAGCCGAGCAGCTGTGGCGCCCTGAGCAGGCTTCAAAGGACGAGGTGCCGCCCGGCTTACACAACACCAGAACCCGCGAGGTGGGTGGGGAAACGGGGCGGCACCTCGGGTGCGGCTGGGTTGGGGGCCGCCCCCGCGCGGGGGGGGGGG
>CABTZE010000028.1 GCA_902489215.1 uncultured Brevibacterium sp.
GCCTAACGGCGACCGTACGAAAGGACATCATGGACTGGCGCCACCGCGCAGCGTGCCTCAATGAGGACCCCGAGCTCTTCTTCCCCATCGGAAACACAGGGCCGGCTCTGCTTCAAATCGAAGAGGCCAAAAGCGTCTGCCGTCGTTGCGAGGTTGCTGAAACCTGCCTGCAGTGGGCTCTTGACTCCGGTCAGGACGCTGGCGTGTGGGGCGGTATGAGCGAAGACGAGCGCCGCGCCCTCAAACGTCGGGCTGCACGCGCACGCCGAGCACGCTGACATCAAGCAAAGCGCAAGCGGGGACTGAGTAACTCAGTCCCCGCTTCTGCGTTCGCTGGCCAGATTTTCTGGGCTCGAGCAGACGACCGCTATTCGCCTTCGCGCAGCGGAACATCAATGACAGCTTCTGTACCGCCGCCCGGGTGCGGCCGCCATTCGATGCTGCCTTCGAGGTTGGTCGTGATGAGCGTGCGCACAATCTGCGTGCCCAGGCCAGAACCCGGTCCCCGCTCACCGGAAATGCCCACTCCGGTATCGGCGACAATCACTTCGAGGCGGTCGTCATAGCGACGAGGTGTGACGGTCACCGATCCTTCTACTTCCTCGTCTTCGTCAAAGCCTCCGAAGCCGTGTTCCACAGCGTTGGTGACCAGCTCCGTCAGCGCCAGCGCAAGAGCCGTTGAATCAGCTGAGCTGATCGCCCCGAAGCTGCCGCGCCGGCTCACCTCCACCCGAATGTTCGGTGAAGCCAATTCCGGTGTCAGGCGCAGGCCCTTGTCGACGATCTCGTCGAAGTTGACCTCCGCTTCGATGCCCTGCGACAGTACATCGTGGACAATCGAAATCATCTCGACCCGGCGCATCGCCTCCGAAAGCGACTCCTTGGCGTGCGGTGATTCCGTACGCCTCTGCTGCAGGCGCAGAAGCGCCGACACTGTCTGCAGATTGTTCTTCACCCGGTGGTGCACTTCCCGGATCATCGCGTCACGGCTGAGCAGATCGCGCTCACGCCGACGGATCTCCGAAACATCGCGCAGAAGAACCAGCGCACCCGTGCGCACACCACCGCGCGAAAGCGGCACCGAGCGCAGCGACACAGCGACCCTGCCGGCCTCGACCTCGGTGCGCCACGCGGCCCGCCCCGTGAGCACCAGCGGCAGAGCTTCGTCAACCGGCCGCTCCTGTTTGATCAGCCCGGACACAACCTCAGCCAAGTAGAGACCCTCAATATCGCCTTCGTGCCCCAGCCTGTGCAGAACCGACATTCCGTTCGGCGACACGTACCTCACCCGACCCTCGCGAGCGAGCACAACCAGACCGTCCCCCACGCGAGGTTCACCTCGGCGGGCAGCAGACGGCGCCTCGGTCCCGGGGAAAGACCCCTCGGCGATCATCGCCAGAAGAGTCGACCCGCACAGCCGATAGTTCCGCTCCAGCCGGGAGACACCGCCACGGCGGACACGCTGCGTGTGGCGGGTCAGCAGTGCGATCGTGCGCCCATCGCGCTTAACCGGCACCGCCTCGATCTCCGCCAAATCCAATTCATCTTCGTGAGCGGCGACAATCCGGCCCTCCGCGCAGGCACGGGCCAGAAGATCGTGCACGACGGGCTCAGCGCGCTCCCCCACTTGGTCGCTGTGGAACACCGTCGCCCCCGTGGTTGGCCGGCAGTGCGCGATGATGCGGAAGCTGTCCTCACCATCGACTTCCTCTGGAACCCACAGGACGAGGTCAGCAAAGGACAGATCCGCAATGAGCTGCCAGTCCCCCACCAGCAGGTGGATCCACTCGGCGTCTTCTTCCCCGCGGATCGACGATGCCGACTGCAGCTGCTCCGTGAACGTCATCGAACCTCAGACTGGAACTCGGTGGAGCGGACAACCGAACGCAGCATGCGAAGCAGAACCGAAATCGGAGCCTGACCGGGGTCGTCGATCCTGCTGATCTCGTCGATCAGCTCCACCACCTGCTCCATCGACGTGCGGTTGGTGTACTCCCACTGCTCCATGCGCTCAGCCGCACGGTCTTCCAGCGTCGGCGCGGTCGTGTGCGAAACATCGAACACCGACACGACGATTCCGTGCATAGCCTGGTAGAACTCGTCACGCGTTGCCGCACGTGCCAAAGCCTTCCAGCGGCTGCTGCGGTCAAGTCGGCCGATCATCTTCAGCAGCGATGCGGCCTGGAAGCGCGCCGACATGCCGTAGTAGACGGCTGCGACGTCGAGGGCCGGACGGTCCACGCGGCTGGCGATCTGCACGATGTCCAGCAGCGAGAACTCATCGAGCAGCCCGGCGGCGCGAGCGGCAACGTCCTCCGGAACGCCTTCGTCGATGTATGCCTGCTTGTTCGCTTCGTAGTCCGACAGGTCCTTGCCCTGCAGAACCGACGGCATGAGATCACGCAGCTGAGCAACCGTCGCCTGGTAGTACTCGAGTGCGCTGAGCACGTCGAACTCACCGGGTGCCTGCTGGATGAACCAGCGCGATGCGCGGTCGAGCAGGCGGACGGCGTTGTACTGCAGACGCTTCTGCACATCGACCGACACCCGGTTGTCGAGCGTGCGGATGTCCTCCAGGTGCGACTCAAGGCTGAACAGCTCGTTGACGACCGTGTAGACGCGCGCCGCATGGGCCACACTCGTGCCGGTCTCTTCCAGCAGGCGGTAGAGGTAGCTGATCCCGCCGAAGTCGACGACCCGGTTGACGAGGTTCGACACCGCGATTTCGCGGGCCAGCGGGTGGGATGCCAGGACCTCGGGGAACCTTTCGGCCAGGGATGCCGGGAAGTAGTTCTCAAGGTACCGGCGCATGAACGCTTCGTCCGGTACCGCGGAGTTGTAGATCTGGCTGCCGGCATCCATCTTGACGTAGGCCAGCAGCACCGCGGTTTCGGGCGTTGTGATGCTGCCGCCGGCTTCGTGGCGCTCTGTCAGTTCGGCGTCGGTGGGCAGCGCTTCAACCTCGCGGTCAAGTCCCGCGTGCTCTTCTAGGTACGCCATGAGACGCACGTGCGTCTGCGTCATAGCCCGCGCGTTCCACGCGGCGTCACCCAGGGCGGCGTTCTGCGCGTAGTTGTGCGCAAGCACCGACTGTGCGACGTCATCCTGCAGTGAACGCAGCAGTCCGCTGCGGTCTTCGCTGGCCAAAGCACCTGAGGCAATGGCCTGTTCGAGCAGCAGTTTGATGTTGACTTCGTGGTCGGATGCGTCAACGCCACCGGAATTGTCGATTGCGTCGGTGTTGATGCGCACCCCGCTGCGTGCGGCTTCCACGCGTCCGCGCTGGGTGCAGGCGAGGTTGCCGCCTTCGACGACCACGCGGGCACGCACGTCTGCGCCGTTGATGCGGATGGCGTCGTTGGCCTTGTCGCCGACGTCGAGGTCGGCTTCTTCGGCGGCCTTGAGGTAGGTGCCGATGCCGCCGAAGTACAGAAGGTCGACCGGGGCGCGCAGGACTGCGCGGATCAGGTCATCCGGCGAGGTGGAGCCCGGTTCGATCCCGAGGGCCTCGGCTGCTTCTTCACTCACCGTGATGGATTTGGCGCTGCGGGAGAACACGCCGCCGCCTGCGGAGATCAGCTCCTTCGAGTAGTCCTGCCAGGACGAGCCGGGAAGGTCGTACAGGCGCTTGCGCTCCTGGAACGATGCGGCGGCGTCCGGGTTCGGGTCGATGAAGATATCGCGGTGGTCAAACGCTGCGACCAGCCGGGTGTGGGGCGTGCGCAGCATGCCGTTGCCGAACACGTCGCCGCTCATGTCGCCCACACCGACGACGGTGAAGTCGTCTTCGTCCGTGTTGACCCCGAGCTCACGGAAGTGGCGTTCGGTGGATTTCCAGGCACCTCGGGAGGTGATGCCCATTTCCTTGTGGTCGTAGCCGTTCGACCCGCCGGATGCGAAGGCGTCCCCCAGCCAGAAGCCGCGGGCGGTCGAAATTGCGTTGGCCACATCGGAGAAGCGTGCCGTGCCCTTGTCTGCGGCGACCACGAGGTAGGCGTCTTCGCTGTCGTAGATGACGGTGCGCTCGGGGCTGACGGCCGTGCCGCCGGCATCGAGGTTGTCGGTGATGTCCAGCAGTGCGCCGATGAACTCTTCGTAGGCAGCCTGCCCGACCTTGGCGCGGGATTCCGGGGCGCCGACCGGCAGTCCCTTCGGGTAGAAGCTGCCCTTTGCACCGGCGGGCACAATGAGAGCGTTCTTGACCATCTGTGTCTTCGCCAGGCCGAGGGCTTCCGTGCGGAAGTCATCCCGGCGGTCGGACCAGCGCAGACCGCCGCGGGCAACCGCACCGAAGCGCAGGTGCACGCCCTCCACGCGCGGCGAGTAGACCCAGGTTTCGATCTGCGGGCGCGGCAGCGGCAGAAAGCTCAGCTCTTCCGGCAGCAGTTTGAACGCCAGCGCCGTCGGCAGGGTGCCGTTGGTCGGCTGGTAGAAGTTGGTGCGCACAACAGCCTTGATGAAGGCCAGCATGGAGCGCACGATGCGGTCCTCATCGAGGGTTGCAAGGCCGCGCAGGCCCTCTTCGATTCGATCTTCGAGTTCGCTGGTCGCAGCTTCGCGGTCACCGGCGAAGTCCGGGTCGAACTTAGCGGCGAACAGGTCGACCAGGCCTCGGGCAAGGTCCGTGTTGGCGGCGAGCACGCGGGCGATGTAGCTGTCGGAGTAGGCGACGGATGCCTGCCGCAGGTAGCGGACGATTGCGCGCAGAACCTCGACTTCACGCCAGTTCAACCCCGCCAGCAGCAGACGGTCGAGGTTGCCGTACTCGCGTTCTTCCATCCACCCGGCAAGGTAGGCGTCTTCCAGCCGACCGAAATCAGCCTGCTTAATGGGGGTCGGGAACTCGATGCCGAAGTCGTACAGGTAGCGCTGTGTGCCGTCGCCGAGCGACAGGCGGAACGGACGTTCGTCGATGATGTCGCCGCCCATTGACGACAGCAGCGGCAGCATGGTCGACAGCGACGCGGGCTTGCGCTTGTAGAACAGCATGCGCACGCGGGTGAGTTCGGCGTCGTCCGGCAGGGCGTCGGGATCGATGCCGGCTTCGCGCAGATATTCGGAGTCCGGCTCAAAGCGCATGAGTGCGCTGCCCAGACGCTCGCACTCTTCAAAGCGCGCAATGTCGGTCAGCGCATCGTGTGGCGTATAGGACTCTTCGTAGGCGCCGGGGAAGGCATTGCCCCACTGGGCCACGCGGGCCTGATCCCTGTGGGATACACGGGTGCCCGACGGTGCGAGGAATTCCTGCACGTCTTCGCTCCAGGAGCGTACGGCCGCGCGAATCCTGTCGGCCACTTCTGCGGAGTCGACCGCGGGAAGCGGTTCGCTGCGGGCCACGCGGGCCGTGAAGTGCAGGCGGGCGAGCGCTGACGAGCTCAGCTGAACGTCGAAGTCCACACTTTCGGCCCGGTAGCGCTGACGCAGAACACGTTCAACGCGCTTGCGCGATGCTGTGTCGTAGAGGTCGCGCGGCACGTATACGAGTACGGACACGAAGCGCTCGTATTCGTCGCGGCGGATGAAGACGCTGGCTTCGCGCTTCTCCTGCAGGTTGATCACCGGCAGGACGACCTTTTCGATGTCTTCGATGGTCGACTGGAGGATTTCGTCGCGCGGGTAGCTTTCGAGCACCGACAGGAGTTCGTCACCGGAGTGCGATTCTCGGGACATGCCGGAGCGTTCGATGATCGCTCGGACCTTGCGGCGGATGACGGGGATGTCGAGGACTGACGAGGTGTACATCGACGAGGTGTACAGGCCGACGAACCGCTTTTCGCCGACGATCTGCCCGTTTTCGTCAAAGGTTTTGACACCCAGGTAGTCCATGTAGTCAGGACGGATGATGTGGGAGCGCGAATTGGCCTTTGTCAGGACCAGCACGTGGCGGTCCTTCGCGTGTGCGGCAACGGCCTCTGACAGCGGGGAGGTGGTAGCGCTGCGCATAGCGGAAATGCCCAGTGCGGTGGCTTCGATCGGTTCGAGGACCGACTGGCCATCAACTTCGTTTAGCCGATATTCGCGGTAGCCCATGAATGCGAAGCGCCCGTCAAGCCATTCGAGCAGTGCGGCTGCCTCACTGGCTTCCTCTGCGAGGTCTTCGGCCGGCGGGTTGTTGCGCAGGTGTTCTGCGATTTCGCGGGCGCGGTCGCGCATGGCCGGGTAGTCGCGGCTGGCTGCACCGAGCATGCTGACAACGCTGGCGAGGGTTTCCTGCAGCTGGCCGAACTCATCTTCGGGAATCCGGTCGATTTCGATGTGGATCCACGATTCGACGTTCGACTGTCTGCCTTCGCTGAGCTCAGCTGAGATGATCGGCAGGGCCGAGGTGTCGGTCGTGGTCTGTCGCAGCTGCGCCGGGTCGATCACTTCAAGCGTGTCGCCGGTGCGCACGGTGCGCAGGATGGGGTGATGCACGGCCCGGATGGCGTAGCTGAGGCTGGAGATCTTGTTGACGATCGAGGACAGGAGGTACCGCTTGTCACCGACGACGATGTCGATGATGGTGCGGTTGCCAGTGTAGTCCGGGGCCTCGGCGTCGGGGTTGTGAATGTCAATCTGCGGCGCTTCGCCGTCGAAGCGCTGGGCAACACCGAAGTGGTAGTCGAGGGTGGCGGCGAGAACTTCCGGGCCGTACACCTCGAAATCGCTTTCGGTGACATTCGGGTAATACGCGCTGACAAGGGCCGCCGCTCCGGGATTGCCGGACAGCTGCTGCCAACGCTGTGCGATTTCGGCTGTGTGCGCCTGCGTCACGCTCATCACCTCATGAATGGTCTAAAGCTTTCGGTACCACTCTAGGTCTTCAACCGCGATCGGTATATTTGCCGAATGAAGAAAATTCGCGTGAGTGAACGACTGAGGGTGGGAACCGACTCGATTCGCTCGATTCTGGCCTCCCCGGACAGCTGGCAGACGGCACAGGGATCCACTGCGACAGCCGAAGCGAGCGGCTCGGGAACCGCCGTGCACGCCCGAGCTTCGCTGGCCTCTTTTGACATCCCCGATGCAGCCGCCGCGTTCGTGAGCAAGGCTGCGCACCTCGAACAGACGATCACGGTGCCGGACGCGTTCCCGGACGAGACCGCCGAATACAGCGCCGAGATTCCGGGCGTGCCGCTTAGCATCACCGCTGATATCACCGCGGAGAGACTGGGTGACGGCCATTCGCTCATCACGGTCGACGCCGAGGCGGCATCCTCCATCCCGCTGCTGGGCGGCATGATCGAGGAGGCCGCGGCAGCCGCGGTTGAACGCGTCTTCCGCGCGCGGCTGGCCGCCATCGCCGGCGCCGAGTGAAGTTCTGCCCGGCGGAAGATGACGCGGGCGCTGGTGCGCTGAGGCGCGGCGCGAGGTGGGGCTGACCGAGGTGGTCCGCGACTCAGCCGCGGAAGTCCTCCAGCAGGTGATCAACCTCAGAAGGCGCGTACCACAGCAGGTCCTGCTGGATCAGATCGTCTTCCGAGCTTTCATGCCGCAGATGCTCATCCACGTGGAAGCTCACAACCGACGCCGCGGGAACGCTCGCCGCACCCACCGCGATCTGGTCATCCACATTCGAGGCGCCGCTGACCTCAACATCGGCAGCCGCCACGATCCTGGCAGTTCCGCTGGAAGCCGCAGAAGCGGCTGCCGCTGTCGCCGCGGCCGTCATTGCACGCCACTCGGCATAATCAAGGTCGTCACCGCGCAGGGCCGCCGCTGAATCCGTCAGGAAGAACACCGTCCGCTCCCCCAGGTTCGGCCAGGCGGCTGCGAATTCTTCCAAGTCACAAGCTGTGTAGACGCGCTTCTTCATACGCCTATTGTCCAATGCCTGCGCGCCTGTCGGTGTGAGCCCCGCTGTCGCGCGGCGAACTCTTCCGCAACTTCGCAAAGCCGCGCCTGCGGGGCTTCCCCGCCCTTCTGCGCCCGGCCGGGGCGAGCCCCAGGGCCCTCGCGAAATCCCACAGGGCAATGCTCAGGGGATTCTTCGGCGCGGACTCAATGATCGTTGTGCCGGCAAGAACAGCCCGATCGAGAACATCGCGCGCATCCGGCAGCAGAACCGGCGATTCGCAGGCGACGAAGCGCTGGAGGGTCTGCTGAATGCGCTGCTCGGGATCAGCACCAACAGCGCTTTCGCGCACCCGATTGACAACAACGTGCGTCTTCTCTGCCTGCCGAAAGCGCTCACTGCTGAGAACATTCATGAGGCGTACGAGCGCCGGCGGTTCCGCGGCACCGATCACGATGACATCATCAGCCGCATCCAGGACCGCCCTCGTTGCGGCATGACGGTCGTAGAAGGGGTCCGCAAGCGGGTCATCGGGATCGATCCGGGCAGAAACATCGACGACGACAACCGGATACCGCTTGGCCAGTTCCTCAAGAACGACAGTCAGCGACCCGGCCCGCACCTCCGGCCAGCGATCTGCACGGCTGAGCCCGGTCACAACGTCAAAGCCATCGCGGACGCGGGCGATACAGCGGGAAATGACCGTGTCGTCAAGAGATTCTGCACTGCGACACAAGGCGGCGATCTTCGATGCGTCGTCCAAGAGACCCAACATGACAGCCTGCCCGGCGTGCACCGTGTCGGCATCGACGAGAACCGTGCGCTCCGCCCGCGAGCTGATGTCAGCAAGTGCTGCCGCAATCGTCGAGCGTCCGGGAGCACCGTCAGCGCCCCACACGGCAACGATCCGCCCCGGACTTCCAGCTTCGACCGGGGCCACGGCGGGTACCTCAGATACCTCAGCCGGTTCAGCCCGAGCACAGGCGCGCACCGCTTCACACAGAGCCTCTGCCGAACAGCCGGCCTCCACCTCGACGGCCACACCCCAATCGGCAACCAACCCTGCACCATAGCCCAGAATCCGCACGCCCAGTCGGCGTGCGCGATCCCGGAACTCAGCATCGACACCCGGGAAATAGCGGCTCAGAACATAGACTTCCGCGGCTCCAGCCGACATTGCGGCAGCAAGTTCAACCCCGTCGGCGGGCCGGGAGCGGACCACTATGTCGCCGGCTGCCGAAAGCGCGGCCGCAGCGGCGCTTTCGAACTCAACATCGACCGCGAGCACAACCGAGATCATGGACGGTCCTTCGGAATCGACACGACCGACAGGTGATCCTCAGCCGCAACCGCCTGCAGAACCTTCTGCAGACTGTCGTTGGGAACAAAGACCTCAACGGTCACACCCGAACTGACCGTAAACCCACCGCCATCGCGATTCACCGAAAGCACCGCGGCATCGCGCAGAACAGGCTGCGGCTCTCCCCTATCCTCACGCATGTCAACCGCCCACACATCAACCCGGGAACCGGTCTTGACATCCGCCGGCAGAGACCGCTGCAGCGGCAGCGACACTCGTCGACCGCCCAAGCTGTCACCCGAACCGACCTGCGAAGCCGGCACAAGGTCACCAGCCGCAATAGGGCTCAGCACCGTCTGTCCAATGAGGCCGTCGTCAGACGCCGGCTTGTATCCGCTGCTGTCCTCCGGCAGCCGAACCTCGACCGGCCGAACATTGTCGCGCGTGATGACGGTTCCCGGAGCCAACGGCTCCGCCGCCGCCCACACCGTCGTGGTCTTTGCAAGGCTCGTGACAATGAGCCAGGTGGCGACAACGGAGGCTACAAGTATGAGAACAGCGATGAGAACGCGCGGGTCGCGCAGTTTGGGCGTGCGGAAGCGAGGTGCAGTGTGCATCAGATCTCCATTGATCGATTTATCTGCCGTTAGGTGCAATTTGCTATCATTTGATGCAGTTTGCAGAATATTCTTCTCTGAATATACACGGACGCACCGTCCGCGCCCACCCTTTGCGGTTGGCCACCAGACCAAGGAGCCCAGAATGGTCGTCGAAACACGATTCCTTCCCCTCACCGATGTCGCCGAAATGCTCAGCATCTCGACCGCCGGGGCTCGCGCGCTCGTCCGCTCCGGCGAACTGCGGGCCATCAAGGTCGGCGGCCGCGGCCAGTGGCGCGTCGAAAAGGCTGAAATCGAAAAGTACATTCAGCGCATGTACACCCAGACCCAACAGGAAATCGAAGCCGGCACTGACGTGTGAGCGCGCCTGCCCACCACCCCTACTGGAGCACCCGAACCACAGAGATCCTGCGCAGAGGCACCAGCTCAAAGGCACCTCGTCTGCGCAGCTGCAGATAGTCCCGCGCAACAGCGTGCAGCATCCCCTCAAGCGCCGTTCCAGCAGTCTCAACCCGCACCTGCGCGCGCTCGGCACACCACTGCCCCAGAATTGAGCGCGCAGATCGCCAGCGCCCCTGCACCGCATGCTCACGCGGCTTCAGCGCAACACCCTCAACAGCCGCGAGCATCACGAGGACTCCGCCGTCAACGCAGCAGCACCCCTCGCCCACCGACGTCAGCACGCCGGAAACCTGGCCGGAGGCGGTGCGCAGGTCAATGTGCTCACCGACAGCACCGGCCAACCGCTCAACGAAAGTGACCTCGTAGAAGCTCTCGGCAACGAGATCACCGAACTCGCCTTCGCGCTCGCGCACCCTTTCAGCAGCGGCCTGCCCCTCCAAATCAGCAAAAAGCTCATCAAAACGATCCATAGACACATTGTGCCCTCGGTCACACAGCGCGGCCATAGAAAAGATTTTATTCGAACTTATTCGAACATTCTTGCACTTAGCGACGGTTCATGTATTTTGGTGTCAGATGATCACAAAGGAGTGAACATGAAGCCAACGGAAATCCATGTGGGAGCATCTGCCCTGCACCTGCTCATATGCACAGCAGCGCTGACCGCGGGCCCCTCTTTCGCAGACCGAGCGCTCAACGCAGACATCGGCGCCGCGGTCGTCATAACAGCACTCTGCGCGGCAGTCCTTGCCGGTCTTCGCCTTCAGCTGTCCCTACTGCTCATTGCAGTGGCCCGAGCCTTCGACCTCATCGGCCTGCCGGGCGCAGTCGCACTCGCAACGTGGGCGCGCAGGATCGCACCCGCCGCACTGAAAGCATCAGCCGCCTCCATGACAGCGGTCGTCCTCGCAGCCGGAACAGCCCATGCGGCACCGGACCACAATTCGCCCGCACAGGCGGAGCCCGTACCCCAAACCGTTGGCGTGGACACACCTCCTCCGCACTGGCCGACTTCGCCGCCGGGCGACACCCCCTACCCCGAGCCGAGCACAGGCCCACCGGCCGACCCCAGCTGGCCAACGCAAGAGCCCGACCCAGTTCCGCCTCGGACGCAGACGAAAGAATCGAAGCGGCACGAGCCTCAATCCGAACGGAGCAAACAGGGCGTGCACGGCAAAGACGCCGAGGACACAGCCCCGAAAACCGAATCGCCTCAGCGCGTAACAGTCAATAAGGGCGACAGCATCTGGAAGATCGCCATCGCCCACCCGAAGCCCGGACAGTCAACGGCCGAACGCGCAGCTGCAATCAGCCAAGCCAACGCCGACATTCTGAACGGCAACCCCGACCTCATCTACCCTGACACCGAACTGGAGCTGCCATGACCGCCGAACCGCTCACCTTGACCCGACCCACCACGCCTCGCGCCCGCGCAGCCAAGAAGCGCCCACCGACTCCCGAAGCGCTGACGGCAGCCGAAAAACAGCGAGAAGCAGCAGCCGCAGCCGCCTTTGTGCGCTCAATCGTCACCGCTTTGACCGAAGTCGAATACGGTGTGCGGACCCTGCAGTCCATTGAACGCTGGCTCGCCCCGGAGGTGCGCAGCTCCGTAGTCTCTGCACTGCGCATGCGACGCGCGCTGCAATCCGAACAGCAGGTTGACTACATTCGCGGCATCGGGCGGCCGCGCTTGAGCTCACCAGCGCCGAACGTCATAGAAGCTGCTGTGTCGATTGCGCTTCGTCCCCGCACAAAAGCCTGCGCGCTGCGTTTGGAGAAGAATCGCGACCGATGGATCGTCCGCGAGTATCTGACGGCTTGAACCGACATCGAATACTCTCGCACAACCGACACGGACACAAACAGCGAGCCCCCGAACTGCGATTCGCAGCACGGGGGCTCGTCAGCGCTCAGGCTAAGACCTCAGCGACGCTTTTTCTTCTTGCGGCGTTCGGCGCGATTGCCGGAACCGCCGTCGTCATCCGATGCGCTATCGGAACGCGCTTCGCTTTCTCCGGATTCGCTGGGGCCTGCCAGCGTCAGCTTCGGCAGCTTGGTGCGGAAGACGTCCGACTCGACTTCGACTTCGTCGCTCTTGACGGTCTTGACCTGCACCTGCAGCTTGTTGACGAGACGCGTAGCGTCTTCCTTGATGCCGTCCTGCATCCGGGTGAACATCTCAAAGCCCTCGCGCTGATACTCCACGAGGGGGTCGCGCTGTGCCATAGCCCGCAGGCCGATGCCGTTCTTCAGGTAGTCCATTTCGTACAGGTGCTCGCGCCAGCGCTTGTCGATAGTGGTCAGCAGTACGCGGCGCTCAAGCTGGCGCAGCGCTTCTGAGCCGAGTTCTTCTTCGCGCTTCTCGTAGGCGAGATCGGCGTCCGCCTGAACTTCTTCGAGGATCTTTTCGCGGCTGAGGCTGTTCTTGCCGCCAGCATCCTCGTAGAGATCTTCCGGCGTAATCGAGGTGGCGTAGAGGTCCTGCAGGGCAACGAACAGCTTGTCGATTTCCCAATCGTCGGGATCTCCGACCGTTGCCCCATCGACATAGGCGCGCAGAACATCGTCGCGGAAGTCGTGAATCTGGTCTTCGAAGTCGTCGCCTTCGAGAACACGCTGGCGTTCGTCGTAGATGACGGTGCGCTGGCGGTTGAGAACGTCGTCGTACTTCAGGACGTTCTTGCGCTGTTCCGCATTCCGCTGCTCGATCTGGTTCTGCGCCGACAGGATTGCACGGCTGACCATCTTCGATTCAAGCGGTTCGTCTTCGGGAGTGTTCGCAAGAGCGAGTGCGCGTTCAGCGGCTCCGGCGCCGAACAGGCGCATGAGGTTATCTCGCATCGACAGGTAGAAGCGCGATTCGCCGGGGTCACCCTGACGGCCGGAGCGTCCGCGCAGCTGGTTGTCGATGCGGCGAGATTCGTGGCGTTCGGTGCCCAGAACGTAGAGGCCTCCGAGCTCGCGGATTTCCTCCGCAGCTTCCTCGACCTGCTTTTCAGCTGCTTCGAGAACCGCCGGCCACTGGGCTTCGTATTCTTCGGAATCATCGGCCGGGTCGAGGCCGCGCTTCTCCATTTCTGCCACAGCAATGTGCTCGGCATTGCCGCCGAGCATGATGTCGGTACCACGGCCGGCCATGTTGGTCGCAACCGTAACGGCGCCCTTCACACCGGCCATTGCGACGATCGAGGCTTCGCGCGCGTGGTTCTTGGCGTTGAGAACCTCGTGGCGAATGCCCCGCTTTGCCAGAAGCCCGGACAAGTACTCGGACTTCTCGACACTCGTGGTACCCACCAGCACCGGCTGGCCCTCTTCGTGGCGCTCGGCGATGTCTTCGACGACCGCGTCGAACTTCACCTTTTCATTGCGGTACACGAGGTCGGGCTTGTCTTCGCGCAGCAGCGGCTTGTTCGTGGGGATCGGCACAACGCCGAGCTTGTAGGTCGAGTTGAATTCGGCCGCTTCGGTTTCTGCCGTACCGGTCATGCCCGACAGTTTGTCGTACAGACGGAAGTAGTTCTGCAGCGTGATCGTCGCATGCGTCTGGTTCTCGGCCTGAACTTCGACGTTCTCCTTGGCTTCCAGCGCCTGGTGCAGACCTTCCGAGTAGCGCCGTCCGGGCAGAATACGACCGGTGTGTTCGTCGACGATCATGACTTCGCCGTCAAGGACGACGTAGTCCTTGTCGCGCTTGAACAGTTCCTTGGCCTTGATTGAGTTGTTGAGGAAGCTGATGAGCGACGTGTGGTCTTCGTCGTAGAGGTTTCCGATGCCGAGGTAGTTCTCAACCCGCTCAATACCGGGTTCGAGAATGCCGACCGTGCGGTTCTTTTCGTCGACTTCGTAGTCGCGGTCAAGTTTGAGGCGCTTGACGATCGTGGCGAATTCGCCGAACCAGCGGTTGGCATCGCCTTCTGCGGCACCCGAAATGATGAGCGGGGTGCGCGCTTCGTCAATGAGGATCGAGTCGACTTCGTCGACGATTGCGAAGTTGTGTCCGCGCTGGACCATGTCGGCGACTTCCAGCGCCATGTTGTCGCGCAGATAGTCGAAGCCGAATTCGTTATTCGTGCCGTAGGTGATGTCAGCGGCGTACTGCTTGCGACGCTGAGAGGGAGCCATGTTCGACATGATGCAGCCGGTTTCCATTCCGAGGAACCGGAACACACGTCCCATGAGTTCTGACTGGTAGCTGGCCAGGTAGTCGTTGACCGTCACGACGTGTACGCCCTTGCCGGTGAGCGCGTTGAGATACGACGGTGCTGTCGCAACGAGCGTCTTGCCTTCACCGGTCTTCATTTCGGCGATATTGCCCATGTGCAGGGCGGCACCGCCCATGAGCTGCACATCGAAGTGGCGCAGTCCGACCGTGCGCGTCGATGCTTCGCGGACAGCCGCAAAAGCCTCGGGCAGAAGCTTGTCAAGGCTTTCGCCGTCGGCAACGCGTGCCTTGTAGCGGTCGGTTTCCTCGCGCAGCTGCGCGTCTGTCATGTCGCTGTATTCGTCGGACAGGTTGTTGATCGCCGTGGCGTAGTTCCGGAGCCTCTTCAGGGTGCGTCCTTCGCCGAACCGAAGCAGCTTCTCAAGGATGTTGGCCACGTTTCTCCTCTGTCCGTCTTTGCGCATCCAATCTCGACATTCGCCCGACAAGTCTAACGCGCAGACCGTCAGCTGTCGCGCAGACAGTCAGCGGACCGGACGGGCCGGCGCGCATCATCACCCTCAGACCGTCAGCACCGACGCATTCCGACCACGAAAAGCAAAGCGCGGCGGATGCCGTGAGGCACCCGCCGCGCCGCTTCTACAGGGCTGAGGTTCAGCTGCTCTTGGAGTCATCCAGTGCGATCACACCGTAGCTCCAGCCGCGCCTGCGGTAGACAACAGACGGCTGCGAGGTGTCTTCGTCAATGAAGAGGTAGAAGTCGTGGCCGACCATTTCCATGCGGTTGAGAGCCTCTTCGATGCCGATCGGCTCAGCGGGGAAGGTCTTCTCGCGCAGCAGAACCGGAGAATCGCCTTCGGCCTGGATGCGGCCGTTGGTCGGGTCGGATTCTTCGGCGTCGGCAGCGTCGTCGACTGCCAGCGCACTGTCTTCTTCCGCTCCGGCAGCTGCCGGAGCGTCGACAGCGGGCATGTCGGCGAATGCTTCACCTGTCGACTGGCGACGGTGACCGCCCTTGCGTGCGATCTTGCGGCGATCGCGTGCCCGGCGCAGACGCTCAAGGAGCTTCGCCCAAGCGAGGTCGAGTGCCGCGTACTTGTCAGAGGCGTGCGCTTCGGCGCGCAGAACCGCTCCCTTGCTGAACACGGTGATTTCCACGCGGAACGCTTCGTCCGGACGACGCACGCTTTCTTCGTGGGTGATGTTGACTTCAACGGCCTGGGCATCAGGGCTGAGCTTTTCGGCCTTGGAGATCTTGTCCTCGATGTGAGTGCGGAAGCTGTCCGAGATCGCAAGACCGCGTCCCTTGACGACGATGTCCATCGTACTCTCCTTTGACGTCGGGAAACCATCAAAAACGATGGTCACCTTCATTAAACCGCATCCAGCTCGGGCTGACGAGAGCTGCCCCGTGCGATTCCGATAACCGCGAGTCCATCCGGCGTGCACCCCGCGTTCATGAGCGCCCGTGTCGATTCGGCACCCGTTGCCCCCGTGGTTGAAATGTCGTCGACGACGATCACCTTCGCCTGCCCGCTCCACTTTCGCACCAGGTGAACGTGCTCGCGGGCGACGGCGTGCGTGCCTTCGACATTCGCCTTCCTCGCGGCACTGCCGAAGCCCACCTGATCGCGGTGACGGCTGACGGTGAGAACATCGGCGCACCCGGCCCGCAGACCGTCGGAGCGCAGCATCTGAACTGCCGATTCAGCCAATGCGGCAACGTGGTTGCCGCCTCTCCTGCGCACAGCGGACGGTGACGACGGCACCGGAACGAGGACCACCGGCTTGTCGTCAACCTGGCTGTTCTGCAGGGAATCGACGACGGCACGGGCCAGCAGAAGTCCCAGAACGGCCACGATGTCCCGTCTGCCGTCTTCTTTGTAGGACACAAGCACGTGCCGCAGCACTCCGTCGTACACGCCCGCCCCGCTGACCGGGAGGTGGCCGAAGCGCGGTTGGCTGCGCACGACGGGCCCGTCGAGAGCTTCGATGCAGTCGCCGCACAGCGACACGGTTTCGATCCCACAGCCGGCGCACACGCGCGGCAGTAGCAGATCGGCGATGTCGGACAGCAGATTCACGGTCAGCCCGGGTACATGGGGTTCCAGGCCTTTGCACCGACGATTCGCTGCCACGTCCCGGACGTGTACGTGTAGACATCGCCGTTCTCAGCCCCAACCCGCATACTGCCGAGGTCGCCGGCAGCTGAAATCGTCAGGCCGCCGGAAATCGCACCCAGGCCAACGGACGGCCCGCCGACCCACATGCGGTGTGCGCTTGCCGAAGCGTCATCCGCCGACAGGACCGCCAGATAGGATCCGCCGGCCCAGCTGAAGTCCGTGACCTGGTCGAATTTCTGCCCGACCGTCAGCGGCGCCCCGGTGGTCAGACGGTCGGGTTTACCTCCTCGGGAGCGTACGATTCCTGCGACGTCGATGCGGGTGCCGTCCGAGGCCGAGGACAGGACGGCCAGCCTGCTGCCTTCGCGGGAAACTGCGATTCGCTTGATGGTGCGGTCTTTGGCAAACGGCACCGCTATCTTTACGAGTTCGCCGTTTTTGCCCACGGCGCGGATCTCAGCCGATTTGGCTTCGGCGGTGTAGACCCATTCAAAACGGTCAACGCTGACACCCACGAAGTCTTTTCCGGTGATGAGAGTTTCGACGTCTTTTTCCGCGCTGAAGCGCTCGATCTGCTTGCGGTTCTCGCTCGTGAAGTAGTGGGTGCGCCCGTTATAGGCCTGTGCGGGAAGGGCCTTGTCGGACACTTTCGGCGAGTTGGGAACCGGTTCGAAGGAATTTCCGCGAACCCGTGCGATCTTGCCGTCCGAAACCACGACGGCAGCAGTGTCGACCGGCAGCTCGGCTGACACATCTGAGCCCGAGGTGATGTTCGACTGGGGTGTCTGCACGCGCACATCAGAGATCGAGGTGTTGGCCC
>CABTZE010000029.1 GCA_902489215.1 uncultured Brevibacterium sp.
GGCGATGAAGGTCGAGACGAACTCAATCGGGGTCACGATGATGTACATGAGCGGCGGAACACCGGCCGGGAACAGCTGGCTCTTGAGGTACTTGCCACCGCCCTGGGCCTTGATTCCGGCGCCGATCATCACGAAGTAGGCTACGACGGCCAGCACCAGCGGCATGCCGATGTTCGAGTTCGGCGAAATGTTGAGGAACGGGATGATGCCCGTGATGTTCATGCAGAAGACAGTCAGGAAGATGACGGCGATCAGAGGGAAGAAGCGGTCGCCGTCCTTCTTGCCGAGGATGTCGTGGGCGATTCCCTTGCGGCAGAACTCAAGAGCCATTTCCGCGATCGACTGAGCGCGGGTTGGAACCAGGCGGCCTCCGCGCAGCATCAGCCAGAAGGCAAGCACCATGAGGAGGGCAACTGCGATCCGGATGATCATGATCCGGTTGAGTTCGAAGGGGGTCCCGGCGAAGAGCACAGCGCTGGGGAAGAACTCTTCGAGCCCTGGTGCGTGGAAGCCTCCTCCCTCTGCGACGAGGGACATAGGTGAAGTCAGAGCTGACGCGTTAAACAGGGCTAACTCCCAAAGCTCAGGGCGCACGCACGCATGCTGTGGCCATATGCGGATGGTCGATGTGTTCGCAGAGCCACTCGAGCGGGCTCCAGAAAAACACACACGATTCCCAGTGGAATCATCGCGGTTTGTCTGAATCCTACCAAGCGAGACTTATGATTCAAAACTCACTCGCGTTTCCCGAGCGTCGGATCAACGGTCGGAATTCGTGCGTTCTGCACCGCCCACGTTTCAATCGCAAGGGACGCCACTGCGCCTGCGACAAGCGTGATGAACAAAACCATCGGATGATAGAAGTCTTTTCCGGAGAGAATCGCAATCACTGCGAAGAGAAGCACGATCTTGACGAGGAAGCCGCCCATTGCCGCACCAGCCGTGACTGCCGGTCCGGCGTCGGCCGTGAACAGCATGATGACCGCGGTGATGCCGAAGAACACAAAGGCGACAGCCGCACCGATGAGCGCGCTGTAGACACCGCTCATACCCACCGTCAGTCCCCCGATGAGCGCACCGACCAGTGCAATGGCGACACCAGCGATCGCACTGAAGAGGAGAATGCGCTGCATGAGCCGGGTGACGGCCTGTGCGCTGGTGGACTGCTGGCTCATCTTGTGATTTCCCTTCGATAGCGACGCCGGGCGATCACCGGATAGAAGGTGACCGCGAGTGTAATGAGAAGGCTGATGCCCACAACAATGATGACGATGTCTGTTGGAAACAGCAGGAAGCCGATCGCACCGAAAGCGAAGTCCGCTGTCCACAGGTACATGATGAGAACTGCGCGCGCGTGTGAATGGCCCAGGCGCAACATGCGGTGGTGAAGGTGCTTGGCATCCGCGCTGAACGGCGACTTCCCTGCCGCCATTCGCCGGACAACAGCCAGGAAGAGGTCGATGAGCGGCAGCGCCATAACGGCGAGGGGCAGGATGATCGGCATGTAGGCGGCGAAGACGCGCTCATTGGACAGAAGCGCGGGATCGACCTGTCCCGTGACGCGAATTGTCGATGCGGCCAGCAGAAGGCCGATGAGCATCGAGCCTGAGTCACCCATGAAGATTCGGGAGGGGTTGAAGTTGTGCGGCAGGAAGCCGATGCAGGCGCCCACGAGAAGGGCGATGATGAGCGAAGCCAGGTTCGCGTAGCTGGCGGGGCTCGTGTCCACTGCCAGCTGATAGCTGTAGATGAAGAAGGCAATGCCGCCGATTGTCACGACGCCGCTGGCAAGTCCGTCGAGTCCGTCGACAAAGTTGACGGCGTTGATGGTGACCAGAACGACGAACACAGTGAGAATGACGGACATGCGCGGCGATCCCACGATGATGTCCACCCACGGGATCGACAGCATTGCCACGCCGTTGAGCGCCATAAACCCTGCGGCAAGCGCCTGTCCGGCGAGCTTCGCAGCCCAGTTGATGTCCCAGATGTCATCGATGACGCCGATGAGCACCAGAAGACCTCCGGCGCCGGCAACGCCGATGATGGGAGCGGGATTGTCGAACAGATGCCGCAGGAACGGCGTTTGGGATGCGAACAGCAGTCCCACGAGCACGCCTGCGTAAATGGCGACCCCGCCGAGCCTGGGTGTGGGCACCGAGTGGACGTCGCGGTCGCGCAGCGGCGAGAAGATGAGTCCGCGTTCGGCCACGCGTCGGACCATGGGCGTCACAAGATAGGACACGATGGCCGACACGACGACGATGAACAGGTAGACGCGCATCAGCCGTCCCTATCGGCCTCTCCGGCAGCGGGCGCCCGGTCAGCAGCGGCTCCCTCAGCAGGCACCTCGGGATCTTCCGGCTCCTGGCCGACGTCGAGCAGGTTCGGCACGTGCTCTGCCAGCGCCGCGTAGGAAATGGGCCCCGAGCGCACAACGCGCGGCGGCTGTGCGGTCATGTCGATGATGGTCGACGCCCCCTGCCCTGCAGCAGCACCGGAGTCGAGGTACACCTCGATGTTCTCTCCCAGCATCTCTTCAGCGTCTTCAACTGTCACCGCCGCCGGCTGACCGTGTGTGTTGGCTGATGAAACAGCGAGTGGGCCGGTGCGGCGCAGCACGTCGAGCGCCGGTTCGTGGTCGGGCATGCGTACAGCCACTGTGCCGTGGGTGTCGCCGAGGTCCCAGTCGAGCATGGGCTGCGCGCGGCAGATTATTGTCAGCGCCCCGGGCCAGAACTCTGCTGTGAGCGCCATGGTTGCAGCGTCGACGCCCTCGGCGATTCCCATGAGGGTTTCCGGGCGGGCGATGAGCACGGGCGGCGGCATGGTGCGGTCGCGGCCCTTGGCTTCAAGGAGGCGCTCAACCGCTTCGGGTGAAAAGGCGTCGGCAGCGACACCGTAGACGGTGTCTGTGGGCAGCACGATGAGCTTGCCGTCTTCGATGACCCGTGCGGCTTCGGCTATCACGAGGTCATGCACCTCTGAGCTGCGAAGGTCATAGTGCCTCGACATGGGTCTCCTCGTGTGGTGTGAAGCCGGTGGTGAAACGTTCCCTGCCAGTGTAGTCGCGGTGGACTTCCACCCGTTCAAAGCCCGCTTGGGCGAAAGCGGCGTGCATCTGGCGCCCCTGATACTCGGCGTGTTCGACGGCCAGAGCGCCACCGGGAGCTGCGATCTTCACCGCGTGAGCGATGAGTGCGCGGGGAAAATCCATGCCGTCCTCTCCCCCGCCGTACAGGGCGATCTCGGGATCAGCCTCGACTTCCGGCAGCTTCGGCTGGCGCGCACGGTCGACATAAGGCGGGTTCGACACCACGAGGTCGACCGGGGACTCCGGAAAGAACTGCAGGGCGTCACCCTGGACGACTGCGCACTGCGAACCACAGCGGCTGAGCACTTCAGCGTGATTCTCAATGTTCTTCTGTGCCCACTTGTAGGCGGTCGGGCTCAGTTCGATGCCGGTTGCCGAGGTGCCTCCCACCTCGGTCGCCAAAGACAGGGCCAGCGCCGAGGTGCCGGTGCACAGATCCAGCACCTGCCGGCTGCCGCGGGGTCGGCTGCGCAGAAAGTCAATGCCCCACTGGGCGAGAAGCTCAGTTTCGGGGCGGGGAATGAAAACACCGGGGCCGACAGCCAGGTCGAGGTGTCGGAAGGGAGCCTGTCCGGTGATGTGCTGAAGCGGCACTCGTTCGCTCCGGCGTGTCAGCGCATCTTCAAGCCGATCCAGAACATCGTCGGGAACAGCTGGATCCGACAGGAGCTTCAGCGACAGCTCCTTGGCCTCACTCCCCCAGGCCCAGGCCAGAAGAAGGCGAGCCTCCGCATCGTAGGCTTCGATGTTCGCGCGGCGCAGCCGAGCGGCTGCGGAAGACAGAATCTGCCGAGCGCGGAGCGGATCAGAAGACAATCAGCCGATCTCCTCGAGCCGCTCAGCCCGTTCAGCCGCGCGCAGAGATTCGACAACCTCGTCCAAGCGGCCGTCAAGAACCTGGTCGAGGTTGTAGGCCTTGTACCCGGTCCGGTGGTCGACGATGCGGTTTTCTGGGAAGTTGTAGGTGCGGACGCGTTCCGAACGGTCCACCGAGCGAACCTGTGAGCGGCGCGCGCTCTGGGCTTCTGCGGCTGCCTCTTCGGCCTGCTTGGCCAGCAGGCGCGCACGAAGGATCCGCATAGCCGCCTCGCGGTTCTGCAGCTGCGATTTCTCGTTCTGACAGCTGGCGACGATTCCCGTGGGCAGGTGGGTGATGCGCACCGCGGAGTCTGTCGTGTTGACCGACTGGCCACCGGGTCCAGACGAACGGTAGACGTCGATCCGCAGATCGTTGTCGTCGATGCGGATCTCGTCGGGTTCGTCGACTTCAGGAAACACCATGACGCCGGCGGCAGATGTGTGGATGCGTCCCTGCGATTCCGTCACGGGAACCCGCTGCACGCGGTGCACCCCGCCTTCGAACTTCATCCAGCCGTAGACGCCGCCTTCGCGCGACTTGACGGCCAAGGTGATGTCCTTCCAACCGCCCAAAGCGGTTTCCGTGGAGTCGAGAACCTCAACGCTCCAACCCCGGTTGGACGCCCAGTGCCGGTACATGTTGACAAGGTCAGCAGCGAACAGGGCGGATTCATCGCCGCCTTCGCCGGCTTTGACCTCCAGAAGAGCATCGCGGACGTCATCGGGATCTTTGGGAACGAGCAGTTCTCGCAGTCGCTCTTCGAGATCGGCAATCACACCGTCCAAGCGGTGTGCTTCTTCGGCAAAAGAGCTGTCCTCTTCGGCAAGCTCAGCGGCAGCCGCACGGTCGCTGCGAGCCGCGTCAATCGCATCGACGCAGGTTTTGACCTGGCCAAGCTCGGAGTATCGCCTGGTCAGCTTGCGGGTCCGCCCCGCATCGGCGAGCACGTCCGGATCGGCGAGTTCCGCCTCGATCCGGTCGTGCTCGTCGATGAGCGAGCGGACACTGGCTTCCAGCTGCGAAGAGTCAAGCGCCATCAGTCGTCAGAGGCGGCTTTCGGCAGCGGGGTGGTCTTCTGCACCTGCATGAGGAACTCAGCGTTGTTCTGGGTTTCCTTCAGCTTTGAGAGCAGAAGCTCAAGAGCCTGCTGCTGTTCAAGACCGGCGAGCACGCGGCGCAGGCGCCACATGATCTTGCGCTCTTCGGCGGCCATGAGGTTCTCTTCGCGGCGCGTTCCCGAGCCGTTGACGTCAACAGCCGGGAAGATGCGCTTGTCGGCGAGGCTGCGCGACAGGCGAAGCTCCATGTTGCCGGTGCCCTTGAACTCTTCGAAGATGACTTCGTCCATCTTCGAACCGGTCTCAACGAGAGCGGTAGCCAGAATCGTGAGTGATCCCCCGCCCTCGATGTTCCGCGCAGCACCGAAGAAGCGCTTGGGCGGGTAGAGGGCGTTTGCGTCGACACCACCGGACAGGATGCGGCCAGATGCCGGCTGCGCCAGGTTGTAGGCGCGGCCCAGGCGGGTGATGTTGTCCAGGAGGACAACTACGTCCTGGCCCATTTCTACAAGGCGCTTGGCACGCTCAATCGCGAGTTCGGCAATTGCCGTGTGGTCCTCTGCGGGCCGGTCGAAGGTCGAAGCGATGACTTCGCCGTCGACAGCACGCGTCATGTCCGTGACTTCCTCAGGACGTTCGTCAACCAGAACGACCATGAGGTGGACGTCGGGGTCGTTGGTCTTCACAGCGTTGGCAATCTGCTGCATGATCGTGGTCTTGCCGGCCTTCGGCGGAGCGACGATCAGACCGCGCTGGCCCTTGCCGATGGGAGCAACGAGATCGATGATCCGCTGCGTGACGTTCGACGAGGTGGTCTCCATCCGCAGGCGCTCCTGCGGATACAGCGGAGTGAGCTTCGAGAAGTTCACACGGCGCTTGGCGTCTTCAACCGACAGACCGTTGACGGAGTCAAGGCGGACAAGCGCATCGAACTTTTCACGACGGTTGTTGCGTTCGCCTTCGCGCTGCTGACGAATTGCGCCGACAACGGCGTCGCCCTTGCGCAGTCCGTTGCGCTTGACCATGTTGTTCGACACGTAGACGTCGTTCTGGCCCGGCAGGTAGCTGGAAGTGCGCAGGAACGCGTAGTTGTCGTGCACGTCGAGGATGCCGCTGACGGGGATGAGAACATCGTCGGGACGCAGGTCGTCGTCACCGCGACGGCGCTTGCGGTCACGACCACGACCGCGTCGGCCGCGATCGTTGTTGCCATCCCGGCCGCCGTCATCCTGACGGTTGCCGCGGTTGTCGTTGCTGCCGCGGTTCTTGTCGTCGCGGTTATTGTTCTCGCCGTCATCGCCGTGGTTCTTGCGACCACGACCATTGCGGTTGTTCTTGTGACCCTGCTTGTCATCGCGGTCGTTTTTGTCGCCGCGGTTCTTATCGCTGTGGCCATTGTTGTCACGGTTCTTGTCGTCGCGGCTGTTGTTGTCACCGCGGTTCTTATCGCCATGCTGGCCGTCGCCGGACTTCGAGGATTCTTCCGCGTTGTTGTCTCCGCGCTTGCCTCCACGGCTGCGACGGCGCGAACGGCCGTTGTCATCGCCGCCCTGTTCGGCGGAGTCTGCACCATCAGCCTTGGCTTCGGCTTTCGGTTCCTCGCGTTCGTCATGCTTGTTGTTGTCGGCGCTGCCCGGTTTATCCGAGAAAGCGTCCGAGCTCTTATTCTTATCTTCGCCGGCTGCCTTGTCAGCACCGGTCTGCGCGGCCCCGCCCTGAGCCTGGAGAATCGCGTCGATCAGGTCGCTCTTGCGAAGTCGGCGGTAGCCTTTGATTCCCAATCCTGCTGCCATTTCCTGCAGCTGCGGCAGGCGAAGTGCGGACAGGCTTCCGGAATGGTTGAAGTCAGTGTTTTCTGACACGAAGGTTCCTTCTCCCTCGTTCGGCTGAAGCACACAGAGGCATTCAGCAATGGTCTGCACATGAAAGTGACTGTGAAAGCACCAGCGTGGGTGCTGAGGTGACTGTTCTTCATCGGAGACAGAATCTGTCGATCCGAACATCACAGCGGAGCGCTGCGGAAGAACGTGTCAAGCATAACGCGAAAAATCGCGCTAAAGCGAATCCGCGCGCCGATGAGCGGCGCGCGGATTCCCTTTATGCATCGGTTCGGGTGATGGTCGCTCCGAAGTCTGCTATCGAAGCTGCAATGACCTCGGCGTCATCGTCGCCGAGGACAGAAACAACTTCTTCGCGCAGGTTTTCCCCGGTGCCCAGAACGAGCGCCGTCGGCCCTGCACCCGAAACAACCGCGGCGAGTCCGTGTGCGCGCAGCGCATCGACCCGAGCCAGTGTTTCCGGCATCGCCGGCCTGCGGTACTCCTGGTGCAGGCGGTCTTCTGTCGCGGCGAACAGCAGCGACGGATCGCGGCCGATCGCATGGACGAACAGTGCCGCCGCTGCCGAGTTCGCCACCGCGTCAGCGTGCGGAATCTGTTCGGGAATGAACGAACGCGCATAGTCGGTGTCCAGCTTCGTGTCCGGCACGATGAGCACTGCTCGCACAGCCGGGTGGGCCGGGACTGACACCGACCGAGGATTGCCGTCGCGGTCGAGTGTGCTGATGGACACCCCACCGAACAGAGCCGGCGCGGCGTTGTCAGCGTGCCCCTCGTAATGAACCGCCCAGGCGAGCCTTTCAGCTTCAGTCAGTTCGCCTCGTCCCGCGAAGGCAAGAAGAGCATCGGCAATCGAGATTCCCGCGACAACAGCGGCAGCCGATGACCCCATCCCCCTCGAATGCGGAATCGCATTGGAACAGCGCAGAGTCAGCCGGTCGGCCAGCGCACCGTGAGCGTGGTGATCGAGCACTTCGCGCACGACCCTGTGGATCAAGTGGTCCGAGGAGGTGGGCACCTGACCGTCGCCCTGCCCGGTGACCTCAACACAGCTGTCGAGGTCAACCCGCTCGGGGTGAAGCTCCGCCACCACTTCGTCGGCAATGTCGAGGGCGAGCCCGAAAGTGTCGTACCCGGGGCCCAGGTTGGCCGACGTCGCAGGGACCGAGACCTCGATGCTGTAGGGCATTATCAGCTCTCCAGGCCCAGTGCACGGGCCGCGCTGACAGCGTCAACGGGCACACTCTTGGCTTCGAATTCGCCTTCTGCCGCTTTGAGCGCCCAGTCTGCGTCTTTGAGTCCATGTCCGGTGACGGTGCACACGATGACAGCACCTTGAGGCACCCGTCCGGCTTCGTGCATTTTCAGCAGTCCGGCGATCGAGGCGGCCGAACCTGGCTCGATGAAGATGCCCTCGGTTGAGGACAGCAGACGGTGAGCGCGGATGATCTGCTCGTCTTCCACCGAATCGATAAGACCGCCCGATTCGTCACGGGCCGCAATCGCTTTGTCCCACGATGCGGGGTTGCCGATCCGAATGGCGGTTGCAATCGTCTCCGGTTCGTCAACCGGGTGGCCGGTGACAAGCGGAGCCGCGCCGGCAGCCTGGAAGCCCCACATGTGCGGGGTCGATTCAGCCAGGCCCTTCTGGGCGTACTCGGTGTAGCCCTTCCAGTAGGCCGTGATGTTGCCGGCGTTGCCCACGGGCAGCGCGTGAATGTCCGGTGCCTTGCCGAGAGCATCGACAACTTCAAAGGCGGCTGTCTTCTGGCCTTCGATACGATCGGGGTTAACCGAGTTGACAAGGTGAACCGGGTAGGACTCCGACAGCTTGCGGCACAGTGTCAGGCAGTCATCGAAGTTGCCGTCGACTTCCAGAAGCTGAGCGCCATGAGCAACGGCCTGGCTCATTTTGCCGGGAGCGATCTTGCCCTTCGGCACTAGAACCGCGCACGTCATGCCGGCCTTCGTCGCATAGGCGGCTGCCGATGCCGAAGTGTTGCCGGTTGAAGCGCAGATGACGGCCTTTGCGCCCGCGGCCTTGGCTGCGGTGATCGCGGCGGTCATACCGCGGTCCTTGAACGAACCGGTGGGGTTCATTCCCTCATATTTGACGTAGACCTCAGCGCCGGTGTGCGCCGAGAGCTTCTCAGCGAAGATCAGCGGGGTGCCGCCCTCGCCGAGCGAAACAGGCTGGGCCTGCGGATCGATTGCAAGGTGTTCGCGGTATTCGGTCACGACCCCGCGCCACTGGTGTGCCATGGTCTTTCTCACTGTCCTTCGATGCGCAGAATCGACACGACGTCATCTACCACGTCGAGCGCGCGCAGCCGCTCAACGGTCGCCGCGAGAGCGGATTCGCTCGCACTGTGCGTTGCCACCACGAGTTTGGCGCGCGGGTCAGCCGCGTCGTCAAGGCTGGTCTGTTCGACCAGCTTGATGGATACCTCTTGGTCAAGGAACACCTCGGTCACGGTGTGCAGCACGCCCGGGCGGTCCTGCACGGCCAGTGTGATGTGGTAGCGGGTGGTGATGTCGTCAATCGGGACGATCGGCAGGGAATCGCCTTCGAGCTTGCGGTACTGTCCGGCACCGCCGAGCACCTTGCGACGAGCAACCGACACGAGGTCGCCGAGCACAGCGGACGATGTCGGGGCTCCCCCAGCTCCCTGTCCGTAGAACATGAGCTCACCGGCGGCCTCGGCTTCAACGAACACGGCGTTGAACGCCCCTCCCACGCTTGCCAGAGCGTGGTCTGCCGGGATCAGCGCCGGGTAGACGCGCGCCGAGATTCCGCCGTCCGGGATCCTTTCGCAGATCGCCAGAAGCTTAATGGTGAAGCCCTGGCTGGCGGCGGTCGCAATCATGTCCGCGGTGATGCTCTCAATGCCCTCAACGTGAACGTCATCGATGCTCACGGAGCTGTGGAACGCCAGCGAAGCCAGAATCGCAGCCTTGGCAGCAGCGTCGTGGCCGCCGACATCGGCCGTCGGATCGGCTTCTGCGTAGCCCAGTTCCTGTGCGGTCTTCAGCGCGTGGTCATAGTCCCACCCCTTGGCTTCCATCGCATCGAGGATGAAGTTCGTGGTGCCGTTGACGATGCCGAGAACGCGGGTGATGCGGTCACCGGCAAGCGAGTCGCCGACGGGGCGGATGATGGGGATGGCGCCTGCCACTGCGGCTTCGTACTCAAGGCGGACCTTCGCCTTGTCAGCGGCGGCGAAGAGTTCGCCGGAGTGCTTGGCCAGAAGCGCTTTGTTGGCGGTGACGACCGAAGCGCCGGCGTCCAGCGCCTTGATCAGCAGCTCGCGGGCGGGTTCGAGGCCGCCCATGAGCTCGACGACGATATCGGCGCCTTCGATCGCCTTGTTGAGGTCGTCAGTGATGAGCTCGGCTGGAATGCCGGGGCGAGCTTTCGACGTGTCACGCACTCCGACGGACATGAGCTCAAGCGGGCTTCCAATGCGCTCGGTGAAGCTGTCGGCGCGGTTGAGAATCGCGTCAGCGACTTCGCTGCCGACAGTTCCCGCTCCGAGCAGGGCTACCTTTAGAGGCTGGGCGCTCATTGTTCTCCGTTCTCATTGGCCCGGGCGAAGCCGGGATCCGATGCAAACATCTGTTCGTAGGTCTCGGGCAGCACCACCCACTCGGCCTGGCCGTCTTCGACGGCGACTACGCCGGGGCGCGGTACGTGGTTGTAATTCGAGGACAGAGGCCTGCAGTAGGCACCCGTGCCGGGAACCGCGAGGAGGTCTCCGCGGCCGATATCGGCCGGCAGGAACTCGTCACGGACGACGATGTCGCCGCTCTCGCAGTGTTTGCCCACCACGCGGACAACAGTCGCCTTGGCATCGGATGACCGTGAGGCCAGTGTGCACGAATAGTCGGCATCGTACAGAGCAGTCCGAATGTTGTCGCTCATTCCGCCGTCTACTGACACATAAGTGCGAATACCGGGCTCGGTTTCGACTTCTTTTACGGTTCCAGCGGTGTAAAGGGAGAACACTGCCTGTCCGACGATTGCCCGTCCCGGTTCGAAGGAGACTGCCGGGCGCGGGAAGTCCGCGTCGTCGCATTCTTCTGCAACCGCAGCGGCCAGCAGAGCGGCCATTTGCTTGAACGAAACCGGTTTGTCCTGCGATGTGTAGCGGATGCCGAAACCGCCGCCCAGGTCGATTTCGGGAACGACGAAGCCGGTGTCTTCGCGCAGACGCGCGGAGAACTCAATGATCCTGCGTGCAGCGAGGGCAAAGCCGTCTTTTTCGAAGATCTGGGAGCCGATGTGGCTGTGCAGGCCGACGAACTCGAGGTGAGGGTCGGCAATGACTGCACGGGCGGCTTGGTCTGCTGCTCCCCCGCTGATGGACAGACCGAACTTCTGGTCTTCGTGGGCTGTTGCGATGAAGCTGTGCGTGTGCGCCTCAACCCCGACGGTCAGCCGCAGCATGACGGGCGCGGTGATTCCGCGCGCAGCGGCGGCCTGCGAGACGCGCTCGATTTCGTCGATCGAGTCGATGACGATCCGTCCGATGCCCCAGTCCAGTGCCATGGCGATTTCGTCATCGGACTTGTTGTTGCCGTGCAGACCCACCGCTTGGGCCGGAACACCGGCGGCCTGTGCCGTGCGCATTTCGCCGAGCGAGCACGTGTCAACGCCCAGGCCCTCTTCGTGTGCCCAGCGGGCGACCGCGGTGCACAGGAAGGCCTTACCGGCGTAATAAGCGCGGGCTTCCATGCCCTGAGCGGCAAATGCCGAGCCGAATTCTTCGACAAAGCTGTGGGCCCGGTAGCGGAAGTCGTCGACGTCGAGCACGTACAGCGGACTGCCGAAGCTCTCTGCGAGCTGCGTCACCGGAATGCCGGCGACCTCCAGAACGCCGTCAGAGTTCTTGACGGTGTTGCGCGGCCACAGCGATGCCATGAGTTCGTTGACGTCGGTGGGCACGGGCAGCCAGACGGGCGACGGTCCGGCGTGCAGAACGCCCGAGGGGTGAGCTGGCATTACATCTTCTCCGGGGCTGAAACGCCGAGCATGCGCAGTCCGTTGGCAAGCACGGTCTTGGTTGCACGGTCAAGCACGAGGCGCGTGCCGTGGACGGCAGCGAGCTCTTCGTCTGCGCGCGGCACAACGCGGCAGGCGTCATACCACTTGTGGAAGCTGCCGGCGAGCGATTCGAGGTAGCGGGCAACCCGGTGCGGTTCGCGCAGCTTTGCGGAGTCGGTGACGACGCGCGGGAAGTCGGCGAGTGCCGACAGCAGAACCGCCTCGGTCGGATCGGTCAGCGTTGCTGGGTCGACAGGAGCCTGCTCTACCCCCGCCTCGACTGCCCGGCGTTCCACACTGCAGGCCCGTGCGTGGGCGTACTGCACGTAGTAGACAGGGTTGTCGTTCGACGCTGAGCGCAGAACCTCGGGATCGAGCGTGAGCGGCGAATCGGTGGGGATGCGCGCCAGCGAGTAGCGCAGCGCATCTGCGCCGAGCCATTCGATGAGGTCGCGCAGTTCGATGATGTTGCCGGCCCGCTTGGACAGGCGCGCGCCGTTGACGCTGATGAGCTGCCCGATGAGGATCTCGATGTTCTCGTTCGGGTCGTCGCCGGTAGTTGCAGCCAGGGCTTTGAGGCGACCCACATAGCCGTGGTGGTCTGCACCCAGCAGGTAGATCTTCTTGGCGAAGCCGCGGTCCTTCTTGGACAGGTAGTAGGCGGCGTCAGCGGCAAAGTATGTGGGATTCCCGTCAGCGCGGACGAGCACCCGGTTCTTGTCGTCGCCGAAGTCCGTTGTGCGCAGCCACACTGCACCGTCCTCGTCGAAGATGTGGCCCTGCTCGCGCAGGCGGGCCACGGCATCTGCGACCCTGCCTTCGTCGTGGAGGCTCTTTTCGGAGAAGAACACATCGAAGTCAACGCCGAATGCGGTGAGCGTGTCTTTGATGTCAGCCAACTGCAGTTCGTAGGCTTCCGCGCGCAGCTGGTCATAGATGTCAGCATCAGCGCTGTCGGCCCATTCGGGGTGGCGCTCAAGCAGGGTGTCTGCGATTGCCTGCACGTACTGGCCGGGATATCCACCTTCGGGCACTTCCTGTCCGCGAAGGCGCGCCATGACGCTGCCGGCGAAGGTGTCCATCTGGGAACCGAAGTCGTTGATGTAGTACTCGGCGGTGACGTCTGCCCCGGCGGCACGCAGGACGCGCGTCAGGGCATCGCCGACGGCGGCCCAGCGGGTGTGCCCCAGGTGGAGCGGACCGGTGGGGTTGGCCGATACGAACTCCATGTTGACCGGGTCTCCGGCCAAGGCCTCCGAGTGCCCGTACGAGCTGCCTGCCTCGACGATGTCGAGGGCCAGCTGGCCGGCAGCCGCCTTGTTGAGGGTGATGTTGAGGAAGCCGGGGCCCGCCACGTCCACGGCGTCGACACCGGGATTTGCACGCAGCTGTTCGGCGAGCTTCTCCGCCAGTTCCCGAGGTGGAACTCCCGCTTGTTTGGCAAGCTGAAGGGCCGTGTTGGCCGCCCAGTCGCCGTGGTCGCGGTTCTTGGGTCGCTCGACCGTGAGCTTGTCGGGAACCGCGAGGTTCAGGCCTTCGTTGGCCAGAGTCTGAATGGCCTGTTCAATTGCTGCTTTGAGATCTTCCGGAGTCACAGGGTCAACGATATTACGCCCGTGCGCTCAGCGGCCAACCAGGTGTGGCGGCACAGACTCAGCCGCGAGCCCCCGTATCGCGCCTCACCCTTGATGCACCCCGAAGCGAGCCTGCTTCTGGTGGAGCTTTGCGTTCGCCGCGCGTCTCGGAAACCCGGGGCGGGTCGGACAATTGCCTCTTGTATCGACATGCGTCAATATAGATGCGTGTCGATACAAGAGGCAATGGTTGTCAGGTCTGACCCTGCCGTCTATACCGATGGAGTCCCGGGCACGGAGATGATGGAGGCGACGCGTGCTCAGGCCGAACGGTTTGGTGCACGCATCATTTTTGATAACGCCATTTACCGGGACGGCCAACGACGCGACGTCCCCATCACAGCACACCCGCACCCAGACATCGTGAACAAGATCGAGGAGCTCCCGGCATGACTGCAGACACCACTACACAGCACACAACACCCGCACGCCTGTCGACGCTGGATAAGTGGCTGCCGGCCTGGATCGGCCTGGCCATGATCGCGGGCCTCCTCCTCGGCCGGCTGATCCCAGGGGTCTCTGAGCTTCTTTCGCATTTGGAAGTCGGCGGCATCTCAGTACCCATCGCCCTTGGCTTGCTGGTCATGATGTATCCCGTCCTCGCTAAAGTCCGTTATGACAAGGTCGCCGATGTCACCGGCGATAAGAAGCTGCTGATCTCGTCAATGATCCTCAACTGGTTGGCCGGGCCCGCCGTGATGTTCGCTCTGGCCTGGACGTTCCTGCCAGACCTCCCCGAATACCGCACAGGATTGATCATCGTCGGCCTGGCCCGCTGTATTGCCATGGTCGTGATCTGGAACGACCTCGCCTGCGGCGACCGAGAGGCAACCGCTGTGCTGGTCGCGCTCAACTCGATCTTCCAGGTCGTCATGTTCTCAGTCCTCGGCTGGTTCTACCTCACTGTCCTGCCCACGTGGTTGGGACTTGATACACAGGGTCTGGATGTGTCAATGGGCCAGATCGCTCTCAACGTCCTCGTCTTCCTCGGCGTCCCCCTGATCGCCGGATTCGCCTCACGGTGGATCGGCGAGAAACGTCGCGGCCGTCAGTGGTACGAAGAGAAGTTCATTCCCCGAGTGGGGCCGTGGGCGCTCTACGGTCTGTTGTTTACGATCGTGCTGCTCTTCGCGCTCCAGGGCGAGCAGATCACCAGTCAACCGTTGGACGTCGCTCGAATCGCACTGCCATTGCTGGTCTACTTTTCACTGATGTGGTTCGCCGGCCTCCTGCTCGGCAAGAGCCTCGGTCTTGGCTACGCTCGGTCCACAACACTGGCGTTTACGGCAGCGGGCAACAACTTCGAACTCGCGATTGCCGTCGCCATCGGCACCTTCGGCGCTACCAGCGGCCAGGCCCTGGCTGGAGTCGTCGGCCCCCTCATCGAGGTTCCTGTTCTGGTCGGCCTCGTCTATGTCTCACTCTGGGCCGCGAAGGCATGGTTCCGCACCGACCCCTACGCCATGGAGTCGAGCTCGTCATGACTGAAACCACTATGACCCCGTCTGCCGATGAATCGTGTGCCCCCGGCCCGTCCCACGCCATCGCTCTCGACGTCGCGACGACGCTTGCCGGCACACTCAAGGCACTCGCTGATCCTCTGCGGCTGCGGATGCTCTCAGCGATCAGCACCGATCCGCGTGGAGAGTCATGTGTCTGCGACCTTGCAGAGCTTGCCGATGTTTCCCAGCCAACTGTCTCCCATCACTTGAAAGTGCTGAAGACAGTGGGGCTGCTCGACTCTCAACGTCGCGGCACCTGGGTCTGGTATTCGATTGCCGCTGGTCGCCAGGCCGCTGTGAGCGCTCTACTGGAGGAGTTCGCCCCCGCCGTCATCGCACCAGACCCGCCGCCCGAGGCAACAATGGTGGGCAGTGCTGTCGACGTCGATGCCCACATCAGCCGTTTGGCCGCAGACCTGTCGGCAACGTCGGCTTGTGTGTCGCCAGAGACCGTCACGGGCATCGTGCGCGATTCCTACACAGCGCTGGCCCGATCGGCGAAAACCACTCGCTGCCTCATCCCCTTGACCGAGCGCTTCGCGAAGCAGCGCTTGGCTGACATCACCCGGGACCGAGCCAGCGCACCTCCGCAGGTCCTCTTCATCTGTGTCGCCAATGCAGGCCGGTCCCAACTCGCCGCGGCCCTGACACGTCACTTATCCGGAGGTAAGGTCATCGCCCGCTCCGCAGGTTCGGCTCCCGCAGCCAGAATCAACCCGAACGTCGCCGAACTCATCAGCAGCCTGGACGGAGAGAACGTCGGGAAACTGTTCCCAAAGCCGTTGACCGATGACGCGATTCGTGCGGCTGATGTCGTGATCACGATGGGCTGCGGCGACGCATGCCCCATCGTGCCCGGGATGCGCTACGAGGATTGGGCAGTCGCCGACCCAGCACTGGCCTCTCCTGAAACAGCGACACTCATCCGCGACGATCTTGCGTCCCGCGTCCAGGCCCTACTCGATTCCCTTACCAGCTGATCGAAAGAGAGACCGCCCCTATGACTGACCACAAACCCTCTGTCTTATTCGTGTGCGTCCACAACGCTGGACGTTCCCAAATGGCCGCCGGCTACCTGCGCCATTATGCGGGCAACCGCATCGAAGTCCGCTCAGCAGGATCCGTCCCGGCCGAACACATCAACCCCATCGCGGTCGAGGCGATGAGCGAAGACGGCCTCGACATCACCGCCGAGCAGCCGAAAGTTCTCACAGACGAGGCTGTGCAGGACTCAGACGTGGTCATCACAATGGGCTGTGGCGACGCATGCCCTTTCTTCCCGGGAAAGCGCTACGAGAACTGGGAACTCGATGACCCAGCAGGCCAGGGCATCGAAGCGGTTCGCCTGATCCGCGACGACATCAAGACCCGCATCGAGGCGCTCGTGGCTGACTTACTCGGTCAAGATTGAGGGGGGCAGCGGATGACTGATGTCGTAGTCATCGGCGGTGGGCAGGCCGGCCTCGCCGCTGGATATTTTCTTCGCAGAGCAGGTCTCGAATTCGTGATTCTCGACGACCACGCCGGCCCCGGCGGAGCCTGGCAGCACGGGTGGCAGTCGTTGCGTCTGTTTTCACCCGCCGAATACAGTCCACTGCCAGGCTGGCCGATGCCTGCGCAGAAGGGCGAGTCATTTCCCACCGCCGATCATGTAGTTGACTACCTGACCCGGTACGAACACCGTTACGATCTACCCGTTCAACGCCCGGTTCACGTCAGCAATGTCTACCAGGACCGGGGGCAGCTGTTCGTCGATACCGATACCGGCACCCTGGAGACCACGGCGGTCATCAGCGCCACCGGAACATGGCAACGCCCCTATGTCCCCCACTATCCGGGCTGTGAGGATTTCACGGGAAGACAGCTGCACACCGTTGAATACGATTCGCCCGAGGACTACACCGACCAACGGGTGGTCATCGTCGGCGGTGGGAACTCCGCCGCCCAGATCGTCTCGGAAATCTCGACCGTGGCGCAGACACTGTGGGGGACGCAGCACCGACCACGGTTCATGCCTGATGACGTCGATGGACGGGTGCTCTTCGATGTTGCCACCGCCCGCGAGGCGGCCCAGCGGGCCGGGCGCGACCACGATGGCGTGTCGGAGCTCGGCGATATCGTCATGGTCCCGCCCGTGCAGGCTGCACGCGA
>CABTZE010000030.1 GCA_902489215.1 uncultured Brevibacterium sp.
CTGCGTCGGGTGATCGCCGCTTACCGCGAGTTCTGCGAGCGGCTGCCCGAAGGCCGCGACGGGCTGATCATCAGCTCCGGGGGCGTGTCCGCGGTGATCTCCGCTTGGCTCATGGCGGGCCGGCCGGAGGTCTTCGCAGGACACGCTCTCGAGGCGCCGGTGGCTGGATCTTCCACCGCCGGGATTCTGGACTTCGGTCTGGAAGGGCACGACTTCACCCAGGAAACGGGGCCCGCGGCGTTTCTTGATTTCGGTGCGGGCTTCCCGGCGGACACGGCCGGCGGGCCTGCTGGTGGGCCGAAGTTGTCCGCTGCTGAAACAGCGGATGCCGCGCGGGCTGTCCGCGAAATCGAGCAGGTGGTGCTGTTCAACAGCGAGTTCGTCAACGCATCGATGAGCCAGACCGACGGCCGCAGGCTCATCACCTTCAACGAGCACGCGCACCTCGGCCCACCCGAAGAGGGCCGCATCACCCCGCACTGAGCGCAGATCGCTGGCGAGGGCAGATTGTCCCGAGACTCCCATTAGCCGGATTCTGCGCTTTAGCAACAACTGCTAACGGGAGTTTCTGTTGCTAAGGGGAGTCTCCGTGCGGCTAAAGCGTGGATTCGCTGCTAACGGGTGTGGAATCGGACCTCAGCACGTGGGGCGAGGTGCGTCTCAGCTGCCGGGTGCAGTGCACCCTGCCTAGGCCGTGTTTGGAACAATGAAGGCTATGACTGAACCTTCTTCACCCCGTCTGCGCGCACCCGAACTCGTGGGGCGCCGCTGGATCAACACCGGCGGCAAAGACCTTTCGCTGCAGGATCTTCGCGGCAAGATCGTTCTGCTGGACTTCTGGACGTTCTGCTGCATCAACTGCCTGCATGTTCTGGACGAACTGCGCGAAATCGAAGAAAAGTATCACGATGAACTCGTTGTGATCGGCGTGCACTCGCCGAAGTTCGAGTTTGAGCGCACCGTCGAAGCCGTCGACCAGGCGGTTGAGCGCTACCAGGTGGAGCACATCGTGCTCGATGACCCCGACCTCGTGACCTGGCAGGCTTACACCGCGCGGGCGTGGCCCACGCTGGCACTCATTGACCCAGAAGGCTACCTCGTGGCGAAGATGTCCGGCGAAGGCCACTCGAAGGGCATCACCAGTCTCATCGAAAGCCTCGTCGAAGAACACCGAGCCAAGGGCACACTTCGCTCTGGCAACGACCCCTACGTGGCGCCGGAACCGCGGGAAGGCGAACTGTTATACCCGGGCAAGCTCATCCGCCTGGAAACCGCCGGCCACGAAGGCAACATCCTTGTTGGCGACTCCGGCCACCACAGCCTCGTCGAATACGCCCCGGACGGTGTGACGAAGCTGCGCCGCTACGGAGCCAAAGAACGCGGCTTTGCCGACGGCCCAGCGCTCGCAACCGACACGGAAGCCGCTCAAGCGCACTTCTCCGAGCCCGGCGGCATGGCCGAACTCAGCCCAGAACTGGCAGCCAAGGTCGGCTACCACGTGGTCGTCGCCGACACCGTCAACCACGCACTGCGCGGGCTCAACCTCGACACCGGCGAAGTCACAACCGTCGCCGGCACCGGCGAACAGTACATGGTCGGTGCGGCTGACAACACCGTTGAGGGTCGCAGCACCGAGCTGCGCTACGACGGCCCGGCCCGCGGCATCAAGCTCTCCAGCCCGTGGGACGTGCAGTTCGTGCCGGCAACCGGCGATGTCATCATCGCGATGGCCGGCAACCACACCATCTGGGCGTTCAACCCCGAAAAGAACACCGTCCGCCTGTTCTCCGGCACCATGAACGAAGGCCTGACCGACGGAGCGCCGGAAGAAGCCTGGTACGCCCAGACATCCGGCCTTGCGCTGACAGGCGAAGGCCAGGTGCTTCTGGCAGATTCGGAAACCTCCGCCCTGCGCAGCCTCGACCCGGCAAACGGCACGGTTGAAACCTATGTGGGCACCGGCCTGTTCGACTTCGGCTTCCAGGACGGACCATCAGCCGAAGCTCGCCTTCAGCACCCTCTGGGCGTAGCAGAACTGCCGGATGGCTCGATTGCCATTGCCGACACCTACAACGGCGCCATCCGCCGCTACGACCGCACGCGCGACGAAGTTTCGACCCTCGCCCGGGATCTGCGCGAACCCTCCGACATCCTCGTGGTCACCCCGGAAGACGGCGATGCGTACCTGCTGGTTGCTGAATCCGCCAACCACGTACTGACTGCCGTGACGATCCCGGCCGAAGCCCTCGAAGTCAACGAAGGGCAGAAGCAGACCAAGCGTCCGCCCACGGAAATCGGCACGGGAACCCTCGATGTTGAAGTGCACTTCACCGTCCCGCAGGGCCAGAAGCTCGACGACCGCTGGGGTGACCCCACGTGGCTGCAGATCTCCTCGACCCCGCCGGAGCTCATTGCCGACGGCGCCGGGGGAGCGGAAGGCCAGACCCGCACCATCACCCTGGCCGAGGGCTTCACGGAGGGTGTTCTGCACGTGACGGCTCGCGCGGCATCCTGCGATGGCGAACCGGGCGGCGAAATCCCGCTGCACGCGGCCTGCCACCTGTACCAGCAGGACTGGGGCATTCCGCTGGTCATCCGTGAGGGCGGCCCCGACCGCCTCGACTTGGACCTCCGCGGGGTCTGACCCCACTCCCACGCACGAGGTGCCGCCCCGGTGAGTTTTCGATACTCACCGGGGCGGCACCTCGTCATTTCAGGGTTCGATCTGCTCGACCCGCACCTTGCCGTCCTCGGTCAGGATGATGCGGGCGGAGATGAGCTCGGTGACCTCTTCGCGGAAATCAGTTTCCGTGCCGGTGCGGGAATCCCGGTAGTTCCCGGAGATGATGAACGTGGCCTCAGCCGGGCGCATGCGCAGACCACCAGCCTGCTGAGCCTTCTGGCTGTCACCGCCATCACCGCTAGAGGAATCCCC
This sequence comes from uncultured Brevibacterium sp., assembly GCA_902489215.1. Classification (GTDB taxonomy): domain Bacteria; phylum Actinomycetota; class Actinomycetes; order Actinomycetales; family Brevibacteriaceae; genus Brevibacterium. The sequence goes on from CABTZE010000030.1 coordinate 2,936, forward strand.
GGAGCTGCTCAGTGACGTGGACACCGTCATGCTGGGATCGGTCACAAGCTCGACGTCCGGAACTGACTTCAGCTCCCAGTGCACATCGCCCAGGATCGTGTTGTCTGTTTCGTAGCCGAAAACACAACCGGTGGGCATGAGCACCTTCTGCTTAGTGCAGTCCTCCAGCTGTCTGCGCAGCTGCGCCTGGGCTTCTTTGCTCAGCGCCGGAGTGGGCTCAGCATCGACCGTGACGCTGTGCTCTTCACCGGGTTCAACCACATCAACCGTCTTGTAGGCGGACTTCACGTACTTTTCGTTGAAGCCGACCCCGTACTGCAGGGGAAATAGGACAGGAACGGCGTTCGTGCCGTTGGCCATGGGCTGACTGTTGATGTTCGCCGCCTGCGCTTGCGGTCCCTGTACGGACAGCGTGGGCCAGTCCTCAACACGGATCCTCCACTGGCTGAACAGTCCCCACGTGCGTGGAATCCGTTCGAGCGTGAAAACCGTCGAATGCGGTTTCGACCCCAGGACGTAGTCCGCCCGCACTCTGGCCGTGGTGTCTCCAGATTCTTCAACATCCGTTTTGATCTGTGTGGGCACACCCTGCGCGCCGCCGATCACCTCGTCAGTCATGCCGTCCGTGTTCTGCAGGTCCGGCCCCAGAACAAGTCCGCGTGCCGTCGCTGCATTCCCGTCAGCCAGAGCGTTCAGGTAGCGGCTGACGGTGGTCGCCGGCGAATAGCGGGTCAGATTGAAAACCGGCACGCTCACAACCGCCAAAAGCAGAAGGACAGCAGACGCGCTCAACCACTTGCGCATGTCATTCCTTAGCGCTCATAACAGCGGTCGGTGAAGCATCCTCTACGGGGTAGGCGCGCATCTGCGCGGTGTCCACTTCGACCCACAGGCGGGTGCCCGGGCGTACGGCTGCACTCTGTTCGGCAATGTCCGCGCCCAGGTCCGGATGGAGGACACCCCACGGAAGTTCAGAGTTGTCAGCCGCTTCGGCACTGAAGTCGAACAGGTCACCCTGCAGTGCCAGCCCCACCTCGGTGTCGGATGGAGAGAGCGTGACCTGCACTTTCGAGTCTTTGTCGTGCAGGCCGACAACGAGGGCTTCGAAAACAGCCTCGCCGTCGAAGATCGGTGAGAATTCGTCAAAGGACAGGCGGACGGCGCCGGTGGGAATCGTGACGAACACCTTGCCGTCCAATTCCGTTTTGGCGCGCACCTGCGAATGCCCAATCGAGAGCCAGCCGCGGCGAGCCAGGCCGGAGAACACGTTGACGCCAGCCAGGTCTGCGGCAAGGTTCGAGCGCGGAGTGCGCAGCTGCTGGCCGAAATCACCGGCGTCAGCAATTTGATCAAGTTCAAGAACGACTGTTCGGCCGCCGATGATTCCAGCATCGACGGCCGAGTCGAGCACAAAAACAGCTCCCAGTTCGAAGTGATCCAGTGCGTCCAGCAGTCTTCCTCGTATACCTGCTCGGGCACGTGCGGGGATCCCGTCGAACGGCCGGTCAAGTGCCAGCCAGGGGGTGTTCTGCGTGAGTGCGGCTGCGATCGTGACCGCCAAGCGCAGTCGAGTTGAAGCCGCGGGGTCGAGTTCCTCAGCCCGCCGCCCGTCGACGGTGATGCCGAAGAAGCGAGCTGCCGTGTGCACATGCTCAAGCCCCGGCCGGACAGCCGCACGGCTGCCGGTCAGGGCGCGAAGCTGGTGCTTGGCGTAGCGAATGAGGGTGTCTGACGCTGTGGCTTCCCCCGCCAGAGCGCAGACCTCAGATTTGGCGCAGACGGCCCGAAGGGCAGTCTCGACGTCCTCGCTTTGCCCCATGATGACGAGGCGCTCCGAGGTGCCGATCGGGCCGTCTGTCAGCGGTGTTCCCGAGAACACGACATCGCTGAGGTCAAGTTCAGTCATGTACTCAAGATACCGGTGATGTCAGATGCCGCTGACCTTGCGTCGGGTGACGACGATCGATGCCGCACCGACCACGACGAGTCCAGCACCGAGCGCAAGACCGGTGAGGTCGCCGCCGGTGCGCGGCAGCTGCGAGCCGGTCGAGCCGGTCTGCTCCTGCGGCTGCGCGTAGTGGTCATCCGGGGTGGTGTTGGGAAGTTCGCGGCGCTGCTCGGCACCCGAGGTGTCTTCCTGCACCTGTTCGGACGTTGCGGTCTGGTCAGACTGGTCAGCCTGTGCGGCTTCGTCAGTCTTGGCGTCGGCCTTATCGCCTTCGTCAGTCGTGGCGTTGGCGTCGCTCTCAGCCTGGCCGTCTTCTTCTGCCTTCTGGTCTGCGTCGCCTTCAGCACCCGGCTTTTCGGCTTCGGGAGCTGCCGGCGTCTTGTTCATGCCTTCAGCTTCTGCACCGGTAGCCGGGGTCGGGTCTTCGGTGCTTTCGGGCTTCGCAGAGTCGGAGGCCTTCTTCTGCTGTTCCGAATCCTTCTGCTCAGGCTTCGGCGCAGCCTTGAAGACGGTGAACGATGCAGAGGCAACCTGTGCGTCCTTTTCAATCTCGACGTTGGACTTTTCGTCCTTGTCGAGCTTCCGGACTTCGTCCCAGTCCAGCTGCTTGCTGGAGTCAGCCGAGGTGGGCTCAGTCTTCTTGTCAGACGAGTCCTTGGCAGCGTCGTCCTGCTTGTCAGCTTCGGTGGTCGGCGCCGGGGTGGGCGTTGCGGTCACCGTGGTTTCGTTTGACGGAGTGCTGGACGGGGTGATCGAACCCGCGCCGACGGTCGGTGCCTCAGACGGCTTGGCGGTTTCCTTGTCCGTGCTGTCAGCCTTGTCGCTGACGACCGCCTTGGCTCCCTCGACAGTCACCTTGTAGGTGCCGGTCGCAGCGGTGCCCTTGTCGTAGATCCACACCGAGGCGGTGCCTGCCGAGTCGGTCTTGGCCGGAAGTTCAAACGGCTTGGCAGTGCCGGGCTGCTGCACCTTGAAGGTGTAGGTGGCGCCGGGCAGACCGTTCTTGAGGGTCAGGGTCACGCCCTTGCCCTGCTTAGCGAACTCTTCCGACTTCTTCTGCGCAGCTTCCTTCTGCTGCTTCGAAGCCTTTTCGCCAACCTCAACCTGCGCGACTTCGTCCTTGTTCAGGGTGAAGTCGGTGTCCTCAACGCGGTTCTTGCTGAACGACAGGGTCGAGGTGGGCAGCTGATCCTCAGTGACCTTCGGTGTGTCAGCTTTGTCCTGCTTGTTGGCGGACTTGTCTTCGTCCGCCTTGTCGTCCGCCTTATCGTCGGACTTGTCGCCGGTCTCGTCTTTTTTGTCTTCTGCCTTGTCTTCGGGCTTGGCAGTTTCCGTGGCGGACGGGCTGTCGCTGGGTTCCGGCGATGCGGAAGTCGAGGGGGTCTCCGACGGGGTCGAGGTCTCGCTCGGCTGTGCCGACTGGGTCGTCTGGCTGGGAGCCGGGGAGGGGGTCTCGCTCGGCTGAGCCGACGGGCTGTTGCTCGTCTCGGTGCTCTTGTCGTCTGCCGAGGTCGATGCGGAATCAGTGGATTCCGATGCGCCTTCCGGCTTGGCGGAGCCTTCCGGCTTCGTCTGCTGATCGTCTTCCGCGGTCTTTTCGGCAGCGGCTGCGTTTCCGACGCTGAACTTCGCCAGTTCAGTGGCTTCGTTTGTCTTGAGGTCCGTCAGGAACAGGCGGTAGCTGCCCTCGGGAACCTTCGAGCCTTTGTCGGTCGAGAAGAAGTAGGAGCCCTTGACTTCGCCGTCCTGCGAAACAGACAGCTTGGTGTCCGGGGTGTAGGAAATCCCGTCGGTGCCGATGACGGTGACGGTTGCCTTGTCTCCGGGGGTGAAGCCCGTTCCGGTGAACTTCAGACCCTGCTTGCTGTCGGCAATCTGCTCGGCGGCGATGGAGTCCTGTGCGAGGGAGACGCTGACTTCGCCTTCTTCAGAATCAGACGATGACGCAGTGGAGTTCTGGTCGGAGGCTGTATCGGGGGCCTGATCCCCGGGAGCGGCAAAAGCGGGAACGGCTGCAAAGCCTGTAACCGCGGCCACTGCGGGGGCAAGAACAAGACTGGGAAGAGTCTTCACAGTTAGCCTTTCGGTTGTGTTGCAAACACACCCAACAAAGGCGACGACACCTACCCACCCAACGAGGTTGAAAGGGGAAGGCACCATCGGTGCGGGGTGTAGGTCAGTTTCCAACTGTAAACGATTTCTGGCCAGATGTTAAGAAAGCCCTCAGCGTTAGTGGTATATGAGCAACTGGCCGGGCGATGTAGCCTGGTGACGTGAGTCTCTTATCTGATGGCGAAATCCGCGCCGAACTTGCCGAAGGCCGTATCCGCTTGGACCCGCTGGACGAAAGGCTCGTCCAGCCGGCATCCGTCGACGTGTGCTTGGACCGCAGCTTTCGGCTTTTCGACAACCACAAGTATTCGGTCATCGACCCCGCGCAGGAACAGCCCGAACTGACCCGCCTGGTCGAAACTGACGGCGAAGAGCCCTTCGTGCTCCACCCCGGCGAATTCGTGCTCGCCTCGACCCTTGAGGTCGTGACCCTGCCCACTGACATCGCGGCTCGTCTGGAAGGCAAGTCGAGCCTCGGCCGTCTGGGCCTGCTCACACACTCCACCGCCGGCTTCATCGACCCTGGGTTTTCAGGTCACGTGACCCTCGAACTGTCGAATGTCGCCACTTTGCCCATCACCCTGTGGCCGGGCATGAAAATCGGCCAGCTGTGCTTCTTCCGCATGGGAGCTCAGGCCGAACGGCCCTACGGAGCCGACCCGGCAACCGCCAACCGCTACATGGGCCAGCGCGGCCCCACGGCATCGCGGTCCTTTGAGAACTTCTACCGCGCACAGGTGAACCCGCAGGACCCGCGCTGATGTCTCAGACCGCTGATCAGCAGACGCTGCGAAATCAGCACCTGCTTCTGGTTGACGACACTGTCCTCGACAGCGATGTCGACGTTCTTCTGTCGAATGTGCTGCCGCGACTGACAGCCGAAGGCAGCACGCGGAAGCTCAGCCGCTACTCCACGCTCACCGGCCCGCTGGAAATCACAGAGAGCGTCGCCGAAGAGGCGCAGATCCCATCCGTGTTCGCCGCAGCCTACGCTCTGTCGACGCCGCTAGAACGCGAGCCAGAAGCGCCGCCGGAATGGTTCGTCCACTCCGAGGGAATCGAAAAGCTGTTTCCCTCAGGCCTGCCGGTGCGCGAAGAAGAACGCGGCGTCGATCTGCTCATTGCGCTCGCCCGTCGCCTCCACGCGGCGGTGCGCATCGCCGATGAAGCCGAACCGGGCGGACACGAGCGAATCATCGTGCCCGATCCCGACGCCCATCCGGAAATCACCGTCTATTCCCAGTACTGGATCACCTCGGACCTCCTGTTGCCCCTGATAGAAAAGGCGGTCCCGGAAGGTCAGGTGGTCGACACCTCGGCCGACGTTCCCGAAGACCAAGAACTGGACGGCTACTCCCTCGACATCGACCTGGGGGAAGGGCGCGGGCTGATTGAACTGGGGGTCATGGTCGAAACAGCCCTGCCGACAATCGTGGAGCGCTTTGCTGACGGCCCGCAGACTGCCTACTCCATTCGCTGGCACGCAGACGATGAAGACGATTCCTCCCGTGAACACAGGCGAATCCGCAGGGCGGCCGCAGGAATCATCGGCGATCTCGCCGCATCTGTCGTCGAAGCCACCGGTGGGGCCCCAGTCGACCGCGACGGATTTCTTCTCGCCGGTCACCAGCTGAAGGGGCTGTGATAACACCGGCAGGCGGGTGTGCAAAAATATGCACTGATTGGTATCCCGGAGGGCACAATGGCGACAATTCTTCTGAGTTTCTTCGTCGCCGCCCTGTTCGCCCCGATGCTGTTTCGTGTTTTCGAGCGCGGGGCGTTCTTCATTCTTGCGGCGGTTCCCGCAGCAGGCTTCCTCTTCACGATTCTCAATTCGGGTCCTGTGCTGGGCACCTCGGATCTGCCGCCTCTGCGGCAAGAGTTTTCGTGGCTTCCCGAACTGGGAATGAGCATCGTCATCCAGCTGGACGCACTGTCGTGGATCATGTCGCTCATCGTCACGGGTGTTGGCGCTCTCATATTCATCTACAGTGCGCGCTATTTCGAAGCAGACGACCACTCGCTCAGCAGGTTCGCCAGTGTCCTCATGGCCTTCGCCGGCATGATGTACGGCCTGGTGATTGCCGACGAGCTGTTGGTCATCTTCATATTCTGGGAAGGCACAACGGTCTTCAGCTACCTGTTGATCGGCCACTTCAACACCCGCGTGAAATCCCGTCGCTCCGCCCTCCAGGCGCTTATGGTGACCACTTTCGGCGGTCTGGCGATGCTCGTGGGCATCGTGTTCTTGGCCGCCAGCTACGGAACCATGAGCCTCACGCAGATCGTGCGGGTCGGCTACCCGGACACCGGCACGTACCCCATGGTCATCGCGGGTGTTTTCCTGCTGTTTGTCGGCGCGATGGCGAAATCCGCTCTTCTGCCGTTCCACTTCTGGCTGCCCGGTGCGATGGCCGCACCCACCCCCGTGAGTGCCTACCTGCACGCTGCGGCGATGGTCAAAGCCGGCATCTACCTGATCCTGCGCCTGTCCCCTGGTTTTGCGGCTATGCCGGGCTGGCAGCCGGTCTTGTTGACGGTCGGCATCAGCACGATGCTCCTGGGTGCCTGGCGAGCGCTCAAACAGTACGACCTCAAACTCGTTCTTGCCTACGGAACCGTGTCTCAGCTGGGACTTCTGGCCGTTATGGCCAGCTTCGGCACTGCCAGCATCACGATGGCCGCCCTGGCAATGCTCGTGTCCCACGCGCTGTTCAAATCGACGCTGTTCCTGGTGGTCGGCATCATCGACCACTGGGCGGGTACCCGTGACCTGCGCAAACTCTCCGGCTTCGGTCGCGAAGACCGGCTGCTGGCCGCTGTCGGCACGATCGCCGCGGCCTCTATGGCCGGGGTGCCTCCGCTGTTGGGCTTCGTGGCAAAAGAAGGGTCCTACGGCACTCTGCTGGATGACGGCTCGACCGGGGCGACGATTGCGCTCATCGGCATTTTCCTGGGCTCGGTCTTGACCTTCGCCTACGCGACGCGATTCGTGTGGGGTGCGTTCTTCAGCAAACCCGGAGTCGAGGCGGTCGCGCCGGGCAGCACCCCCCCGATCCTCATTCTTCCCACCGTCGTGCTGGTCGCGGGCATCGTCTCGTTCGGTCTGTTCCCCGGCGCGCTGCAGGTGCTTCTGCAGACCTACACCGCTTTCGTCCCGCCGGCTGCAGGAGAAACAGAGCTCGTCGAGCTCAGCCTGTGGCACGGTTTCAACCCTGCGCTCGGCCTTTCTGCCGCAACCATCATCCTGGGCGCTCTCGTCGCCTGGGTGTCCGGGCTCGATGCTCGCCTGCACAGGTTCGTCCCCGAAATCGACTTCAACGAGGGCTACCGCCGTGCCATTCAGGGCCTCGAACGCACGGCCGCGTTCGTCACCGCCCGCACGCAGCGCGGTTCGCTGCCCTTCTACCAGGCCGTCATCCTGCTGGTGACCGTCGGTTCTCTCATCACTGTGCTTGCGCTCAACCGCACGTGGCCAGACCAGCTGGTGCTTGCCGACAGCTGGCAGCAGTGGGTCGTTGCGGCCACACTCATCGCCGCGACCATCGGTGTGCTCATGATGAAGAAGCGCTTCGCAGCGGTTGTCGTCGTCAGCATCTCCGGCTACGCGATGGTTGCGTTCTTTGCATTCCAGGGTGCGCCGGACCTTGCCCTGACGCAGGGACTCGTGGAAACCATCACGCTGGTCGTGTTCATCCTTGTGCTGCGCCGACTGCCCAGCAACTTGACCAGCGGCAAGCGCAAACGACGGTTCAAGCAGACGGCGCGCATCACCCTGGCGGTGACCTTCGGCGCTGTCATGATGGTCGGCACCGTCGTAGCGATGGCAGCCCGCACCGAGCGGCCCGTTTCGACCGACTGGGGTGTGCTGGCATGGCTGGGCGGTCACGGCAAGAACATCGTCAACGTGACACTCGTCGACATCCGCGCCTGGGACACCCTGGGCGAACTTGCCGTGGTCGTTGTGGCCGCCACCGGCATCGCCAGTCTCATTTTCATCAACAACAGAGGCACCTCGCTGCAGCGCATGCAGTCAGATGCAGACCGCACCCAGGACGGCAAGCGCGGCTTCCTGTGGCGCTTCAACCCGGTCTATGACGCCGTATCCAGCGAAGGTGCAGACGTTTCCCGCTACCCGCAGAACTACCGAAACGCTCCGGAAGCCGCGGACGAGGTCGCTCGTCGAGGTGCCTGGCTGCTGGCTGGCCGGACCCTCAATCCGCGCAACCGGTCGATCATCCTCGAGGTCACCGTCCGCCTGCTGTTCCACTCGGTCATGGTGTTCTCCGTCTACCTGCTTTTCGCAGGCCACAACCTGCCCGGCGGCGGTTTCGCCGCGGGGCTGGTAGCCGGCATCGCCTTCATCATGCGCTACCTGGCCGGCGGTCGTTGGGAGCTCGCCGAAGCCGCGCCCATCAACGCGGGCCACCTGCTCGGCTTGGGCATGACCCTGGCCGCTCTCACTGCCCTGGGCGGACTGCTGTGGGGAGACTCTGTGCTCTCCAGCGTGTTCGTAGAGATTCCACTGGGGCCCCTGGGTGAGATCGCGTTCGGCACTTCGACCCTGTTCGACATCGGTGTCTACCTCATCGTTCTGGGACTCATGCTTGACATCCTCCGCAGCCTCGGCGCGCAGGTCGACCGTCACCAGGAAGAAGACGAAGACCGCCTGACCAAAGCGCTTACGGACGTGGACGAAGACTTCGACACTTCGCGCGTGCACGCCATCATGGGCCGCATTGACCGTCTGGACGGCGCGGGCCAGCACAGGGGTGATTCGCTGTGACCACCCCTCTCGTCATGGTGATCGCCATGGGCGTCATGTTCGCAGGCGGCGTCTACCTCATGCTGTCGCGATCACTGACCCGCGTGCTGCTGGGAATCGTGCTCTTCGGCAACGCCGTCAACCTCATGATCGTCCTCACGTCCGGCAAGCCGGGGCGCGCACCGCTGACGGACGGAGAGAACCTGTCGACGTCCGGCATGTCCGATCCGCTGCCGCACGCGCTGACACTCACCGCGATCGTCATCACCTTCGGCGTGACCGCGTTCATGCTCGCAATGATCTACCGATCCTGGCGACTCATGCGGCGCGAGAACCTCGATGACGACCTCGAGGACATCCGCATCGGCCTGAAGTCCCGTTCGGCCATGGGTGCCGAAGGCGATGTTTCAGAAGACCAAGACGACACCGAATTCGGAAGTGACGCCGAATTCCCCGTCACCGGGGCCCTCGCACTGGATGACCTTGACGGTGACCCAGAGCCGCAGGAAGCAGCAGACGAAAAGCCGGGCGGCACCTCGGCAGACCAGCAGGAAAAGGGAGGGGACTCATGACACTCGCAGCCCTTGTCCCGCTGCCGGTGGTGCTGCCGCTGCTGGCAGCCGGCCTCAATCTGCTGGCGGGTACGCGCGTGCGCCTGCAGAACCTGGTGACAGGTGTGACGCTGATGGCCGTTCTCGGCATCAGCGGAGTCCTCCTGTGGGCCACCGACACACAGGGAATTCAGGTGGTTGCAGTCGGCGGGTGGGAGCTGCCGTTCGGCATATCGCTCGTCGTGGACCGGCTCTCCGCACTCATGCTGGTCGTTTCAATGCTTGTGACCCTGAGTGTGTTCATCTACGCCGTCGGGCAGGAAATGCTCGACGACTCCCAACAATCGCCCGTTTCGGTATTCAACCCCGCCTACCTCATCCTGTGCGCGGGAGTTGCCGATTCGTTTATAGCCGGCGACCTCTTCAACCTCTACGTGGGCTTCGAGATGCTGCTGGTGGCATCGTTCGTGCTCATCACAATCGGCGTCACCCCCGACCGTGTGCGCGTCGGCGCCACCTACATCGTTGTGTCGCTGCTGAGCTCGCTCATCTTCCTGGGGTCTATCGCGTTCATCTACGCGGCAACCGGCACCGTCAACATGGCCGACCTCGCGGTCAAACTCAGCATGCTGCCGGAAGACATCCAGCTGTTCCTCCACGTGGCGCTGCTGCTGGGATTCGGCATCAAAGCCGCCGTCTTCCCGCTGTCGTTCTGGCTGCCCGACTCCTACCCGACGGCACCGGCACCCGTCACCGCCGTGTTCGCCGGCCTTCTGACGAAAGTCGGCATCTACGCCATCATCCGCACGGAAACCCTGCTGTTCTTCGGCCAGTCGCTGCGCACACCCCTGCTCATAGTGGCCGGATTGACTCTCATAGTCGGTATCCTCGGCGCTGTCGCCCAAACCGACCTCAAGCGAATGCTGTCGTTTACGCTCGTATCCCACATCGGCTACCTGCTGTTCGGCGTTGCCCTGGGCACTGAATTGGGACTGGCCGCGGCTGTGTACTACACGGTCCATCACATCATCGTGCAGACCACGCTGTTCTTGGCGGTCGGGCTCATTGAACAGCAGACCGGAACCACCAAAATCAACGCGCTCGGTGGGCTCATGACGCTCTCGCCGGCACTGTCGTGGATCTTCCTCATACCGGCGCTCAACCTCGGCGGCATCCCGCCGCTGTCAGGCTTCATCGGCAAGGTGGCCCTGTTCTTTGCCGGTGTGCTCGACGCTGACTGGCTGACCATCACACTCGTGGCCATCGGTGCGCTCACCAGCCTGCTCACGCTGTACGTCATGGGGCGCACGTGGAACCTGGTGTTCTGGCGCTCCCCGGTTGAAGCCCCCGAACGGCTGCCGGAAACCGAACAGCTCATCAAGCAGATCAAAGCGCTCAAAGGAGCGCGAGCCATTGGCGCCGAAGAGCCCACGCGACAGAAGCTTCCCGGGGCAATGGCTCGGCCAGCGATCCTCATGCTCACGGTCTCAATTGCGCTGACCGTGTTCGCCGGACCGCTGTGGAAGACCGCCGAGAACGCTGCTGCCAACCTCATCGATCCTCGCGTCTACGTGTCATCAATCTTCGAAGTTGGCCAAAGCGGAGTGACGGGGCCGGACGGAAAGTCCGTTCCCCCGGGCTATGCTGACGACACTCCGGAAGCCTCCGAACGGCACGAAGGTGCGCATGACGGGGGAGGTGCGCAGCGATGAACCAGAAGTCCAGCCAGAAGGCGGAGAGCCAGAAGTCCAAGAGCGCGGCTGCGCGGACTGCCGAAAGAAAGGCGCTGCAGTGGGCGCTTGTGCGCCAGCTGCTGCTGACCATTGGCCTTGTCGTTCTGTGGATCATGCTGTGGGACGCCTGGTCGGTCGTGCACATCGTCGCCGGAATTGTCGTCGCGCTCATCGTGACCCGGATCTTCTACCTGCCGCCGATCGAACTGTCCGGCCGCATCAACCCGTGGTACTTCGCGGTGTACCTCGCGTGGTTTGCCTGGCAGTTGGCGCGCGGCGCCCTGGAAGTCGCCGCTGTTGCGCTGCGGCCGCGCAAAACCAATCCCGGCAGCGTCATCGCGGTTGACCTGCACACCAGGTCCGACCTGCTGATTACGCTCATTGCGCAGACCGCGGGGCTGATCCCCGGCACTTTCGTCACGGAGGTCGACCGCGCTCGCGGCGTCATCTTCCTCCACGTGCTTGACTGCAACACCGACGAACAGATCGAAAGCGCCCGCGAACTGGCCTTGGAAATCGAAGTGCACGTCATCAAGGCGATGGGTTCGCTCCACGACATTCAGGTGCTCAATGAATCACGCGTCGCCCAGGGGCAGAAGCCCGTTCTGGGCGGACGCACCGTGAAGGACATGAGGGCGAAACAAGAAGCCGCCCAGAAGTCTGGTGTACGGCAGGCCGCCGCCAAGCCCACCGGTGTTGACACCAGCAGAGAGGACGGTGCCTGATGGAACTCGACCCGCGCGTCGCAGCCGTCGTCTTGCCGGTGGCTTTTGCGCTGTTCTCCATTGCGGCTGCGGTTGCTATTCTGCGGATCGTCCGTGGACCGGCAATCCTTGACCGCATGATCGCCACCGATGTTCTGCTGTCGACCATGATGTGCTCGTTTGCAGTGTTCATGGCTGTAACTGGCCGAACTGACCTGCAGTTCATCCTGTTGACCATGGCGTTCTTCGGATTTGTCGGCTCGGTTGCGGTGTCGCGCTACGTGGCCCGGTCCGAGAACACGGCACCGCCGATGCCTCCCGCCATGCCAGACCAGCCCAGCTCAGATGAGTCCACCTCGGCAGCCGGCACCTCGGCAGACAGCCCCGCAGATTCCCGGACGGGGGAGGAGCGCCGCTCATGAGCCTCATTGTTTCGATCATCCTGGGTGCGCTCATTCTGCTGTCCGGTGTTCTGTCCATTGCCGCGGCGGCTGGGCTCATTCGCTTTCCCGATCTTCTGTCGCGTCTGCACTCGGCATCGAAGCCGCAGGTGTTCGGCCTTGTTCTGGTGCTCATCGTCGTGGCGGTCACCCGGCCGAGCTTCGGCCTCATCACCACGTGCCTGCTCATTGCGGTCTTCCAGATGGCGACTGCTCCCGTTGGTGCGCACATGGTCGGTCGAGCCGGCTACCGTACCCGTCACCTGCGTCGCGCACAGCTGTTCCGCGATGAATTGGCCGATGCTGTTTCGCGCGCTGAAGCCCGCGAAGCGACAGCCCTGGCGGAGTCCGCCGAGCAGGGCAGCGACGACTCTGACTCTCACGAGGCGCCGGACGGCTCCCCGGAGGAATCCGCCAGCACGCTGGACGTTGGGGGAGCGGACCCCTCGGGTCCTGAAAGCCAAGCTGAAGCTGCCAACAGCGAGGGCGCCGGCGCAGATTCAGCCGCAGAAGATTCCAATAGCGGGAGAGTCAAAGGAGATGACCGTGAGTGACACAGAAGGCGCAGTACAGGAAAATCAGCTGCTGACGACGGCGCGGACCAGGCCCGTGTTCGGGACTTTCGTCATCGAATTCTTCAGTCCCGGCCTGCCGACCCTGCTGAAACAGGCGGGGGCCGACTGGGTGCTGTTTGACCTTGAGCACTCCGGTTTCGGTTTGGATTCCGCACGTGCGCCGATCGCAGTGGCCCGACAGGCGGGCATCACAGCCGTGGTGCGCGTGCCGGGGCCGCAGCAGCACCTGGTGTCGACAGCGCTTGACGCGGGGGCTGACGCGATTATGGTCCCGTGGGTCCAATCGGCGGAAGACGCTGAGCGAATCGCTTCGTGGATCAAATACCCGCCGGTGGGCGTGCGCGGCTCAGCGTTCGGAATCGCGGGCGATCAGTATGCGGGTGGGCCGGCAGAAGCCGCACAGAGGGCGGCGGATGCCCGGACGTTCTTCCTTCCGCAGATCGAAACTCCAGGTGCCGTAGAAGAGGCCGACGCTATTGCTGCTCTTCCCGGTGTCGATGTTCCGTTCGTTGGCCCGCTCGACTTGTCGACCAACCTGGGCGTGCCCGGTGACTTCACAGCCCCGGCGGTCGAACGTGCCCTTGAGCGAGTCCTGGAAGCCTGCGCGGCACATGGCAAGGTGCCCGGCATTTTCGCGCCGACCGTCGAACTGGCGCGCCGCTGGACTGACATGGGCTTCCGCATGGTGTCACTGGCGGCAGATACGGCTCTGCTGAGCTGGGCCTTCGCTGACGGCCTGAAGGCAATCCGAAAGGGCTGAACTTTCTGAGGTCAGTGCTTTCCGCGTGCACCGGTTCGGAGCGTGCCAAAATGAGGGCATGGATGCTCTCATGCTCATCAACACGCACGAATCCGCAGTTCCCGCTGAACCGCTGATCCAGCTCTTGGGCAAAGCCCGCATGGCCGATGGCGTCATTGCCTACGTGACCGCACCGGCAGAAGAATCCGCGTTTGCGGAACCGGTGGAAGGTGCCGCCCCGGTGGCAGCCGAACCGACGGCGGACGACCTCATCCTCGCCTCGCCCACCCCGGATGCTTTTGAGTCCTACGACGATCTCGCCTTGGGCCTGCAGGACATGGGCATCGAGCGTCTGATTGTGGCGGGTGCCGATTCGGCACCTGACGCAGAGGGCCGAGGTGCCGTCTGGGCTACCGCTGCTGCCGCGCTGGCTCACCAGTTCAGTGTCGTGTTTGTGGAATCGGCTGTTGTTCTGCCCTCTACGGGCGACCGCCCCGCCTGGATGCACGATGCCGTTCAGCTGGGTGCTGTCGAAAAGCCAGCCGGGGACATTTGGCTGAAGATGTAGTTTCTGTCGTACGCACAGCAGAGGGGCCGCGGATCAA
>CABTZE010000031.1 GCA_902489215.1 uncultured Brevibacterium sp.
GATCCGCTTGGCCGCAATCACCAAGCTGAGAGCGTCGTCGTCACCGGCTTTGAACTCATCGAGCGTGAGGTTGTTAATGCCCTCGCGCTGACCGTAGTCACGCACGGCTTTCGCGAGTTCGACAACGGGGCCGGAAAAATCACTGAGCTCTGACCACGCCCACCGCCAGGTTCCGGAAACGGTGTCGGTGGAGCCCAGAAGGTGAACGTCGGCGTGCAGCTGATCGCCGAACACAATGTGTCCGCGCTGCAGGTCGACTTCCCATTCGCCGTTGGTCTGCGTCAGCAGCGCTTCAAAGGTCCTCTGGGCTTCGATCGATCCGAATGCAGCCTGCTGCAGCAGGGCGGTCAGTTCGCTCATAGGCTCATTTCTCCAGAACGGTGCGCAGCACCGACGTGAAGAATCCCTGGCCGTCGACACCCTGGCGCATGCCGGCTGCAGAATCAGGGCCGAACCCTGCTTCGACAGCGTGCTCGGGGTGCGGCATGAGTCCAGCGACGTTGCCGCGCTTGTTCGTCACACCGGCGATCAGGTCGATTGAGCCATTGGGGTTCGCGCCGACGTAGCGGGCGAGCACCTGCCCGTTGTCTTCGAGTTCCCGGATGGTTTCGGCGGGAGCCTGGAAGGAGCCCTCGCCGTTCTTCAGCGGGATGGTGATCTTTTCGCCGGCTTCGTAGTCGCGGGTCCACGCTGTGTCCGCGTTGACGATTTCAAGTTCCTGGTCCTTGCAGATGAACTGCTGGGCGGAGTTGCGTACCAGCGCGCCGGGCAGCAGGCCGGCTTCGCACAGAACCTGGAAGCCGTTGCAGATGCCCAGGGCCGGCATGCCGTCTTCTGCCGCGGCGATGACGGAGTCCATGACGGGTGCGAAGCGGGCAATGGCGCCGCAGCGCAGGTAGTCGCCGTAGCTGAAGCCGCCGGGCAGGATGACGGCGTCGACGTTCTTGAGGTCTGCATCGGCGTGCCACAGACTCACGGCCTGCGCCCCGGACAGCGTGACGGCGCGAGCGGCGTCGCGATCGTCCAGGGTTCCGGGGAACGTGACAATGCCGATGCGCACGTTTTCGGCGCCTTCGAGCGTGGTGGTTGAGCGCTGCGCTCCGATGAGCGGGCCGCCGTCGGTGTAGGCGGTGCGGGTGGCGGTCACTTGGCGCCGTCCTCAGCGGGGTAGACGCCGACGACGTCTTCGATGATGGTGTTGGCCAGCAGCGTTTCGGCGGCCTTCTTCACCTGTTCGAGGACTTCGGGCGTGGGTTCGCCGTCGTGTTCAAGCTCAAAGCGCTTGCCTTGACGGACAGCGAAACCGGAGAATCCCAGACGGTCGAGTCCGGCTCCGATGGCCTTGCCCTGGGGATCGAGGATTTCGGGTTTCGGCATGACCTCGACGATGTAACGTGCCACCTGCGCTCCTTGGTGTTCTCCGGTGATGACGGCGCCATCATCTTAGCAACGAACCGGGTGCCTGAATCAGGCGCTGGTCGGCTGTGCGGGGAAGGTGTCTCCCGTAATCCTTTCGAAGGCCTCGATGTAGCGTGCCGAGGTCTTCTCGATGATGTCCTGGGGCAGCTGCGGGGGCTGCTGTCCGCTGTTCTTGTCCCAGCCCGAGGCGGGGCTTGTCAGCCAGTCGCGCACGAACTGCTTGTCAAAGCTCGCCTGCGACTTTCCGGGCTGGTAGGCGTGTGCGTCCCAAAACCGCGAAGAGTCCGGGGTGAGCACCTCGTCGCCCAGCACGATGCTGCCGGCGGCATTGCGGCCGAACTCGAACTTCGTGTCGGCCAGGATGATGCCGCGCTCGCGGGCGATTTCCTCTGCCCGGGAGTACACCTTGAGCGTGAGCTCCCGCAGAGCCTCAGCGTCGTCTTCGCCGATCATGTCGGCGGACTTTTCAAAGGTGATGTTTTCGTCGTGCTCGCCAACCTCGGCCTTGGCCGCGGGCGTGTAGATCGGTGCGTCCAGGCGATCGGATTCGCCGAGACCGTCGGGCAGTTCGACACCGCAGACCGCGCCGGTCTGTTTGTAGTCGGCCAGCCCCGAACCGGTCAGGTAGCCGCGGGCCACACACTCGATGGGGAACATCGTGAGCGGTTCGCAGATGAGTCCGCGCCCGGCAACCTCAGCGGGTACATCGGCGGTCACCACGTGGTTGCCGACGATGTCCTTCAGCTGGTCGAACCACCACGTGGACAGCCCGGTGAGGACTGCGCCCTTGTGGGGGATTTCTGATTCCAGCACGAAGTCGTACGCGGAGATCCGGTCGGAGGCGACCATGAGCAGCGACGGGGCGTCGGCAAGCGATTCAGCGCTTTCGGGTACGTAGAGGTCGCGGACCTTGCCGGAGTAGACGTGCTTCCATCCGGGAACGACGGTGGCCTCAACCTGGTGGCCTGTCATCGGCTTCCTCCCTGCGGGATTGTGATGCGGTTTTCTTCTGCTCGCTGGGCGATGTCGGTGCGGTGGTGCTCACCGCGCCACTGAATGAGGCCCACGGCCTCATAAGCGCGGGCGCGGGCGTCAGCGAGGTCCGCGCCAAGTGCGGTCACCGACAGCACGCGACCACCGCTGGTGGTCAGCTCTCCGCTCTCTGCGGTCGAGGTGCCGGCGTGGAACACGTGCACGTCTTCCAGAGCGTTCGCCTGGTCGACGCCGGTGATGACATCGCCCTTGGCGGGGGCGGCCGGGTAGTTCTCCGCGGCCATGACGACCGTGACGGCTGACTTGTCTGCCCATTCCAGCGGCGGCAGCTGCGCCAGTTCGCCGGTTGCAGCAGCGTGCAGGACAGTGCCGAGCGGGCTGGTCAGACGCTGCAGAACAGCCTGGGTTTCGGGATCGCCGAAGCGGGCGTTGAACTCGATGACCTCAATGCCGTTCTTCGTCAGCGCCAGACCGCAGTACAGCAGCCCCACGAACGGGGTTCCGCGGCGAGCCATTTCATCGACGACCGGCTGCGCGACCTGCGCAATGACGTCCTCGACCAGGCCCTCGGGAGCCCAGGGCAGGGGAGTGTAAGCGCCCATGCCGCCCGTATTGGGGCCCTCGTCGCCGTTGAGTGCGCGCTTGAAGTCCTGAGCGGGAGCCAGCGGGACCGTCGTGGTGCCGTCGCACAGCACGAACAGCGACACCTCGGGACCGTCGAGGAAGTCCTCAATGACAACCCGGTCGGCCTCAGCCAGACAGGCGCGGGCGTGAGCCAGAGCTTCGTCTCTGTCAGATGTGACGACAACGCCCTTGCCGGCAGCCAGGCCGT
The DNA here is from genome assembly GCA_902489215.1 of uncultured Brevibacterium sp. Classification (GTDB taxonomy): domain Bacteria; phylum Actinomycetota; class Actinomycetes; order Actinomycetales; family Brevibacteriaceae; genus Brevibacterium. Next base: position 3,245 of record CABTZE010000031.1, read on the forward strand.
CGGCCTTGACGACATGCGGGGCGCCGAAGCGGTCAAAGGCCTCTTCGCATTCGGTCAGGGACGTCGCGGCGACCGACTGCGATGTGGGAACACCGGCGGCCTCCATGATCCCCTTGGCAAAGGCCTTCGATCCTTCGAGTTCCGCGGCGGCAGCATCGGGGCCGAAGACAGCCACCCCAGCTTTGCGCAGGGCGTCGCCGACACCGGCGACAAGGGGTGCTTCGGGGCCGATGACCACAAGGTCGGCCGAGAGATCCCGTGCGAGGGCCACGACCGCCTCGGGATCGGTCAACGCGACACTGCGGATTTCGCATTCCTGTGCCATCCCCGGGTTGCCGGGTGCCGCGTAGAGCGCATCCACTCCCGGATCGGCGGCCAAACCAGTGACAAGGGCGTGTTCACGGGCGCCCGAACCCAAAACCAAGACCTTCACACCCGGAAGTTTAGCGGCCAGCGCCACACGTGCTCAGACGTGACCTCGCGCTGGCCTGCGCTTAGGGTGGAGCGCATGCAGACCTTCACCGCAGACAGTGCCGAAGAGCTCGCCGTCGTATCCCGTTCCGACTTCGTCGAATCGCGGCACATCGGTTCGGCGGTCATCGTGGACCCCAGTGGTGCCGTCGTCGCCTCGATCGGCGCACCGGAAGAGCCCGTGTTCGTTCGATCCTGCCTCAAACCGCTCCAGGCGATCGCGTGCATGGAGCTCGGCGTGCCGCTGTCCGGCGACGCCGCTGTTGTCGCAAGCGCCAGCCACCGGGCAGAAGCCGATCACGTGTCGGTCGTGAAGAACATGCTGTCCTCGGTCAACCTCAGCGAAGACGACCTCCAGTGCCCTTCCTGCGCACCGGCTGACGCTGATAACCGTGCGGCCATGCGCATGAGCGGTATGGCCGAATCGCGCCTGTTCTTCAACTGCTCCGGCAAGCACGCCGCCTTCCTCATGGCGCAGAAGATCGCCGGCGGACGGCCGGAAGACTACCTGCGCCCCGATTCGCTCGTGCAGAAGCAGGTCCGGCAGACAGTCGAAGAATTCTGCGGTGAAGCTCCCACGGCTGCCGGAATCGACGGCTGCGGGGCTCCCGTGTACGCGCTGAGCCTTCCCGGGCTGGCCCGCGGAATCGCCGGTGTGGCCTCCGGGAAAACCGAAAGCGCCCAGCAGCTCATGTCGGCTGTCCTGGCCAGCCCGTGGGCTATTGAAGGTCACGGGCGTGAAAACTCGGTCGTCATCGAACGGCTGGGAATCCTTGCGAAAAAGGGCGCTGAGGGAGTGTCCGTCATGGCAACACCGGACGGCTGGGCGGCCGCGGTGAAAGTGCTCGACGGTTCATCCCGCCCAGCATCACTCGTCACCCTGCGTCTGCTCGCAGCCGCCGGTGCCGTCAACATGGAAGCAGCGCTCGGCGTCCTGTCCGATATCGCCCCTCGCATCACCGGCGGGGCTGACGAACACGGCCGCGCACTTGACGCCGGCGAGGTCCTGCCCGGCGCGGGCCTGCTCGCAGCCGAGTCAGCACTGACCGCAGCCCGCCCCGACAACCCGGCCGGCACCTCGTCAGACAATCAGACACCGTCCCGCGCAGACACAGCCGAACAGCACTGAGGAGCATCATGAGCATCCGCCGTCGCATCGATCCCGCAGAAGGCCGCCAAGCACTCGAAATCTGGCAGGAGTGGCGCAAACACCAAAGCGGTGACGTTGACAGGGCAACCCTCGCCACCGCCGTGCGCTACACCGTCGAAGAATTCGCCGAGCGCAACCCCGGCGGTGCGGTCGAAATTCGAATCCCGCCGTTTGCCGCAGCTCAAGCCATCGAAGGCCCCAAGCACTCCCGCGGAACACCCCCGAACGTCGTCGAGGTTCAGCCCGAGACCTGGCTCCTGTTGGTCACGGGTGAGACTGACTTCGCCCACGAGGTGGAGGCCGGCAGGGTGGACGCCTCCGGCACCCGCTCTGACCTGAGCGAGCACCTGCCGCTTAAGGACGTGCTCTAGAATCGTCTGCCGATCAGCAAACCGCTGAAGTTCAGCCGTCTGGAGAGAACCCGATGAAGAAAACCGCCCTCGTTTCGGTCCGCCGCGCCCCCAAGTACGGTGCTTTTGCTGCCGTTGGCGCGCTCGTCGGAGTCATCTTCGCAGGTGTGCTGGCCTTGCTTCCCCTCAACATGGGGGAGCTGAGTCAGGAGTACAGCCGAGGTGCGGTCGTCGGCATGGGCCTTGTTCTGCTGGCCATCGCAGGAGCCGTTCTCGGTGCCGGTGTTGCACTCGTCATCGATGCGGTTCTGCGCCGCAGGGCTCGTACCGTTGAGGTCACAGGCCACTATGAAGAGCAGGGTGGGGAGGAAACCGGCACTGCTGCAGAAGCCGGCTCCGCTGCAGAACCCAGCCCAGCGGAAGCCGAAGAAGCAGACGAAGCCGGCGGCTCCTCGCTCGAAGTCAGCCCGGAAGAGCGGCAGGCTCAAACCGAGGCCGAATAGGCCCGCGCAGACGGTGGGGGCTGAACCCCCTCGGCGGTGTGGAACAATAGCGAACGTGGCACGTGCAGATGGACACCTGACAGCTGTTGTTGACCCCGCCGACAAAGGCCAAGACGAATGCGGCGTCTTCGGCGTGTGGGCGCCCGGCGAAGAAGTTGCAAAGCTCAGCTACTTCGGCCTCTACGCCCTGCAGCACCGAGGGACACAATCAGCCGGCATCGCCGCCTCGAACGGCGAGCAGATCCTCGTTTTTCGCGACATGGGACTCGTCTCCCAGGTGTTTGACGAAAACGACCTTGAAACCCTTCCGGGGCACATGGCCATCGGCCACACCCGCTATTCAACAACCGGCGCGCACGCCTGGGAAAACGCCCAGCCCACTCTGGGACCCACGGGCTACGGTTCCGTCGCACTGTGCCACAACGGCAACCTCACCAACTTCGAAGAACTCCAGAGCCTCGCGGATGAACGCCTGGACAAGCACCGCGAAGTCGTCGCGGCCCACAAGCAGAAGCGCCGCCGCACGCGCGCACACCGTGATTCGTCGTCGGACACATCGCTCATCACCGAACTGCTCGCATCCTCTGACGCTGAGAACCTGACGGACGCAGCGCTGGGCCTCCTGCCGCAGATCAAAGGGGCTTTCAGCCTCGTCTTCATGGACGAGAACACCCTGTACGCTGCGCGCGACCGTCACGGTGTTCGCCCGCTGGCGCTGGGCAAAATCGACCGCGGTTGGGTTGTGGCATCAGAAACCGCCGCGCTCGACATCGTGGGTGCTTCCTTCGTCCGAGAAATCCAGCCGGGCGAACTCATCGCAATCGACGAAGACGGCCTGCGCAGCCACCGCTTCGCCGAAGAAAAGGCCGCCCGCTGCGTCTTCGAGTATGTCTACCTGGCACGCCCCGACAGCGTCATCAACGGCAAGACGGTGCACAGTTCGCGCGTCGAAATGGGCCGCCGCTTGGCACGTGAACACGCAGTTGAAGCCGACCTCGTAATCGCCACACCGGATTCCGGTACGCCCGCCGCGGTCGGCTACGCAGAGGAATCCGGCATTCCGTTCGGCCAGGGACTCATGAAGAACGCCTACGTCGGCCGTACATTCATTCAGCCCTCCCAGACCATCCGCCAGCTGGGCATTCGCCTCAAACTCAACCCGGTGAAGGAGAACATCGAGGGCAAGCGCCTGGTGGTCGTGGACGATTCGATTGTCCGCGGCAACACGCAACGTGCGCTCATTCGCATGCTCCGCGAAGCCGGTGCCAAGGAAATCCACGTGCGCATCTCCGCACCTCCGGTCAAGTGGCCCTGCTTCTTCGGCATCGACTTCGCCACGCGCGCCGAACTCATTGCCAACGGGCTCGACACGGAAGAGATCTGCCGCTCCCTCGGAGCAGACTCGCTGGGCTACATCAGCCTGGACGGCATGATCGAGGCAACCGAGCAGAACAGCAGTCAGCTGTGCACGGCCTGCTTCTCCGGCGACTACAAGATTCCGGTGCCGCCGGAAGCTGATCTTTCTGACAAAGAACTCTCTGGAACATCTGGAACAAAGGACAGCTGACATGACTCCGCCCAACTCCGCGACTGGCCCTCTGCACGGACCGGCTGCCTCCGCAGGCCGGGCGGACGGAGACGGCCACCGCCTGACAGAACGGCCCGGAACCACCTACGCTGCGGCCGGGGTTGACGTTGAGGCCGGCGACCGTGCGGTCGAACTCATGAAGTCGGCCGTGTCGGCCACCCACAACGCGAACGTCGTCGGAGGTGTCGGCGGCTTTGCCGGCATGTTCGATGCTTCTTTCCTCAAGGACTACGACCGCCCGCTGCTGGCATCATCAACTGACGGTGTGGGCACAAAGGTCGCGATTGCCCAGCAGATGAGCATCCACGACACCATCGGCTGGGACCTCGTCGGCATGGTCGTCGACGACATCATCGTCGGCGGTGCCAAGCCGCTGTTCATGACCGACTACATTGCCTGCGGCAAGCTCGTTCCCGAACGGATCGCCGACATCGTCCGCGGTATTGCCGAAGCGTGCCGCGAAGCCGATGTTGCCCTGGTCGGCGGCGAAACCGCCGAACACCCGGGCCTGCTGGGCGAAGACGAATACGACGTGGCCGGTGCTGCAACCGGTGTTGTGGACGCCGCCGACATGCTCGGAGCGCAGAAAGTTCAGAACGGTGACGTCCTCATCGGCCTTCCGGCTTCCGGCCTGCACTCGAACGGGTACTCGCTCGTGCGCCGCATCATCGAAGACGCCGGCTGGGATCTGCACTCGCGGATCGACGAATTCGGCCGCACCCTCGGCGAAGAACTCCTGGTGCCCACCCGCGTCTACACCGGTCAGCTGCTCGAACTGCTGGACAACCAGCCCGGTGCAGTCCACGCCATGTCGCACGTGACCGGCGGCGGCCTGTCCGCGAATATGGCCCGCGTCCTGCCGACCGGTTCGATCGGCATCATGCGACGCAGCACGTGGGAAGTGCCCCCGGTGTTCAACGTGCTCGGCGACCTGGGCGGTGTGCCGCAGGCTGACCGCGAGCGCACCTGGAACATGGGCGTGGGCATGGTGCTCGTCGTCGACGCCGACCGCGTGGACGACGTCCTGGGCTCCTTCAGCGGTTCGTGGGTTCTGGGCGAAGTTGCCGAAGACAACGGCCAACACTCATCTGACAGCTATTACGTCACCGGCGCCAAGGGCGTCGACGGCGGAGCAGCCATCCTCCTGGACTGACACGGCCGGCAGAGGTGCCGCCCGACCGGGGCGGCACCTCGTCAGCACACCGGCCGAAACAGGCCAGCAAATACAGACAGAGGGGGCAGCCAGGCCAAGCTGGCCGCCCCCTCTGTCTGCGCAGGTTCAGAGTCCGTCAGTCGTCGTCGGAATCGTAGTCTGCGTACTTCTCTGCGTATTCGGAGTAGTCGGGATCGTCGTCGTACTGGTCGTAGTCATCCGATCCTGATTTGCCGGAAAGCTCCCGCTGAAGAGCGGAAAGGTCTGTTTCGGGGCTGTAGTACTTGAGTTTCCGGGCTACCTTGATCTGCTTTGCCTTAGCGCGGCCGCGACCCACAGGCGTCGACCCCCTCTTCGTCGATCCAGGGCACCCAAGATAGGCCCCGGTTTGAGTTTGCGTGCTTCAGTTCGGCGTCATTCTATCTGACCCCTATGCACTTTGCCATTTGAGACGGCCCATAAGACGATCGCTGGACCCGTGTGCGGCTAGGGTAGACGGTATGGCTTATGAGCGCAGGTATCAGGTCTGTCTGCGGGTTTTCGAACCGCTTGACGCGCATCCGGAACTCGGCGACTACCCGGTGTCGGACAACCGTTCCATGATCGAGGAGCTCGTTGCCGCCGATGCCGATGCTCGGCTGATCAGCTTTCCTCCCGATCCGGTTGCCGATTCCTACCGTGGAACCCCGATTTTTCTCACCGCAGAAGAGTGGGGCGATGGGATTACTCGGATCTGTCCGGTGCAGGACGATATTCGCTCGTGGCACGCGGTGGAGGCTTTGGCGGAAAACGTGTCGCGCGATGAACTGGACATGCTCGTGCCGAAGTCGGCGCGCAGGCGGGCAGCCGCCAAGCGGGTTGAGTGGATGCAGGACGATCCGGATGAGCGCGTGTTCACCCGCACCGCCGCCTGGGAGGTTTCCCCGGTGTGGTGGCTCGCTTTCGATCTTGAATCTGACCGGATCAGAACTGACGAGGCGGAAGACGGCTCCCAGCGCACCTTCATCAGGACGGACATCGTGGCTGCCTCTGCTCGTGTGGACTGGGCTTTGGCCGTGATCCGCGAGAAGTCCCGGCTGCGGGCCGTTGTCGAATCTGCGGCACAGTTCGGCAGGTGGCTGGAGACCTTTGACCCCAATGCGGTTCTTGAACTCGACCTGGGCGGAATGACAGGTGTGCTCGACCCCGTGCAGGCGCAGGACTACGTCGATTCGTGGGTTGATGCGCTTGATTCGGATGACTACGACAGCGCGGTCGCGGCGTTCAACCTGTACACGGAGGCCTGGGAGAAGCTGGGCCTGTTCTCGCGTTCCAGCTGAGGCCCCGCGCTCGGCGCGGCAGCCTCGGCGTGTGACGGTTTCTGACTGTTCGCGGCGCTTTCGTGACGATCAATGAACGCCGCCGCGGTCAGATTTCTACCGTGTCCGTATGGAACACGCACACAGAAGCCGACAATCTGCATCCGCGCCCGTACTGGCCGAAGACTATGCGGCCGAGCAGCGGTTCCCGCGTCCCGTGCGGCCCGCGCTGTCTTTCGAGGTGATGCCCCCGCGCACGCGGCAGGCACGTCAGGTGTTGCCGGAGCTGATCGACACCCTCGAGTCCTACGGTCCCGATTACGTGGCGATCACATCGTCAGCGAAATCCGGTTGGGCGCAGGGGACAGCGGACTTTGTGCGCGAACTGTCCGCAACCACCCGTCTTCGGCCTCTGGCACACCTGGCGTGTACGGCCGCTCCCACGGTGGAGCTGCTGGAATGGGTGGAGCGGTTCATCGACGCCGGCGTGCGCGGCTTCCTCGCTGTCCGCGGGGATTTAGCGCCCGGGCAGGCCCGCCCGCCCGAAGGCCACCTGCCGCACGCGGATGCTCTTGTTGCTCGCGTGCGCCAGCTTGAAAGGCGAAGCGCCGCCCGCTTCTGCGGCGGCGGGCTGTCCCTCGGAGTTGCCGCCTATCCGTCGGGCCACCCCGAGTCGAGCGGGCCAGATGAAGATCTCGACGTTCTCGCCGCAAAACAGCGGGCTGGCGCGGACTTCGCGATCACCCAGCTGTTCTTCGACACCTCGGCCTACAGTCGGCTGGTGCGCGCGGCCCGCCTTGCCGGCGTCACCATGCCGATCATTCCCGGGATCCTGCCGATCACCTCGTCCGCCCGGCTGGAGAGAATGGCCCACCTGTCCGGCCTGGTACCACCGCAGTGGCTGGGGGAGCAGCTGGAAGACGCCCGCAGTCCCGAACACGCCCGCGACATCGGCCTGACCGCCACTGTGGAACTCGCCCAGCGGGTCCTCGATGCGGGAGCCCCCGGCCTGCACTTCTACACCTTCAACGACCCGCGGACAACGGTCGAGGTGCTGGACCGTCTGGGCATCGACGCGATGGCTGCCAGTGCGGTCGGTCATGAAGCTGTGTGAAGCCGTGTGACGGACTGTGATGTCCCGTGACCGCCAGATGACATTACGCGGGAACCGGCAGGCTGATCGTCTTTAGCTTCGAAAGCGAAGGAAGTCGGACCTTGGCTTCCGCTACAGCAACGAGAGGACGCGCATGTCTGACACTGAAACCGCCCGCGCCGCATATCCCGCAGCGACCGTCACCGGCTACCCGCGAATCGGCCCGAACCGCGAACTCAAGAGAGCCCTGGAAGCCCTGTGGTCCGGGAAGATCTCGGCTGGTGAATTTGAAACGGCGGCGCGCTCCCTGCGGTTGGAAACCTACCGACGGCTGGCAGAGCTGGGCCTGAACCAGCCCTACGCTCTGCCAGCCGACTTCGCCGCCTACGATCAGGTTCTTGAAACTGCCGCGGCCGTCGGAGTTCTCGGCGGCAGCGCTGAAGACCTCGACTGGGAAGAATACTTCGCCCTTGCCCGCGGCACCGATGACCGCCCGGCCCTTGAAATGACCAAGTGGTTCGACACGAACTACCACTACCTTGTTCCGGAAATCGGTCCCGACACCGTTTTCACTCCCCGCCCGCAGCGTGTGACGGCGCTCGTGGAAGAAGCCGCTTCGGCAGGCCACACTGTCCGGCCCGTGCTGGTGGGGCCGGTGACACTGCTGGCCCTGTCGAAGGCCGCTGACGACCACCCGAACTTCCAGCCCCTGGATCGGTTGGACGACCTGGTGAAGAACTATGCTGCGGTGCTCGCTGCCCTGGCAGAAGCCGGGGTCGAGTGGGTGCAGCTGGATGAACCGGCCCTTGTTGCCGACTTCGACGCCGCTGATGATGCCGAAGTGGCGGGTCTCGCCCAATCGGCCTACCGCACCTTGCTCAGTGCAGCGGTCGGCGAGAAGCGCCCGCAGATCGCAATCACCGCCTCGTACGGTTCGCTGCGGGCCGGTCTCGACGCGCTCGCCTCAGCTGCTCCCGAGGCCCTCATCGTCGACATCTCCAAGCCGACCCTGGAGGCGGACCCGGACTACATCAGCCGGATCACGGCAGCCGTGCCCCAGCAGACGCACCTGGTGGCCGGCATCATCGACGGCCGCAACATCTGGGCGGCAGACTTGACGTCGCAGCTGGAAACCCTGCGCGGCTTCGACCGGCCGGTATCCGTGAGCACCTCGACATCGCTGCTGCACGTGCCCTACACGCTTGAGGGCGAAGTGAACCTCCCCGTCGATGTCGCCGGATGGCTGTCCTTTGCAGAGGAGAAGGTCACGGAAGTCGAAGCGCTCGCGGAAGCGCTCGCGACAGGCAACACGCAGAGCCGTGAAGTTGCTTTCGCGCGTGCTGCACGAGCACAGCGCACCCGCGCCGAATCCGGCCGCACCCACAGTGCTGAGGTGCGCAAGCGCACGGCAGCCTTGCCGGCTGAAGTCAGCCGCGGCGATGTTGATGAGCGCCGTGCCGCGCAGAAAGCCCGCCTGGGTCTGCCTGATCTGCCCACAACCACAATCGGCTCCTTCCCGCAGACCGACGACGTCCGCAAAGCTCGTGCGGCTTTCCGTGCCGGCAGGATTGACGAGGCTGAATACACCGACACCATGCGGGCCGAAATCAAACGTGTTGTCGACCTGCAGGAAGACATCGGCTTGGACGTCATTGTCCACGGCGAACCCGAACGCAACGACATGGTCCAGTACTTCGCGGAAAACCTCGAAGGCTTCGCCACAACCGCCAACGGCTGGGTCCAGTCCTACGGCAGCCGCTGTACCCGCCCGCCGATCCTGTTCGGCGATGTCAGCCGCGCCGAGCCGATCACCGTCCCGTGGTCCACCTATGCGGCAAGCCTGACCGACAAACCCGTCAAGGGCATGCTCACCGGGCCGGTGACGATTCTTGCGTGGTCGTTTGTGCGCGACGACGAACCGCTCAGCGTCCCCGCCGACCAGATTGCGCGCGCCCTGGCCGATGAAGTCAGCGACCTTGAAGACGCGGGCATCCCGATCATCCAGATTGACGAACCCGCTCTGCGCGAACTTCTGCCGCTGCGTGAAGATCGCCGCGCCGAATACCTCCGGTGGGCTGTGCGCGCCTTCCGCCTGTGCGCCGTGGACGCTCGCGTGGACACGCAGATCCACACTCACCTGTGCTATTCCGAGTTCGGACAGGTGATCACCGCAATTCAGGCTCTCGATGCCGATGTCACCTCGATCGAGGCAGCACGTTCCCGCATGGAGCTGCTGGATGCTCTTGACGAGGGATTCCACGCTGAAATCGGTCCGGGAGTGTGGGACATCCACTCGCCGCGCGTGCCGTCGACAGCCGAACTGGAGGACCTGCTGGGAGCGGCATTGAAGTCGATTGGCCCGGACCGCCTGTGGGTCAATCCGGACTGCGGTCTGAAGACCCGCGGCTACCGAGAGACCGAGGCGTCGCTGCGCAATCTGGTGCACGCCCGTGCCGCTCTGCTGAGCAGACGAGAGAGCGCTGGTGAGGCTGTTGCGGCGCATGTTTGATCACACGCGGACGACAGCCATCTGAGCTGAAGCGGGTCGGCGGCCCGTGCGTGTGAGAATAAGAGCATGGCTCCTGCTCACAACTCCAGTTCCGGCCGCCGGCTTCTGTTTCCCCGCGTTGCGGGGCGCGGCCGTGAAAAGCCGGCTGCGCCCACACCCGTGCGGCACAACATCCGGGGAGTGTCATTCGACAAGTTCGGTCTGCGCTCGAACGACATTGAGCACGAGATAACGGCAATCGACACGCTCGCGCACAAACACGAAGACCGCGTGGTGACCTTTGCCGTTGACCGTCCCACTCCGGCGCAGCTGAGCGAACTCGAGGACGTGTGGGACCTGCACCCTCTGCTGGTGGAAGACCTCGAGGCCAAAGAACAGCGTGCCAAGGTCGAACGCTACGGAGATGTTCTGTTCGTCGTGGTCAATTCGGTTGTCTACCGGGACTCAAAAGAAGACATCGACGTCGGCGAAATCCACGTGCTCATGCGGGGCAATCAGGTGGCGATTCTGTGCCAGAATCAGGCGGCCGCGGAAGCGTGGCACAGCCGTTCGGCTCAGTTCATTGAGCGCTGGTCCGAACAGGACAGCCTGTTGGAGCACGGCCCAGAGGCCGTCATCCACGCACTGTTGGATTCGCTCGTCGACGATTACCCGCGTGTCCTGCGGGGACTCGAACTGGACAAAGAGCAGATTGAGCGTCAGGTGTTCTCCGGTGACCCGGCGGTTGCTGAGCGCATCTACCGCCTGTCGCGTGAGGTCATTGAGCTGCAGCAGGCGTCGTCGTCGATGATGGGTGTGATCCGCCGGCTGCTCATCGGCATCACGCGCCACGGCTATGGAAAAGATGAAGAGCTCCAGACGTATCTGGAAGACGTGTCTGACAACCTGGCAACCGTCATCCCGGATATTTCCGAACTGCGGGATGCGCTCAACCAGATTCTGCAGGTCAATTCGACCCTTGTTTCGCAGCGTCAGAACGACGACATGAAGAAGATCTCCGGCTGGGCGGCTATTCTCTTTGCCCCCACACTCATCGGTGCGATCTACGGCATGAACTTCACAAACATGCCGGAGCTCAGCTGGCCGCTGGGCTATCCCATGGCGATCGGCGCGATGGTGGCACTGGCCGTGGTTCTGTACTTGGTGTTCAAGAAAAAGGGCTGGATGTAAGTGGATTTCGCTCGCGCTTTTCCCGCCGCGACGACACTGTCTGTTCCGCGGGAACTCCTTGCCGACATTCGCGATGAGCGGGTGGCAGCGCTTCGTGCCGGCGACATTGACGAAGCAGAATACGAATCCGACATGCGCGCAGCCCGGCTGTCGGCCTACCGCCAGCTGGCGGATGACGGGCTGTATGAACCGCATGCGATTCCGGCTGACTTCGCCCACGGTTCGGTGGTGGTCTCGACCGCGATTGTGCTGGGGCTAGTGGGCGGTTCGAGTTCCCATGTGAGCCTGCGGGCCGAGCTTGATTTTGAAGCACCCGGGGGGCTGATCGGTTCCGAGCCGCCTGGTGCCGGGCCCGTGCGTCCGGGACGGCTGTTTGATCTGCGGGCCGAAGCGCACGATGAAGAAGGCCTCGACGTCCGCCCGGTTCTTGCCGGTCCCGCGTCTGTTCTCCAAGCTTTCGCCCCGGGAATTGCCGATGATGCAGCCGGGCAGGCGTGGGTGGATGTATTGGCTTCCGCTTACTCCGAGGTTCTGCGACTGCTGGCCGCCGATGGGGCCGTGTGGGTGCAGATCGACGAACGGTTCGGTGAGGCTGGTCATCCCGGTGACGCGATCAGTCAGCTTGCCGCTCGGGTGTGGGAGCACATTGCGGCTCTCGAGGCGGATGCTGCCCGCCCGCGCGTCTTCGCCGTGGGTGCCCCGCAGGGGGCCGCGGTTGAAGCGGTTCTTGTTGAAACCGCTGCAGAGGCCGATGAGTGCACGGAGGCCAAAGCGGTGCTCGACTTAGGCGATGACCCAGAAGCGGCAACGGCTGCGCTGATTGAGGTCGGTGCGCAGTTCCGCACCGCAGTTGCAGGAACAGCCGAAGAAGCACGAGCAGCTGTCCTCCGCCTCGTCATGGGGTAGGGGAGAAGAATGCGAAAGGCCGACGGGTGATCCGCCGGCCTTTATGCTGTGTCGCGCTGACGAATGATTATTCCGGCAGGTGTTCCATTGCGTAGTCAGCTTCTTCTTCGGTGAACTGCTCACCGTATTCGCTTACGAGCTGTTCGCGAATAGCATCTCGCGACATGTTCATCGTGTCCTGGTAGTTCTCCGCTGTCTTCAGCGCATTTTCTTTCCAGTCTGCTTCAACATTGTCGATTGCATACTGAGCTGCGTCCTTCGGGAAACTCTCACCGTGTTCACTCACGAGCTGATCGTAGATTCCCTTTTTGCTCATGTGCAGTGTGTCGGCGTAGGTCTGCGCACTGGCAAGAGCTGCCTTGAACTCACGGGAAACGTCTGGGTCTTCTGCTTTGTCGTCGTCCTTTGCGGAGCTTTCCTCTGCTTCCTTCTTCGGTTTGCCTTCTGACTTCTCCGGTTTGTCCGCCGAGTTCTGGCTCTGTTCCGCAGGTGCGTCAGTGCCCGCCTGCCCATCGTCTGATGCTGCGGCCATGATGCCGACCACGACGACAAAACCGATAATCAGCCAGAACCACCAGCGTTTGAAAACCGACTTGCGCTGCGGTTTCTGCGTTGGAGGCATCGGCATTGGCATCGGAGGCTGCGAATATGCGTGGGGCGGGGCTCCCTGTGGTCCGGCCTGCCCGTATGGTTCGGTTGGCCCGTGTGGCGGAGGTGTGTTCATCGACATGGTGATTCCTTCGAGTGTGGTTGCCAGTGAAGCTCACAGTAAGAACAACGCCCTGGTGCGCACATCGCCCATCCGGGTGGATTGCTCGACCAAAAGGATGAGGGGTGCTGGCGGAACGGCGGATCTCCTGAGCCAAGATGCGCGATTACGATTCCCTTATGCTCTCCCGCTCTGTTTCCCTGGCGCTCAACGTCGCCGTGTCTTTCGTGCTTTTTGCCGTCGGCGTGTTGTTCTCGCTCATCGCATCATCCGCGGCTCCGTTTGCAACCAGGGACGGTCAGCCCACAGAAACGGCAGCTGTGGCGAGCATGGTGGCTGCTGTCTTCTGGCTGACGGTGTTTTTCCGCCGCCGAGCGCCGCTCGTTCCCTTCATCGCCGGAGCTCTTCTGGCCCTGGGTTGGGCTGACTGCACTCTTCTGCTGGTGGCGGTGTTTCACCTGATCAGCCGCAGCCCACGGCGTATTGCTGTCATTACCGCCGTGGTCGGCGGAGTTCTGACGGCCGCTGGGGCGCTGAGGCTCAGCCTCGGGGATCCACGTTCTTCCCCCTTTGGAGTCATCCTGCTTGACACATCGGAGTATGCCTCCGTCAGTGAAGAGCGCGCAGCGGAAATCATCATTCTGACGTGCGCGATCACGGCGATCGGTCTGCTCTTCAGCATCGGCGGCGGGATGCTCGTGCGCCAAATGCGACGAGCCAGAAAAGCCGAAAGCCGGGCTGAGGTCGAAAGCGACAAGAACACTCTGCTGGCGGCCGAAGTCGCCCGCCAGTCGGAGCGGCAGGCTTTGGCGGGTGGACTGCCCGACACCCTGTTCCACCGACCGTCGGGTCTGTCCCTGCCCGCGGGGGCGC
>CABTZE010000032.1 GCA_902489215.1 uncultured Brevibacterium sp.
CGCCGGGGGAGCCCCCGCCCCCCCCCCAAAACCCCGGGGGCCCGGGGCCGGGGGCGGGGGGCCCGCCCCGGCCCGGCCGCCTCGTCAGTTTGGGGGCTGTCAGCAGCCCAGGCGAGCAGCCAGGTAGGACTCCACCTGGTCGAGCGCCACGCGCTCCTGGCTCATGTCATCGCGGTTGCGGATGGTGACCGCGTTGTCATCGAGCGAATCGAAGTCGTAGGTGATGCAGAACGGCGTGCCGATCTCATCATTGCGGCGGTAGCGGCGACCGATGGCGCCGGCGTCGTCGAATTCGACGTTCCAGCGACGACGCAGCTTGTCAGCCAGTTCGCGTGCCTGCGGCGAGAGCTTTTCGTTGCGCGACAGCGGCAGAACAGCGGCCTTGACCGGCGCAAGCCTGGGGTCGAGCTTGAGCACGGTGCGCTTGTCTACCCCGCCCTTGGCGTTGGGAGCTTCGTCTTCGACGTAGGCATCGACGAGGAACGCCATGAGCGCGCGCGTCAGGCCGAAGGACGGTTCGATCACGTACGGCGTGTAGCGCTCACCCGTGGCCTGGTCGAAGTACTGCATCTTCTGGTTGGAGTGCTCCGTGTGACGGCCCAGGTCGTAGTCGGTTCGGTTGGCCACACCCATGAGCTCGCCCCATTCACTGCCGGTGAAGCCGAAGCGGTACTCAAGGTCGATCGTGCCGTCGGAGTAGTGTGCGCGCTCGTCTTCCGGAACATCGAACTTGCGCATGTTGTCCGGGTTGATGCCAAGCTCCACAAACCAGTTCCAGCAGTCCTCAACCCAGGCGTCGAAGAACTTCTGCGCGTCATCGGGGTGGACGAAGAACTCAATCTCCATCTGCTCGAATTCGCGGGTGCGGAAAATGAAGTTGCCCGGGGTGATCTCGTTGCGGAACGCCTTGCCGATCTGCCCGATGCCGAAAGGCGGCTTCTTGCGCGCGGCAGTCACAACATTGGCGAAGTTCACAAAGATGCCCTGCGCGGTTTCGGGGCGCAGGTAGTGCAGGCCCTGGCCGTCATCAACAGCACCCAGGTAGGTCTTAACCAGACCCGAGAACATCTGCGGTTCCGTCCAGTTGCCCTCCTGACCCGTTTCTGGGTCGCGAATGTCAGCCAGACCGTTTTCGGGTTCTTTGCCGTGCTTGGCGATGTAGGCCTCGATGAGGTGGTCGGCGCGGTAGCGCTTGTTGGTGTGCAGGGATTCCACGAGCGGGTCGACAAAGGTTTCGACGTGCCCGGATGCTTCCCACACCTGACGCGGCAGAATGATCGACGAGTCGAGGCCGACCATGTCAGCCCGACCGCGCACGAAGGTCTGCCACCACTGCTGCTTGATGTTCTCCTTCAGCTCAACGCCGAGCGGACCGTAGTCCCAAGCTGAACGTGACCCCCCGTAGATCTCTCCGGCCTGGAAGACGAAGCCTCGCCGCTTGGCCAGGGTGATGACGGAATCCAGAGTCGATGCCACAGATGCTCCTTGATGCGTTGTGCAGCCGGTTCGCTGCCGGTACGGGGTCGCTGCGATTGCGCAGCCTCCACAAGGTTACCGAACTCACGGTCATTGGCGACGCGGCGGGCACGAGTGTGGCTTAGACTTGAATCTGCACCCAAACCGTGTGCGCCGACAGGCAGCGCAGCATCTTCTGCGCACTCGGCGCTTAATCTCTCTGGGCTTTCCGTGCGTTTATGAGTGCACACCGGCCTAGAACGGGCAGATCGCCAATTCAGTTCTCAGCGATCAAGCGTGCACACGCACAGAAACGAGTCCCATGGACAGCGCAGAAAACCACGCAGAAAACACCTCGGCAGAAACCGCGCAGCAGGAAAGCCCGCAGTTCTCCGAATTCGACCTCCACCCCTCCGTTCTCGCCGCGATCTCGGATCTCGGCTTCGAATCCCCCTCGCCCATTCAGGCCCAGACCATCCCGCTGCTGCTGGAAGGCCGCGACGTCATAGGACTGGCTCAGACGGGAACCGGCAAGACCGCCGCGTTCGCTCTGCCGATGCTGACGCACCTGGCTGACGCCGGACGTGCCGACGACGGCCCGTTCGCGCTGGTCCTCGCCCCCACCCGGGAACTGGCGATCCAGGTGGCCGAAGCACTCACGAGCTTCGCCGCGAACCTCCCCGACTTCTCGGTTCTGCCGATCTACGGCGGACAGTCCTACACCCCGCAGCTGGCCGGCCTCAAGCGCGGCGCGCAGGTTGTCGTCGGAACTCCCGGGCGCGTCATCGACCACCTCAAGCGCGGTTCGCTCAAACTGCAGAACCTGCGCCACATGGTGCTCGATGAAGCAGACGAAATGCTCAAGATGGGCTTCCAGGAGGACATCGAAGAGATCTTCGCCGCCTCCGGTTCCGCCCGTCAGGTGGCGCTGTTCTCCGCTACCATGCCATCGTCCATCCACCGGATCACCGGCCAGTACCTGGAAGACCCGGCAGAGGTCCGCATCAAGCAGGCCACCGCAACCGGTGCGAACATCCGCCAGCGGTTCCTGACGGTCATGCACTCGAACAAGCTCGACGCGCTGACCCGCATCCTCGAAGTCGAGGAAGCCGACGGCATCATCATGTTCGTCCGCACCAAGCAGGCAACAGAAGAACTGTCGGAGAAGCTGCGGGCCCGCGGCATGCGCGCGGCCGCCATCAACGGCGACATTCCCCAGCAGGCTCGCGAACGCACAGTTGAGGCGCTGCGTTCCGGTTCGATCGACATTCTGGTCGCCACCGACGTTGCCGCCCGCGGTCTTGACGTCGAACGGATTTCGCTCGTCGTCAACTACGACATTCCGCTGGACACCGAGTCCTATGTTCACCGGATCGGCCGGACTGGCCGCGCTGGACGCGCCGGTGAGGCGATCCTGTTCGTCACCCCGCGCGAACAGCGCATGCTGCGTTCAATTGAAAAGGCCACCCGCCAGAAGGTTGAGCCGCTGACCCTGCCGACGGTCGACGAACTCGCCGATTCCCGCACCCAGAAGTTCAAAGAGCAGATCTCCGAGGCTCTTTCCTCGACCGATCTGTCGGAGCTGCGGCCTGTCATCGACGCCTACGAACTCGAACACGATGTTCCGGCCGCCGACATCGCGGCGGCACTGGCCGCACTCGTGTTGGGCACCTCGACCCTCAAACCGGAACCGCTGCCCGAACCGAAGGCACGTCCCGACCGCAATGAACGGGCGCGCACCGCTGAGGGCATGACCACCTACCGCATTGCAGTCGGCCGCAACGAGCGCGTCAACCCCGGTGCGATCGTCGGCGCCATCGCCAACGAGGGCGGCATTACGAACAAGCAGATCGGCCACATCAACATCCGGTCGAACCACTCGCTGATCGACCTGCCGGAGGATCTTGATCCGGCCGTTCTCGACCGCCTGAAGAACACCAGGATTCAGGGCAAGCGCATCGACATTCGCGTTGACACCGGCCGCCCGGGACGCCCATTTAAGCGCAAAGACCGCAAAGCCGGCTCCGACCGTCCGTTCAAGCGCGGCGGCCGCGGCTTCCGCAATGACAAGCGCGGCGGTGACCGCCGCCGCTGAGCGCGGCGTCCCGGCTGAACCAGTCAGCGTTCAGGCCTAACGGCGGAGCGGGCCCGAGACCGGTATGGTCTCGGGCCCGCTTCGTCTGTCTTCTCAGCTCTTTCCGGCGATCTTATCGACAGCCCCGCCGAAGCGGCGGTCACGGCTGGCGTACTCTTCGATAGCCTTCCACAGCGTGGTCCGATCGACGTCCGGCCACAGGACATCCTGGAAGACCAGTTCGGCGTAGGCGGACTGCCACAGCAGGAAGTTCGAGGTGCGCTGCTCACCGGAAGACCGCAGGAACAGGTCGACGTCGGGAAGGTCCGGAGCGTAGAACCGCGACGCCAGAGACTTCGCGGTCACTTTGCCCGGTTTGAGTTTGCCCTGGGCGACCTCCCGCGTGATCTCGTTCACCGCGTCGAGGATCTCAGCCCGTCCGCCGTAGTTGACGCAGAACTGCAAGGTCATGCGGGTGTTGTTCTTCGTGCGCTCACGCGCAACCTCAAGCTCCTTGATGACCGAGCGCCACAGACGCCCTTCCCTGCCCGACCAGACCATCCGCACTCCCAAGGCGTCGAGTTCGTCAACCCTGCGGCGAATGACATCGCGGTTGAAGCCCATGAGAAAGCGCACCTCATCCGGGGAGCGCTTCCAGTTCTCCGTCGAAAAAGCGTAGGCCGACAGCACTTCGACGCCCATTTCCAAGCTGCCGTAGATGACCTCCATCAGCGAGGCCTCCCCGGCTTTGTGGCCCTCTGTGCGCGGCAGACCGCGCTCATTCGCCCACCGGCCGTTGCCGTCCATGACAACTGCGATGTGCTTCGGGATGAACTTCGACGGGATCGCCGGCGGCTGGGCGCCCTGCGGGTGCGGGGGAATCGGCTGGTGTTTCACGCCGCCATTATGGCAGGACAGCCGCTCAGCGCTCCAACAGTGCCAGCGATTTCACACGCCTCTCCAAGTGCCACTGCACAAAGGCGGTCACCACTTTTGAAGCCGCCTGCACGTCGTAGTCAGCAATCGTGCCCGGCTCCGGCCAGTCGGCCGTGCTGATCCTCTGCAAGTACTCCAAAGCTTCAGGGCCCGGGAGGTGCTCCCCTCCGCGCCTGCAGGCCTGACACACGGCGCCTCCCGCCTCAAGGGAGAACGCGCGGTGCGGACCGGGAGCCCCACAGCGGGCACAGTCGATGAGACTCGGCGCCCAACCGGCCAGCGACATCGCCCGAATCAAATAGGCGTCAAGAGACGAGCGTGCGGGATGTTCGCGCCGACACATCGAGCGCAGAGCGGCAACCAGCAGCAGAAACTGGTCTTCTGTATGCGGATCGTCCTCCGTCAGACGCAGCGCAGTTTCAGCCATAACGGCGCCCGCGGTGTAGTAGTCGTAGTCGGAGATGAGTCCCTGAGCGAAAGGCTCAATGAGCTCCACCTGAGTGACAACGTCGAGGTTTCTTCCGCGGTTGGCCTGCAGGTCGATCATCATGAGCGGTTCAAGGCGCGAACCGAAGCGGCTCGAAGTTCTGCGAACCCCCTTCGCAACGGTGCGGACTACCCCGCTGCGGCGCGTGAGGATCGTGACGATCCGGTCGGCTTCGCCGAGCTTATGGGTGTCCAGGACAACACCCGCGTCACGATATTTCCTCACCTGTCCATTGTCCCTCACACGCCACGAGGCGGTGCGACGGCACCGCCTCGTGAGCTTGTTTCGGGTTGGGGTCAGTCGTCGCTGTTGTCCCGCAGGTAGCGGTTGACAGCCGAAATGACGGCCTTGAGCGAAGCCTTCGCGATGTTCGGGTGCATGCCAGCACCCCACATGACCCGGTCTCCGATCATGACTTCAACGTAGGCAGCGGCCTCGACGTCCGCGCCCGCGCCGATCGCGTGTTCGGAGTAGTCCTGTACGCGCATGTCGAGGTCGAAGTTGTCATTGAGGATGTTGACCAGCGCGTTGAGCGGTCCGGTACCCAGCCCCTCGAATTCCCGGTCCTGACCGTCGATGCTGAGTGCCACCTCGACCTTCTCGGCGTGACGGCCGGCCTCATCATCGCCCAGCGATTCAGTGCGCAGGCCCGTGATGCGGAAACGACCCCACGCGTTGTCGGTCGGCAGGTACTCGTCGCTGAAGGCAGACCAGATGGCCTCTGCGGACATTTCACCGCCGGCAGCGGTAACGTTCTTGATGACCTTGGAGAACTCCACCTGCATGCGGCGCGGCAGATCCAGTCCGTACTCGGTCTTGAGCAGGTACGTCACGCCGCCCTTGCCCGACTGCGAATTGACGCGGATGATCGCCTCGTAGCTGCGGCCGAGGTCCTTCGGATCGACCGGCAGGTACGGCATATCCCATTCCATGAGGTCAATCGGGGTGCTCGTTTCACGCGCCCGACGCTCACGTTCGGCAAAGGCCTTGTTGATGGCGTCCTGGTGGGAACCGGAGAACGAAGTGAACACGAGGTCACCGCCGTACGGGTGGCGTTCGTGCACGCCGATCTGGTTGCAGTGCTCAACCGTCTGGATGACTTCGTTGATGTCGGAGAAGTCCAGTTCGGGGTCAACACCCTGCGTGTAAAGGTTCATGGCAACCGTCACGAGGTCGAGGTTGCCGGTGCGCTCACCGTTGCCGAAGAGGCACCCTTCGATGCGGTCGGCACCGGCCATGAGGCCCAGCTCCGCCGCTGCGACACCCGTGCCGCGGTCATTGTGCGGATGCAGTGACACCGCAACCTGATCGCGGTACGGAATGTGGCGGCAGAACCATTCGATCTGGTCGGCGTAGGTGTTCGGGGTGCCGCGCTCAACAGTGGCCGGCAGATTGACGACAGTGTCGCGGCCCTCTTCCGGCTGCCACATATCGAGCACTCCCCCAACGACGTCAAGTGCGAAATCCGGTTCCGTGTCGACGAAGATCTCCGGCGAGTACTGGTAACCGAAATCGGTGTTCGGCAGGACTGATTCGGCGGCCTTCATAACGGCCTGGGTTCCGCGCAGCGCGATGTCCTTCGTCTGTGCGCGGCCGTCGCCGTCAAAGCCGAAGACAACGGAGCGGAACACCGGTGCCGTGGCGTTGTACATGTGAATGGTGGCTTTGTCCGCACCAATGAGAGCTTCGGCTGTGCGCTCAATGAGGTCTTCGCGCGCCTGGGTCAGAACCGAGATGCGGACGTCATCAGGGATCATGTCCTTTTCGATGATGTGGCGCACAAAGTCAAAGTCCGGCTGGCTGGCCGAGGGGAATCCGACTTCGATTTCCTTGAAGCCGATCTTCACCAGCAGTTCGAACATCTTGATTTTGCGTTCGACCGTCATGGGGTCGATGAGCGCTTGGTTTCCGTCACGCAGATCGGTAGACAGCCAGCGCGGGGCGCGGGTCAGACGCTTGTCCGGCCACGTGCGGTCGGACATGTCAAGGTCAATGCGATCGAAGAACGACTTGTACTTCGTGAACGGCATAGGGCTTGGCTTCTGCAGATTCGTCATGTGATCTCCTTGGGTGGTCTTCAGGCGACCGAACAGCACTGACTCCGCGACGAGGGTCCGGCCTTGTTCAGGA
This sequence comes from uncultured Brevibacterium sp., assembly GCA_902489215.1. GTDB lineage: Bacteria > Actinomycetota > Actinomycetes > Actinomycetales > Brevibacteriaceae > Brevibacterium. The sequence continues at coordinate 7,083 of CABTZE010000032.1, forward strand.
CTCGCCGCGGCAGCTAAGGAGAAGCAGACGCATACTGTGACCCTACTCTCGCCTCATCGGGTCTCGAATAATTGTCTTAGGGTGTGAGACAGACGCGTGTCAGTCGAACTTGAACTCTGCCTTGCGCACGTGGAAGCTGCCGCCCGGCCCCTTGCAGCGAACACCGTCTTTCTGCGATGAGCACTCAAAGCCGTGGGCCTTGATCGTCTTGCCGTAGCCCAGTTCCTCCGGGCTTGGGCCTCCGCCCACGTTCTTGCATGAAAAGCCGGAAGCCTTCTTGGTCACTTCCGCGACACTTCCCCACTCGACGTCGTCAGAGCAGTTCTCCGGTTTTTCACCGGGCGAATAGTCGAAGCTGTAGACGGTGCAGCGGGCGCGGTCCTTGTAGATGACACACGAAATATTGCCCGATGGCGTGATGAACGCCTTCGCGTCCGAAGCGTCAAAGGCCGGCGTGCTTTCGGCCGGTTCGCTCGCTTCGGGTTTCGCTTCAGACGACGCGCCGCCAACCTCCGGAGGTGCGGTTGTTTCGACATGGTCGTCAGATGACCGCATATCAAAGAAGATGTACAGGCCCCCGCCGACGAGGAACAGCACCAACACGGTGGTGAAGGTGATAGCGGCCCACGGAAGATTCGACTTCTTTTCAGCCGCGTCTTGCTGCTGAGCATCGTGGTGAGGCGCCGGCGACGGCGCGGCTGCCGCATAGCCGGCTGCCGCGTGTCCTGTGTACCCCGCCTGCGGACGAAACTGCTGGTTTGCCTGAGGGGCGCCGTGGTGCGCCTGCGGTGCACCGACAGTCGGGGCCGTCGGGGGCACGGGAGGGGGCGGAAAAGCGTCAGCGTCCGACTGCGCGCGGATGGCGGGCCGCTGTGACGGAGCCGGTGGTGCTGAGGGCGCGGGCGCGCCGGATCGAGGCGGTGCTGCCGGCGGAGGAGGCGGAGTGAACCGCTCTCCCTCAGAAGAGCGCTGCCGACCCATTTCGCTGATTTCCTCGAGGCTCATCTGACGAGTCGAATCTCCGTCGCCTTCACTGTCGAAGATCTCTCGGTGCAGGCTCCCGGACCCAGCGCCGTTATCGGAGGAAAAGCCTGGGCTGCCGTTGCGCGGTGTGCCGTTGGAACCGGCGTCGGACGGTTTGCTCATGCGGTGCAGTCTAACCGACACGACCGAACACCAGGCTTCTGGCGCAACCGCACCCCTGCCGCAGACACGCCCGGTCCACCGTCTGTCTCATTCGGAATGAGATACTGGCACACATGGACAACGCGCGATCGAACCCATCATCCGCGAAGCCGTGGTGGATCCTCCCGGCAGCCGGCGTTCTTGCCGGTGCGCTGGCACTGGCTGTGGCAGCCGCCAACCAGTCGACCCCCGCAATCGCCGAAGGTGATCAGCTCACAGCTCCCACCCTGCGCACACCCGGTGATTTTTCCGCCCCCGTTCTGCACATCCGCGGCGACAGCAGCGAAGTCCACACCTCGCTCCCCCAGCTGGGCCCCAAGACAGCCGCCCAGATCCCCAGCGACACCCAACAGGTGATCGTGTCCTCAAGTTCGAAGAACAAAGACACCTCCGTGACAACGACCCTGTATGAGCACACCGACGGCGGTTGGCAGCAGAAGCTGTCCTTCACCGGACACAACGGCGAAGCCGGGTGGAAGGAAAAGCGCAAAGAAGGCGACATGTCGACACCGGCCGGAGTTTTCACTCTCAGCGACGCCGGCGGCTATCTGCCCGACCCCGGCACGAAAATGCCCTACACGCAGGACAAGGGTCTGCGCGGCAGCGCACAAGCCGTCTACGGGGATGACTACACGCAGGTCTACGACTACGTGCTCGCAATCGACTACAACCGCAAAACGGGAGTTCCTCCCACCGACCGCACCCGCCCGCAGGGCAAAGCCCCCGGTGGCGGCATCTGGCTGCACGTCGACCACGGCAACAGCACCCACGGCTGCGTGACCGTCGACCGCAAAGACATGGGAAGCATCCTCAAGGAGCTCGACCCCGCCAAGAAGCCCATGATCGCCATGGGCAGCGCTGACTTCCTCGCACGCTGAGAGTCTGTCCGTGGCCGCGTCCCAGCACCTGCAGCAGATCTTCCCCTCGCATATCGACCTCGCGCCCGACCCACAGGAAGAGGTCCTGACCGCGCTGTACGATTCGACCTCAATTCCATCGGATCGCCCCCGCGTGCAGTCGAACATGGTGCAGAGTCTCGACGGCAAGATCGCAGGTTCCGACGGACTGTCAGGAACCATTTCCAGTCCCGCGGACAAACGCATCTTTGCTGTTCTGCGCGCCCTGGCAGATGTCGTCATTGTCGGTGCGTCCACTGTTCGCGAAGAGGGCTACACGCGTCTGCCGGCCCGCCAGCGCTTTGCGCAGTCCCGGCAGGCCCGCGGACAGGAGCCGGCTCCTGTGCTGGCAATCATCACCGGCTCAGGGAACCTCGACGTCGAACACCTGACCTCCGAAGGCAGCGGCCGCATCATCGTCTTCACAACAGCCGAAGACGACCAGGTTCTGCAGCGCCTGCGCAGCAGTCTCGACGAAGTCATCCGCGTTGACACCGCTGACCCGCACACCGTGCTGAAGGCGCTGGCCCAGCGCGGATTCAAGCGCGCACTGTGTGAAGGCGGTCCGTCCCTGCTGGGCACATGGGCAGCCGCTGGTGCCATTGACGAAATGTGCGTGACCACCAGTCCGCTGCTGGTCGGCGGCGATGGACCGGGAATCCTCGGTCACGTCGAACTCGACGGCCCTGCCGGCCTGCGTCTGCTGTCAGCCGTCGAAGGCGACAGCACCCTCATGCTGCGTCTGGGTTTCCAGACCGCGTAGGAACCGCGCGACGTCGTCTTCCCACGCGATTCGATCCACGTTCCACTCCTTCGTGTGCCGGGCCTTTGTGTACCGCGGCATTGTCACCAGGTCGCGGCGGAAGCCAGCCAGCGCACGCGACGGCCCCACCGGCACAAATTCGTCGTCTTCGGAGTGGATGAGCAGCGTGGGGACTGTCAGATCAGCCGCACGCTTGACCCAGTCCATGCGGTCGAGGTCCAGCGGTGTTTCCAGCCCGGTGAGTCTGCGCGCCCACGGCTGAGTGATCATCTGCAGTGTGAGCCTGGCAATCGGGGTCGGCAGCAGATTGAGCCGGGCTTGGTGATCCAGAACGTCGTACCAGTCGACCACGGGGCCATCGAGCACCATGGCGGCGATGCTGTCGGCGTGACGGCCACGGGATGCGGTCTGGAACGCAATCGCCGCGCCCATCGACCATCCGAACAGCACGATCCTGCGCGCCCCGTTGGCCAGGGCGAAGTCAATTGCCCGGTCAACGTCGAGCCATTCGGTGTCGCCCAGGCCGTAGGTCTGATGGCGCTCAGCTTCCGGGTCATTGCGATAGGACATCGCGATTGACGGGATTCCCACCCGGTCGAGAACGGCAGCCGCACGCAGTGTTTCCCGGCGAGTTCCACCTCGGCCGTGGATCAGAATGGCCCACGTGTCCGACGGCTGTGCTGCGGTGGTCGGCAGGAACCACGACGGCAGGGCCCCAACGTCAGAGCTGATGACGATGTCTTCGCACGGAAGGTCGAGGTGTTCTGGACCCATGTGGACGGTTCCCGTCCACCGGCCCACGGAAGCGTGGCGGATGTCCCCGCGCAGCACCGTGTCGACCTGCCGACTGACGGTTGCGGACACGGGGTCGTATTCGACGAGATCGCCGATGCGGGCAAAGCCCTCATCGGCTCCGTTGCCGAAGTACAGGCCGTAGGTGCCGGGAACCAGAGTGTCCGGTGTTGCCTCCAGGTGGATGATCATGTCGTCGTCGAAACCTTCGACATGCAGGATTCGCACATCGTTTTTGGCTTTGCCGGGTGTGACGACTTTCCGCGCGAAGTAGACGGCGAGTCCGGATGAGGCAATCGAGACAAGAGCACCGATCCCGATGCCGATGCCAAGCCCCGCTGCCAGAGCTCGCGCTGTCTTGGACTGGATAGGCTGTGCCACCTGGTTACCTCCTGCAGGACAGTCTAGAGTCGGCCCAGCCCGGTGTGCCAACGTGACAGGAATTCTTGACGGTGGACACATGTTTTCCGCAGTGAGTCATCACAGGCACACAAAGAACAGGAGCTGACATGGCTGATCCGGCAAACAGGACAGAACAGGAATGGCGGGAGATCCTCTCCCCGGAAGAGTTTGCCGTGCTCCGACAGGGAGCGACGGAACGGCCGTTCACCGGCAAATACGACGGGGTGTTCCGTACCGGCCGCTACCTGTGTCGGGCGTGCGGGGCGGAGCTGTTCACCTCGGAAACGAAGTTTGATGCCCACTGCGGCTGGCCCGCGTTCTATGCACCGCTGGCCGAAGACCGCGTGCGCTACATCCGCGATGAGTCGATGGGCATGGTCCGCACCGAGGTGCGCTGTGCTGCCTGCGACGGTCACCTTGGCCACGTCTTCTACGGTGAGGGCTTCCCCACTCCGACCGATGCGCGGTACTGCATCAACTCCATCAGCTTGGAACTCGTAGAGGACTGACGAGGCGGAGCTCACCTGTTTCTGTCTGGCTTCCGGTGCTGCGCGTGGGCTGGTATGCGTGAATGACTGTGGCCGCCGGGTATTCCGGCGGCCACAGTCATTCAGTCAGCGCTTGGCGCTGTTTGGGGTCAGCGGATCAGCGCCAGTCGGCAATGATGTCTGCCAGTTCGCGGCGCGGTCCCGTGTAGAACGGGATCTCTTCGCGCACGTGCAGGCGAGCCTCGGTGGCGCGCAGGTCGCGCATCATGTCGACCAGGCGGTGCAGCTGGTCGGCTTCGAAGCCCAGCAGGAATTCGTAGTCGCCCAGAGCGAACGACGACACGGTGTGTGCCTTGATGTCCTTGTAGCCCGCAGCGGCCATGCCGTGGTCGCGCAGCATCTTCGAACGGTCTTCGGCATTGAGGATGTACCAGTCGTAGCTGCGCACGAACGGGTACACGCACAGGTAGTCCAGGGGTGTTTCGTCCGTCATGAACGCCGGGATGTGACGGCGGTTGAACTCTGCGGGGCGGTGCAGGCCGACAACCGACCACACGGGTTCAAGAATCGCGCCGAGTGTCGAGCGGCGAACAATCGAGTACGCCTTCTGGAGGGTTTCGACCTTCGGTGCGATCCACCAGAACATGATGTCCGCGTCAGCGCGCAGTGCAGAAACGTCGTAGGTGCCGCGAACGGTCAGCCCTTCTGCCTTGAGTGCGTCCAGCTGATCAAGGACCTCGGCGGCCAGCTGCTGGCGGTCACCCTCGGGGAGGTCACCGCTGGCGGCGAAGACGGAATAGCCCACGTAGCGGATTTCCTCGTTGGCCTGGTCAATCTGTTCCTGTGAGGGTTCTTGGTATTCGCGCATTATCAGCCTTTCTCGCTCATGCGATGGATTTCGTTCTGCGCTCGGGATATGCACGCCGGCAGTCCTACGCCTTCGTACACGTTTCCGACCAGCGCCAGGGCAGGGATCTCAGATACCGCACGGTCGATGTCCGCCACGCGGTCAAAGTGTCCCGGGGTGAATTGCGGCAGGCTGTCGAGCCACCGCTGGACTTCGAGGTGCACAGCGGTGTCGTTCCTGCCGGTGATGTCGAGCCAGTCCGCCCACGCGCGGCTGGCAAGTTCGGTATCGTCCAGCTGCTCCCATACATCGGGAGCGTCGCCGAATCGGCCCACGCTCATGCGCACAACTGCGCGGCCGGAAGGCAGGACCTCGTCAAGCCACGGCCATTTGTTTGAGGCGTAGGTGGAGGCCTTGATGAAGCGGTCCTCGGTGGGAGGGATGAGGAATCCGCTGCCGCTTAAGGGCTCAGCCAGGTCAATGACCGCCGTGATGACGGCCGAACTGGCATAGGGAACTTCTGCCAGCAGCTGCGCTGCCCGGGGTGCCTCGCCGCGCAGAATCTCAGCTGCTGCGTAAGCGGGCACAGCGATGATGAGATCGTCTGCCCGCACCTGCTCGCCACCGGCGAACAGCACCTGCCAGCCGTCGCCTGTCCTCTGCGCGGAGACAGCCTGCGCACCCGTCTCGATCTGTCCGCCGCGGCTGCGCACATCGTCGGCAAGAGCCGAGATCAGAGCGCTGATGCCACCGCGCAGAGTCATGAAGACAGGCGGTGCGGACTTCTTCTGCGTGCCGGGCACATTCGCTCCCGAGGTGGCGGTGCGGGCCGCAACCGCATCCCTGACGGTCTCGAGGACCGATGTGCCATCACGGTGGGCCTTCAGCAGCGCCGGCACGGTCGCCTGCATCGACAGGTCGCGGCAGCGGCCCGAATAGACGCCGCCGATGAGGGGGTCGAGCACCTTGTCGACAACCGCATCTCCCAGGCGGGAGGCAATGAACTCGCCGACCGACACATCGCCGGTGCCAGCGGGGGTCAGCTGTTCGGCTTCGGCCCTGGCGACCTCATCGGCGCTCAGGATTCCCTCAAGCGCACGAGGGTCTCCCGGCACACCCATGAGGGTGCCCTTGGGCATAGTCTGCATTCGCCCTCCCACGAACAGCTGCGAAGAGTGCTCACGGGACGGATAGACGGCCTCCAGGCCCAGGTCCTCAGCAAGGCCCCGGGTTTCCGGCCGCACATAAAGGCTTGCCTCAGCACCCACGTCTGCCGATTCAACAGCCCCGCCCAGTGTCGAGGACTTCAGCAGACCGCCCAGGCGGTCAGACGCCTCGTACACCGTGACAGAGCTGCCCGACGAGTACTGCAGGTACTCATAGGCGGCGGTCAGGCCTGAGATCCCGGCCCCAATGACGACAGCACGGCGTCCGTTCATGCCTTTTCAGCCAGAACCTGTTCCGAGATCCGGTGGACTTCCCGAACAACCCGACCCGGCACCTCGGGATCGGTGTTCGGCAGCACGCCGTGACCCAAGTTGAACACGAAGCCGGGAGCTTCGAGACCCTTGCGGACAATCGACTCGATCCGCTCTTGCAGAGCCTCCCAGGGGGCGAAGAGCATCGCGGGATCCAGGTTGCCCTGCACCGCCTGATGTGGCTGGATGCGCTTGATGCCTTCAGCCAGGTCAACGCGGAAATCAACGCCGACAGCGGTTGATCCTGCTTCCGACATGGCGGTCAGCAGCTCACCGGTCTGCACGCCGAAGTAAATGCTGGGCACATCCAGATCAGACAGGCCGGAGAACAGGCGCTGTGCGTGCGGCAGAACATAGCGACGGTAGTCGTCTTCACACAGGTAACCCGCCCAGGAGTCGAACACCTGGAAAGCACTCGCACCAGCTTCAACCTGCGTGCGGATGAACAGCTCCGACATGACGTCGAGCTTGCTCAGCAGACGGTCAAACAGTTCGGGGGCGCCGACCATCATGGCCTTCGTCTTTTCGTGGTTCTTCGACGGACCACCCTCGATGAGGTAGCTGGCCAGCGTAAAGGGCGCGCCGGCAAAGCCGATGAGCGGAGTGTCTTCGGGCAGCTGCTCAACAATTCCGCGCACCGATTCGACAATGTCGGGAATGTCATCCGGAGTCAGCTCCGGCAGGGCGTCAATGTCCTCAGCCCGACGGATGGGCTGATCCATGACCGGCCCAACACCGGGTTTGATCTCGACGCCAACACCAGCAGCCTGCAGCGGAACGACGATGTCAGAGAAGAAGATCGCGGCGTCAACGCCGTGACGGCGGACCGGCTGCAGCGTGATTTCGGTGACCATGTCAGGGCGGCGGCACGACTCGAGCATCGAGGTGCCCTCACGCAGTTTGAGGTACTCCGGCAACGACCTGCCTGCCTGCCGCATAAACCAGACGGGTGTGCGCGATACAGGACGGCCGGTTGCCGCCCGTTCGAAAGTTGTAGCCATGCCCCTATCGTCTCAGATGCTGAACCCCGGCGGGACACCGGTTGCGATCGTTTTGTGCAGGTGTGACCGGCGCCTCGTCACAGGAGTTTGCCGAGGTCGTGGAAGCGGCGCTGGTGATAGACCAAGGGAGTGCCCTGCGGCCTGCGCACAATCTCCTCCACTTCGCCCACGACGACCGTCGATTCCCCCACCGGCAGTCTGCCGTAGTGAGAGCACACGAACACAGAGTGCGCGTCATCGAGCACCGGCACCCCGTCATCCATATACGTCCAGTTCTGACGGGCCGAGAAGCGTTCCCCGCCGGGCATGGCGAACTGAACAGCAAGCTCCGAATGCCCAGCGTGGAGCATGTTGACCGCAAAGCGAGGAGCGTCGAGGACATGACCGGCCGCTCCCCTGGCCTTCGTGACCGAGAACAGCAGCGACGGCGGATCGAGTGACACGCTGGCCACCGAAGATGCCGTCAGCCCGAACGGGCCGTCGCCGCTGTCCGCGGTGATGATGCACACCCCGGCCGGGTGATCGGCAAAAGCGCTTTTGAAGTCTTCCGGTTGAACAGTCACTGTGTACTCCTTCCGACGGTTCAAGTCACTTCGGCCCGCGAGTATTCCATCCGCCCGGCGTGGGAGCTTCGCCAGCCCCTCCACGCTGTCTACCGTTGAGGGCGTGGTCCAGCCTGTTCCCATCAACCGCACGCCCAAGGCCTTCGCGACGCTCGCCGAGGCCCTTCGCGCCGTGCAGTCGACTCCGCAGGTGAGAATCGAAGAGATCGCAGCCCCCGGTCGCCTGGCGCCATGGGCGGTCGCATTCTCCGCCCAGGTCAGCGCGGAAGGCACGTTCCTTGAAGAGGACGCCGTTGACGATCTCGCCACCGGCAGGATCGTGGTCCTCTACGACCCGGCAGCCCCAGAAGAATGGCAGGGAGCGGTTTGGATCCTGTCTTTTTTTCGTTGGGGACTTGGGGGCGAA
>CABTZE010000033.1 GCA_902489215.1 uncultured Brevibacterium sp.
CCATGACAGAAAGCTCACCGCGGCGGGAGGAGATGACGCGACCGTGGAGGAACACGTGGTCGCCCAGGTCGACATCGGCCTTCCACTGAGCGAGGGCTTCTTCGCCGACTTCCTTCAGCGACAGCATGCCCTGCAGCTGGGTGCCGTCACCGGCCATGAGGGTTACGAAGCACAGTTTTCCGGTGTTGCGCTGAAAAACCACGCGACCGGCAACGCCGACGACGTCTTCGGTTTCGTCGCCTGCTTCAAGGTCTGCGTACTTGTCGCGGATTTCGCCGAGGGTGTGGGTGACGCCGACCCGCACGGGGTAGGCTTCACGACCCTCTTCCAGCAGCCGAGCGCGCTTTTCCTTGCGGATGCGCAGCTGTTCGGGGTCGAGGTGTTCGGGTGTTTCGGCGTCTGCGCCACCAGCGGGCACAGTTGCGGCATTGTCAAGATTTTCAGGCATGGTCTAAGGATAGCGAAGGAGCCGCGCCCTGAACCAAGCCGAGCCCGGTGCCGAAAGCCTGCCGAGAGCTTACTGAACTCAGCTGAAAGACCCGAGCGGGAACCTGTCCCCCGGGGCACACATCGTGACCTTCCCATCGAAGACTTCGCGAACTTCCGCCTCGATATCGGGAATGTGATCGGGGTCGGCCACGTGAGTGACCGCAAGGTGCTTCACTCCGGCTTCTCGGGCCAGTTGACCGACCGTGTGTCCGTCGAGGTGGCCGTGACCTGTCACATCGATGTTGTCTGCAGCCCGGTAGGTGCACTCTGCCAACAGCAGCGAAGCACCGCGAGAAAACTCAACGAGCTCATCCGTCAGTCCCGTGTCGGCGGTGTACACGAAGCCGTAGTCCGGGAACTTAATGCTCATGGTCGGCACGGGGTGGTCCGCCAGGATCGTCTGCACCCGGCAGCCCACAACTTCGAAGTCCTCTCCGGGTTCGCGGACTTTCATGTCAAAACGGCTGCCCAGGGGTGTCTTCATCGTGTCCAGCGTTGGGATCCCGTAGACGTCGTCGAGTTTGGGCAGCCGGGAGACCAGGTCCTCCGGCGCGTACAGCGGCAGCGAGGGCAGCACCTGCGGGAACGAACGCCGGTACGCCAGCACCGGAAGGTCTGCACTGTGGTCCGCGTGCGAATGTGACACGAGGAGGGCATCGACCTCGTCGAGTCGGCGGTCTTTTGCCAGGCCGCCGATCACGCCGGGGCCGCAGTCGATGAGGATTGATCCGCGAGGTGTGGTCAGCAGGTATCCGGATGCTGGGCCCAGGTACGTAGGTGCGGTCGCCGATGCTCCGATTACTGTCAGTTCTGCGTTCATTTCTCCACCTGAGGTACGTGCCTGCGTTCACTTGCTCGAATCAGCGTCCGCTGTCCGATTTCCATGCGGACCCGAGCGTCCGCCGGGACTCGAAGTCCATCTTCGAGTTCTGCCTTCACAACGAATCCGTCACCGCGGTATTCGACTTCGCGCACTACGCCGATCACATCGCCGGCATGCGAGGTGCCTGTCGGCTCGGTCTCAGCCAGCAGCCCCGCTTCTTTGGGCTCACTGTCCACGGGCACCGCTTCGAAATCGACTGAGCGAACAGCCAGGCCCATAGTGCCGTCAGCGGTTTTTCCCTGCCCGTCGTCGAACTTGACGGGCACTGACAATCCTGGCTTGATGACTGCGCGCTGCGAATCGGTGTATTCGACCACCGGCAGGATGGAGGCGTGGCCGAGAAACTCCGCGGCCCACGCAGAATTCGGGTGGGCCCATACTGATTCGGGTTTGCCGGACTGTTCGATGCGGCCGCTGTTCATCATGACCAGGTGATCGGCCATGGCGAGCGCCTCTTCTTGGTCGTGGGTGACGATCACGGTGGTCACACCGGCTTTGCGAATCATTTTCCGCAGGTCCGCTCTCAGCTGTCCGCGCAGCTGCGGGTCGAGTGCGCCGAGCGGTTCGTCAAGCAGAAGAACCTTCGGGTTGGGCGCCAGCGCACGGGCAATAGCAACGCGCTGCCGCTGTCCACCGGACAGTTCGTCAGGAGCCCGGTCGGCCAGTTCGGTGATGCGGCACAGCTTCAGCATTTCCTCCACGCGCTCTAGGCGCTGTGCCTTGGGCACCTTCTGAGCGCGGAGGCCGAATGCAATGTTGCTTTTGACGTCCAGGTGCTCGAACAGCGCGTACTGCTGCGGCACCCAGCCCACTCGCCGGCGGCTGACGGGCAGATGCGTAACGTCCTCCGTGCCGAAGCTGATCGTTCCCGAGGTCGGCGCAAGAATGCCGCCTATGGTTTTGAGCAGAGTTGTCTTCCCGCAGCCCGAAGGTCCCACGAGAGCCGCAATGTCGCCGGCACCCAAAGTCATGTTGATGCCGTCAAGTGCTGCTCGTTCTGTTCCTGGATAGGAGAAGTTGACGTCCCCTACCGTCAGACCTGCGGCAGCGGTTTCCTGCCCGGTTGCTTCGGCAGATGTTTCGACGGAGACGGCTGTCATACCGCCCCTCCCTTCTGAACCTGGAATTTCTCCAGCACGATTGCCGGCGGGATGACCATTGCCAAGAAGATTGCGGTCTGCGCGGCAGCCAGCTCGATTCGGCCGGTGATATAGGTGTCGAACAGGAACACCGGCATCGGCTGAGCGCTGGGAGTGAAAAGGAAGAACGTGACGTTGAACTCGCCCAGCGACATCGTCACTACCATGACCAGCCCGCCGATGAGTGCCCTGCGGACAGCCGGCAGCGTGACTGAAAAGAAGATTTTGGTGGCCCCCATGCCGAGCGAAGAAGCGACAAGCTCCTGTTCTTTGAGTCGTTCGGAGTTCATCGCGGGGATCAGAGCGCTGAGGAGAAACGGCAGGGTGTAGAGAACGTGGCCGGCCACCATCAGCCATCCGCTTGGTCGCAGCACGGGGTAGCTGAGAATCAGTGCGAGGCCCACGGCAATACCGGGAATCGCAATCGGCAGCGTCGATACTGACTGCAGCAGACCTCGGCCGGGAAAACTGTAGCGCGTGATGAAGCGGGTCGCGGGCAGGGCTACCAGCAGGTCGATGATCATAACGATGGCGGCGACCTGCAGGCTGATGAAGACCGACTGGTCCATACGCTGCCAAGCCTGTGACAGCCACTGACCGGTCATTCCTCCGCTGAGCCCTGTGACCCAGTTCTTGCTGATGGCAACAGCAAGAACGATGGGCAGGGGCAACAGAGTGATGGCGCAGGCTGCGATTGCAAAGATGAATCCCACCGCCTGTACGGGATCTTTTGTTCCCTTCGGGCTCTTCTTCGACCGGCTGGTGCGCGCGGTTCCGACGCTGGTGTCGACTGCTCCATCCCGCTGCGCTGTGGGTGCTGTCATGTTCGTACGCTCACAATTCGTTTGCTTCCCCACGCGTTGACCCCGATGAGCACTGTGGTTGTCACAACGGCCAGGATGATGCTGAGGGTCGCGGCGAGCTCGGGGCGGAAGTTCTCTGTGAATGCCGCCGCGATCTCAAGCGGCATCACCCTCTGCCCTCGGGCCAGGGTCGCTGCTGTTCCATACGCGCCGAAGGCTGTCGCGAACGCCAGCCCGCTTGCCGAAGCAATCGCCGGACGAAGAGCGGGAATGACAACACGGCGGTACACGCCGACGGTGCCTTCACCAAGACTCTGCGCGGCCTGAACGGTTTCCGGGCGGACTGCGGCAGCCGCTCCGCGGACGACCAGGACGATGCGGGGAATCTGAAAGTACAGGTATCCGAATGTCAGGCCCGCCCAGGTGTATGCGATCTGCAGGTGTCGCTGACCGATTGCGCTTTCAAACGCCAAAGGCACCACACCGGTGTTGCCGACGAGCAGGATGATGAAGAAGCCGACTACGATTCCGGGCAGGCTGAGCGGAATGCTCAGGGCAACCGCCATCCCCCGGGTAAGCGTCGTGTCCTGGGTTCCGATGTAGAGCCCGGCCGGCACACAGAGGATGAGTGCGAGGACCGTTGAGAGCAATGCCAGCACTGCGGTGACGAGCATTGCCTTCTGGTAGCGAGAGCTGGTGAGGGCCCCAACGTAGTTGCTGAGGGTGAAGTGGCCGCTGCCGTCTGTCAGGCTGGCCAGCCCCAGTGTGAGCAGTGGCCAGATGAGCACGGCTCCGAGCACTATGAGCAGCGGAACCGCCAACAGAGCGGCAGCGGCCTTCGAACGGCTGGTCATGTTCAGCCGGTGACCTTCTGGAATTCCTCGACTACACCGTCCTGAACTTCGTTCATCTTGTTGAAGTCGGTGCCTTTGACGAGCTTGTTGTATTCCTCGTCAGAGGGGAAGGCTTCCTTGGCAGATTCGGGAAGCTCAATGTCCTTGACGGGCTTCAGGTAGCTTTCGGCGAACAGTTTCTGAGCTTCATCCGACAGGACGTAGTCGAGGAGCTTCTTACCGTTGTCGCCGTTGGGTCCGTTCTTCACCAGGCTCATGGTGTAGGGAATGCTCAGTGTGCCTTCGCACGGGTAGACGACCTCGATCGGCGAGTCTTCTGCTGCAAGCTGGTAGCCGTTGAAGTCCGCGTCGATGAGGATCGGGATTTCACCCTGCTGCACCGACGAGGTGGCGGTCTGGGCGGGGTTCTTCACGCCGTTGTCAGCCATCTTCTTGGCCCACTCGAGGCCGGGCTTGAAGTCGTCGAGCGAACCTCCGAGGGCCAGGTTGGCCCCTGTCAGCACCGAGTAGCCGACAGCTGCCTGCGCTGGGTCAAGGTAGCCGACCTTGTCCTTGTATTTGGGGTCGGTGAGGTCGTTCCAGCACTTGGGCACTTCGACGTCACCGAGTTCCTTGGTGTTGACGAGCATTGCCACAGCACCCTGGTGAACGGTGGTCCAGTTGCCTTCGGGGTCTTTGAGGTCTTCGTCGACGTCGTCGAAGCCTTCGGGCTTGTAGGGCTCAACGAGGCCTTCATCCTGAGCCTGCATGCCGAAGACGATGCCATAGTAGGCAACGTCTGCTGCCGGCGATTCCTTTTCAGCCGTGAGTGCTGCCAGCGTCTGTCCGGAGTTCTTCGGGTCGTTGGGAGCTTCGATTCCCGTCGACTCGGTGAACTGCTTCAGGACGTCATCCCAGTTGGCCCATTCCTGGGGCGTGTTGTAGGAAACAACGGTTCCTGACCCGTCGGCGGAGTCTCCCCCGCCGCCGCCAATGGAGCAGGCGGCCAGGGCAAAAGCGGACAGTGACGCCAGAACGGCGGCAGAAAGTGAACGGCGCATGTTTTCTCCTTTGTGCGAAGTTCTCGGTGGATGTGTCAGCGACCGAGGCGCTGGTGAAGGTCGTCAAGGCGGTCGGTCATGAACATGTCGACGTTCATGTCGATTGCCTTCTGATTGTCTTTCTCAAAGGCGTCGGGCCAGCCCCAAGCGGAAACGGTCAGCCCCAGGGATTTCGCATAGGTGACGGTTTCCGGTCGCAGAGCGTCGAGGTTGATGTTGATGGCGTCAAAGCCCTGTTGAGCCGTAGAGGAAACCCAAGCCCGGCTGACGGGTCCTTCGCCGGTCCATGTGCGAACGCGCATGAGCTTGATGCCGGTTTTCTGATCTTTGATTGTCTTCAGACCCAAGTCGCTGAAGCCGGACACCCAAGCACGGCTCGATTGGCCATGTTCCTCGATTTCCTGTGCCAGGCGTCGAGCGCCTTTCACTGTTGTCAGACCCGTGTGCTTGAACTCGTACACGAAGTTCGTTGCAGTCTGCTTGCCGAAAGCGGCGAAGACGTCGTCGAGTGTCGGCAGCTGGCAGTTCTCTTCGATCCTCTTAGGCGAGCCGGAGTCAATGAGAGCTGTGCCGCCGGGGCCCTTGCAGAGGTTGTCGTGTGACAGATAGAACTTGTCGCCGGCGATGTTGTAGTGGACGTCGATTTCAACCCAGTCGGCGCCCTTGTCGATTGCTGACTCGATCCCGGCGAGCGAATTGTCGGGGTGGTGCTGCTTGTCGCCGCGGTGGGCGACACTCTCCACGGTCTCTTCGCCTTGTTTTGCTTCAGCTGCAGCAACCGGACCGGCAGCAAGAAAACCTGCCGCAAGCGCGCATGAGGCAACCAGCGAAGCGAGGGTGCGGTGAATCATTGCCTGTCCAGGCCTCCATCGGTCGGGGGCATGCATGCCCAATCAAGACAACGAGGCCCAACCTAGGAATGATCTATGACCGCTCAGTGACTCCGGCGTGAACACTCAGCTTCATCGAATGAACTCATGGGGCGCTGATGCTCCACCCCGTTCAGCACCGCGGCTCACGTCGGAAAAACTCAGGCCAGGAGGTCGAGGATGTTCTGCGCCTGTTGGTCGGTGATTGTTCCGTTTGCAAGCGCCCGCTGCACCGTTGCGCGTGCCACGGCCCGGTAGGAATCGCCCGTGCCGGCCAGTTCTCCCGCTGTTTCATCAAGCGCTGTCAGGTGCGCCCGCACTGTCGATGCGTCACCGCGGGACACCGGGCCGGTCAGAGTGCGCACACCGCTGCGCAGCACATTCGACGTGCTCGCCGCCACCAATTCCCCCAGCACCTGGCCCGGGTCTTCGATCCCAATGGATTCAAGCATTTCCATGGCCTGGGCAATGACAACCGCGACGTGGTTTGACGCGTGGGAACACGCCGCGTGGTACAGCGCACGGTCGGCTTCGGCCACAACGAACGGCTCCCCGCCGATTTCCACAGCGAGCGCCTGCCCGATGGCCAGGAACGTCTTCGGCCCGGTCACCGCAATCGATGTGCGGCGAAGCCGCTCAAGATCCATCGAGGTTCCCGTGAACGACAGGGCCGGGTGCAGTGCAAGCGTGATCGCACCGCGGCCGGCGGCGGGCGCCAGAATGTCCGCCCCATATCGGCCGGAGAAGTGCATGACGATCTGCCCCGGCGAAAACCGTCCCAGGTCAGCGAGCCCGGACACAAGATCACCCAGCTGGTCATCCGGGACCGTGAAGATGACCAGTTCGGCACGCTCGAGGATTTCCTCCACCTCGAGAATGGGGATGCCCGGCAGCATCGCCTCGGCGCGGTCGAGAGTCGCCTCGGAGCCTCCCGTGACGCCCACGATCGCGTGCCCAGCCCCGCGAAGGGCAGCTCCGATGACAGCACCGACTTTTCCGGTGCCGATGATGCCGACTCCCAAGCGGGTCTGGTCGTCCAGGTTCACGTGTGTCCTCTCAGGCGGCGTCCATGGCTGCACGCGCGCGCTGGGTGTGCTGCGCGTAGTCAAACAGAAGCTTCCGCGCGATGCGTTCGTCCAGGTGTTCAAGGTACGGCCTGACCGGCCCGCGCGTGGAGTGCAGGTAGATGGTTGCGACCTTGAAGGACCTCTGGATGGGCCCCTGATTCCAGCCGAGCGACTGCACGCGGGCGTGCGGTACGAAGATTGCGCGCCGGGTGAAGCGTCCAGTGCGCACAGCCATGACCGCTTTGGTGACGGCCCATCCGGCGCGGGCGCGGTTGAGCGGGTCAAGCCAGCGGGTCCGCCCCGGCTGCTGGGCGAACAGACCCGGCACTCCGGCAGGTTTGCGGAATGTGCCGGCCACCGCCTCGTGAACGACATCGCCAGGAGCAACCACGTGGCCGGAGTTGAGCTCACCGACCCCATCGGGCAGCACCAGACCCATGAGGGTCTGGACGTCAGTCAGCGAGCCCACCGGCAGAAGAGTCTTGCCTTCTTTGCCGGAATCGCCCGCCGTGTTGAACATGACCCGGTACCAACCGGCGATCCGCCACATGAACGGCTGGCGGATTTCAACGGCCTGCAGACGGTCAAGCGGCACCAGCACCCGTTCGGTGGAGAAAACTCCCTGGCTGATCTGCACTCCATCACCGGTGAGCTTCGCCGAGAAGTTCCCGTGCTTGAGGTTGCTGGTGACCATTTGGAATGTGGCGATCACGAAGCCGAAAGCCATGGGCGCCATGGTGGTGAGCACTGCGAAAAGGGCTTCGATGTTCATGAGGCCCTTGACAGCAAGTCCGATGCACACGCCGATCGCGGCAATCGCCAGCAGAATCAGCCCGAGTGAAATGACAACGCCGGTAGACAGAAACGCCGCCAGGATGGTTCGGTGCAGAGGCACGCGAACGAGTTCGCCGTCGGGTTTGATCCGCCCGCTGCGCGTGTACGGCGCGATGAGCTCCTGGAACGATCCCGCGAGGTTATGCCCCACACCCTCCGCGTGTCCGCTGAGCGCTGACACGATCTTGGCACCGGCCGGCATGCCGGGTGCGTCCGGGTTGTGCTGGGTTCCGCTTGCATCCCGCCCGCGGTGACGCGGCTGGCCGGGCTGGTTCTGCAGTCCGGGCTGGCCGTACTGGCCGGCATCTGACGAGGCGCCGCTCACCTGCGCACTGCCATAGCCGGCTGACGGGACGGTCTGATTGGGGTGGGTGGGTGCAGCCCCTGGGAGGGAGTCTGCAGGACCGGCCGGCGCTGCGGCGGCCTTGGCAGTGCGGACGTTTGCCAGGATGATGTCGCGCAGCTGTTCGGCCTGTGCCTTCTTCAGGTACAGGATGGTGATGTTGGAGTCGCTTCCGCCGGCAACATCAAAAACGAGTGTCGCCAGACCGAGGATGCGCGCCAGGAATGGCTGTTGAACATCGACGGACTGGATGCGCAGAAAGTTCGCGTGGCGGTGTGCTTTGGACACGATGCCGTGTTTGAACTCGACCACCCGGTCGTCATAGCGGTATGCGGTCTTCTTCCACTGCAGGTACAGCAGGCCGACACCGGCTGCGACGATGACGAAGATGCCCAGCAGCGGCAGCAGGAAGAACAGAACCGGCACACGGCCGATGGCTTCCGACCCTTCGCGCAGAGCACCTCCGCCCGTGAAGATCGTGCCGATCAGGTTCGGCAGCAGATTGCCGGCGAAGATGACGATTCCGAAGAACGCCGCAACCAGGAAGCCTCCCATCTGCATGACGGGAGTCATCGGGTGAACCCTGTGCCAGACGCCGGGTTCGAGGCGCTTCTGAGGCGCAGCCATCACAGACCGGC
Source organism: uncultured Brevibacterium sp. (assembly GCA_902489215.1). Classification (GTDB taxonomy): domain Bacteria; phylum Actinomycetota; class Actinomycetes; order Actinomycetales; family Brevibacteriaceae; genus Brevibacterium. The sequence continues at coordinate 8,960 of CABTZE010000033.1, forward strand.
CAGGCCGCTCTGGCCGCGTTCAGACAGCAGTTCGCGCAGACGGTCAGCGTCGGCGCGCTTCAGGCCGGGCACGGTTGCATCCGATCCTGCTGATGCGGTGTGCAGCGTGACGGTTGCAAGCCCGAAGAATCGTTCCAGCGGACTTGCTGTGACATCGACGTACTGCATGCGCGCATAGGGAACGACGGCGGTTCTGCGATACATGATGCCGCTTTCAATCAGCAGATCCGTTGGCCGGATCTTATAGCCCATGGCGCTGACCTGACGGAAGATGAAGATGCACCGAACAAGCGGGCCGCCCAGTGTGAACAGCAGAGCAAGGATGAGCATCCACGGTTTGGCGAAGTCGAGCGTGAAGTAGGCCCCGATGGCCATCGCACTGGTGATAGCCGCACTGATGATCGTGTTGAGCAGCCGCACCAGGGCAAGCCGCTTGTCTACGGGGATGAGGTCGGGTTCTCGGAGGGGAATGCTCATGCGGCTGCTCCTGAAGGGTCGTCCGGCGGCAGTTGGCAGAAACGTTCGACCACGATTCCGACCGTCATCAGACCCGCGGCCACAACAAAAGTACCGAACATGGCCATTGCTGAGCCAGTGCGGAGAAAACCAGCAGACAGCAGGACGTAGAGACCCGAGCCCAGGTACCACCCGGACAGAGCCGCCCCGGTCAGCGAACAGGCTTTGGCCATCATGGCCACTCGGGCGGCCTGCAGCGGATCGATCGGCTGTTTGCGCTCCCCGTCGTTCCACCTCTTGATCGGGATGCCGAGCACCAGGAGTGTACCGCCCAGCAGAAGCATGCCGACGATTGCCGGCCACGGCACTTCGGGAGCGGGACTGCCCCAGCTTTCCAGGACCCAGGAGCCAGCGGCCCCGACCATGAGTCCGATGGCTCCGCCTGCCAGAAGGTTCGATGCTTTTGTCGGTCGCATGTCAGTCCAATCGGCGAACGATCTGCGCCGGATCGGCTGTCTGAACGTGTTCGCCCGCAGCGCCCACAGGGATGTCTTCGCCGTTCACGCTGATCTTGGCTTCCGGAAGCATCTCTGCCCACGGTACGAGCACGAAAGCACGTTCGTGCGCCCTGGGGTGCGGCAGCGTGAGAACCGGGTCGTCGCTGACAATCTGTGCCTCGGGGCTGTCTATGTCTCGGCCTGACTCAGCCAGTCGAACGATGTCGATGTCGAGCGTGCGCGGCCCCCAGCGGACCTCGCGCACCCGGCCCTGCGCCACCTCGATCCCCTGCAGGGAAGCCAAGAGCTCACGCGGGCTGCAGGCGGCTTCAACGGCTGCAGCACAGTTGACGAAGTCGTCCTGCTCCACTCCCCCAACGGGCGCTGTCGAATAGAATCCGGACGTCTGTACGACATCCACCCGCGGCAGACGGTCAATCGCGCGCAGGGCGTCTTCCAGCTGCCCGCGCGGGTTGTCGCGGTTGGCTCCCAGAGACAGGATCGCAGTGATCCGCTGGTCTGACGAGGTGCCGCTCCCCTGAGCGGCCTCACTCGTCGTGCCGTTGCTGACGGCTTCGGCGCGGACCGTGACGTCCGTGAAGTCATGCGCGATAGGCGCCGACGGTTTGTGCACCGTGACTTCAACCTGGCAGGGAAGCGTGATGGTCCCAACGATGGCGTCGGCAATGCGAGCGGCGAGCGCTTCTATCAGGTCGTAGCGTTCGGTGCTGACGATTGTGGCGGCGAGGTTGGCCACTGCCCCGTAGTCGACCGTGTCTTCTAGGCGGTCGGTGCTGGCGGCGCGGCTGAAGTCGCCCCTGAGCCTGACGTCCACACTGAATTCCTGACCGTCGGTCTTTTCGAAGTCGAAAACCCCGTGGTGGCCGTAGGCGCGCAGGCCCGTCAGGTGGATTTCGTGCGTCATTGCCGCTGCTTCTTCAGCTGGTAGTCGCGACCGGCTTTGTCGATCGCATCGCACACGGCGGCAGCCACGTAGGAGGTGCGGGCGTCGTGGACGCGCACAGCCCACGCTCCCGCGCGGGCGGACACGGCGGTTATTGCTGCAGTCGCGGCATCGCGGTCAGCTTCGCTGGCGGCTGCCGGATTGTCGGGATTGATGAGTGAGGCCAGGAACCGCTTGCGCGATCCGGCAACCAGCAGTCGGTAGCCCAGCTGGTTGAACTCGTCGATTCCGGCCATCAGCTGCCAGTTGTGCTCGGCGTCTTTTGCAAAGCCCAAACCTGGGTCGACGATGATTCGGTCGTTCTTCACCCCGGCTTCCAGAGCCGCGTCAACGCGCTCCAGAAGTTCATCGCGGACCTCGGCGACCACATCGTCATAGGTGTGGGTGGCACGCGCATCCGTCAGCAGGCCGCGCCAGTGCATGACGATGAGCTCAGCATCGGATTTCGCTGCGACGTCGAACATGCGGCTGTCCATTTTGCCGGCCGAAACGTCGTTGATGATGTGTGCGCCGACGTCAAGGGCGCGCTCCATGGTGGAGGCCCGCATGGTGTCAACGCTGACCGTCACACCTTCGGACACGAGCTTTTCGACGACCGGCACGACGCGTGCAATCTCTTCGTCTTCCGGGACTCGGGTGGAGCCGGGGCGAGTTGATTCACCGCCGACGTCGATGATGTCCGCGCCCTGCTCGACAAGGTCGAGTGCGTGCTCAACAGCTTTGCCGTAGTCGAGGTAGCGGCCGCCGTCGGAAAAGGAGTCGGCCGTTACGTTGAGCACGCCCATGATCTTGGTGCGCATGTGCTTCACCCGCCCTGGATCAGACTGATGGCCTCTGCGCGGCTGGCGGGATCGCGCAGCTGTCCGCGCACCGCCGAGGTCAGGGTTTTCGCGCCGGGCTTCTGCACTCCGCGCATCGACATGCACAGGTGCTCAGCTTCGACTACGACGATCACGCCGCGGGCGTTGAGGTTGTCCACCAGAGCGTCCGCGATCTGGGTGGTGAGCCTTTCCTGCACCTGCGGGCGACGAGCGTAGATCTCAACCAGGCGAGCGAGCTTCGACAGTCCCGTCACACGGCCTTCCGGGCCGGGGATGTAGCCCACGTGGGCCTTGCCGTGGAACGGCAGCAGGTGGTGTTCGCACATCGAGAACATTTCGATGTCCTTGACGAGCACCATTTCGTCATACCCGATATCGAAGCTGACTTCGAGGAGGTCGTCAGCTGTCTGGTTTAGGCCCCGGCACAGGTCGGCATAGGACTTTGCGACTCGCTTGGGAGTGTCTTTCAGACCGTCGCGGTCGGGGTCTTCGCCGATGGCTTCGAGGATGCTGCGAACGGCGGCTTCGATCTTGGGCAGGTCCACCATCAGCGGTCGCCCTCTGTGCCGTGCGGAGGCTGCTGCTCAGGGTTTTCCGGGTATCCGGGGTTCTGGTAGCCAGGGTTCTGCTGGTCCGGGTGGCTGGGGCTCTGGTAGCCCGGCTGGCCATACGGGTCCTGCTGAGGGTGCTGCGCTGATTCTTCTCCGGAGCCCTGTTCGCCGGAGCCCTGTTCGGCCTCTTCCTGCTGACGGCGCTCTTCTGCGCGGCGAGTCACGGCATCGCGCCAGTCGCCGGCGTTTTCGCGGCGTTCGGGCGGTGTGATGGGCGGAATGTCAGAAACCGGGCGGTCTGCGCTGGTCAGCCAGATTTCGCGCTTCGGTGCTTTCTGCACATCGGCGAAGATGCGCTTGAGGTCAGCTTCGTCGAGGGTTTCGCGTTCCAGCAGTTCGTAGGCCAGCTGGTCGAGGATCGCGCGGTTGGTGTTGAGCGCCCAGTAGGCGTCGGCGTGGGCCGTGTCAATGAGCGTGCGCACTTCTTCGTCAATGATGAGCTTGGTGGCCTCTGCTGTGCCGACCTCGCCCGTGCCTCCGCGGCCGGCAAACGGGTCGCCGCCTTCGTCGCCGAGCTTGACCATGCCGATCTTTTCGCTCATGCCGTACTGGGTGACCATTTTGCGGGCCGTGCCGGTGGCCTTCTCGATGTCGTTCGACGCACCCGTCGAAGGATCGTGGAACACGATTTCCTCGGCGGCACGACCGCCGATGGCGTAGGCCAGCTGGTCCAGAAGCTCATTGCGGGTGACCGAGTATTTGTCCTCGGTCGGCATGACCATGGTGTAGCCGAGAGCCTTGCCGCGCGGCAGAATGGTGATTTTCGTGACCGGGTCGGTGTGGTTCATGGCCGCAGCGACAAGAGCGTGCCCGCCTTCGTGGTAGGCGGTGACCATCCGCTCCTTTTCGTTCATCAGACGGGTGCGCTTCTGCGGACCGGCGATGACACGGTCAATGGCCTCGTCCATGATCGTGTTGTCGATGACGGTCTGGTTTGAACGTGCTGTGAGCAGTGCGGCTTCGTTCATGACGTTTGCGAGGTCAGCACCGGAGAACCCGGGCGTGCGCTTGGCGACTGCACCCAGATCGACTTCCTCGGCAAGGGGCTTGCCCTTCGCGTGAACATTGAGAATGTGCTCGCGGCCCTTCATGTCGGGAACTTCGACGGCAATCTGCCTATCGAAGCGGCCGGGACGCAGCAGCGCGGGGTCAAGCACGTCGGGGCGGTTGGTGGCCGCCATGAGGATGATGTTCTTCGTGGGGTCGAAGCCGTCCATTTCGACCAGCAGCTGGTTGAGCGTCTGTTCGCGTTCATCATTTCCGCCGCCCATACCGGCGCCGCGCTGACGGCCGACCGCGTCGATTTCGTCGATGAAGATGATGCACGGCGAATTGTCCTTCGCCTGCTCGAAGAGGTCCCGCACACGGCTGGCGCCAACACCGACGTACATTTCGACGAAGTCCGAACCGGACATCGAGAAGAACGGCACCCCCGCCTCGCCGGCGACGGCACGAGCAAGCAGGGTCTTACCGGTACCGGGTGAACCGTACAGGAGAACACCCTTGGGGATCTTCGCCCCCACATCGGTGAACTTCTTCGGCTCGGACAGGAACTCCTTGATCTCTTCGAGTTCCTCGAGCGCTTCGTCGACACCGGCGACATCGGCGAAGGTGACGTCAGGTTCTTCCTTCTGGATCATCTTCGCCTTGGACTTGCCGAAGTTCATGATTCCGCCCGCGCCGGCAGACATGCGCGACAGCAGGAACCAGAACACGAGTCCGATCAGCAGGAACGGAACGAGGTTCAGCAGCAGGGACGTCAGGAACGACCGCTTGGGAACCTCGTCCGTGAAGCCCTTGGAAACATCAGCGGAGTCAACGGCCTTGATCACCTGTTCGCCGCGGGGCTCAACGTAGAAGAACTGCACCCGCTTGCCGTATTCGCGGTCGCCGACCTTGAAGTCGTCCTTCAGCACCATGTCGACGCGCTGATCGCCGTCGACGACCTTGACCTGTTCGACCTTTTTGTCTTTGAGAAGCTGCAGACCCTGGTTGGTGTCAATGCGCTTGAAACCGCCCCCGGCCAGGAGCGAAGCTCCGATCGACACGATGATGAGGGCAAGAACAACCCAAACAAATGGGCCACGGGCCCACTTCTTGACAGCGGGCGTGTTCACTTTCTTATCTGCCATTGGCTCTTCTCTGTGCGGTTCCGGTCGCGGGTGGGCGGGTGGTTCGGGTCAGCTGTAGACGTGCGGCGCCAGGGTGGCGACGAACGGCAGGTTGCGGTACTTCTCCGCGTAGTCGAGGCCGTAGCCGATCACGAATTCGTTCGGCACATCGAAGCCGGTGTAGCGGACGTCGATGTCGACTTTGATGGCTTCGGGCTTGCGCAGCATGGTGCAGATTTCCACGCTGGCAGCACCGCGGGACTTGAGGTTCGACAGCAGCCACGACAGGGTCAGACCAGAGTCGATGATGTCTTCGACGATGAGCACGTGGCGGCCCGAAAGGTCGGTGTCGAGGTCCTTGAGGATGCGCACAACGCCGGAGGACTTGGTGCCGGAACCGTAGGAGGACACTGCCATCCAGTCCATCGTGACGTGTGAGTGCAGTGCGCGCGCAAGGTCGGCCATGACCATGACAGCGCCCTTGAGGACACCGACGATCAGTAGGTCTTTGCCTTCGTAGTCGCGGTCGATTTCAGCAGCCATTTCCCGCAGGCGGGTGTTGATCTGCTCTTCCGTTACGAGGATCTTCTCGATGTCAGATCCGAGGTCGTTCTGGTCCACTCGGTGTCCTTTCTGCTCGCGCCAGCCGAGACGCCCATCAGCATACCCGCTGGCCCTCCGTCTGGTGTGGGAAACCTTTGTCACTTCTGTGCTTCTGACGGTCACCGGGCACGAGGCGGAGGTTGCCTTGGTCGGTCCGCTCAAGACTCATGCCGCCCGGCATGGACAGAGGCTGTGGACCACCGCCCAGAGCTCGCCACGCGCCGAGGATGTGTTCTGCACTGAGCTGATCCGGTGTGCGCAGCTGCTGATGAAGCCACTTCTGAATGACGCGAGTGCCCAGTGCAGGCGGCAGCTGTGCCGTCTGCGCGTTCAGCTGATCGTCTTCTATGAGGCTTTCTGCCATGCGGGCCGCCCGCCGGTCGAGGTAGTCAGCATCGAAGGCGGCAAGCTCTGCCGTGCGGGCCAGGTTGCCCTTCACGCCCTCTCCCAGATGGTCAGTCAGCGCTGGCAGCACTCGCTGTCTGACGTTGACGCGGGTGTAATCGGGGTCGCGGTTCATGGGGTCGTGCCACACGGGGATGCGCTGTGCGTAGGCCGAGGCCACAGTCTGCCTGCGCTCAATGCCCAGCAGGGGCCGCCACACGGTTCCGGTACGCGGGCGCATACCGGCAAGTGCGCGACTGCCCGAACCGCGCAGCAAGCCCAGCAGAACAGTTTCTGCTTGGTCGTCGCGGGTGTGGCCGGTGAGAACGGCTTTTTCTCTTACCGCGAGGCGCGCCCCCCCCAACGCCCCCCCG
>CABTZE010000034.1 GCA_902489215.1 uncultured Brevibacterium sp.
ATCTGGTGCAGGGGTGTCTGCTTGGTCATGGGGTCTCCTCTGTCAGGCTTCGGCGTCGGCCGATTCGATGTCGAAGGCTTCTGGCGGCGGGCATTCGCAGACCAGGTTGCGGTCGCCGTAGGCGCCGTCGATACGGCGCACCGGCGGGAAGTACTTGGTCAGTTTCAGACCGGGCACGGGGAAGACCGCGGTCTCACGCGAGTACTTCTGGTCCCAGTCGTCCATGACGCAGGTTGCGGTGTGCGGTGCGTTCTTCAGCGGCGATTCTTCGTAGGTGTATTCGCTGCCGATTGCGCGGATTTCTTCGCGGATGGTCTTCATCGCCTGGATGAAGCGGTCGAGTTCGCCCTTGTCTTCCGATTCGGTCGGTTCGACCATGAGCGTGCCGGCCACGGGGAACGCGAGTGTCGGGGCGTGGAAGCCGAAGTCGATGAGCCGCTTGGCTACGTCTTCTGCTGTCACACCGGTTTCAGCGGTGATGGCGCGCAGGTCGAGGATGCACTCGTGTGCCACCAGCCCGTTCTCACCGGTGTAGAGGGTCGGGAAGTCTTCGTGGAGTGACTTCGCGATGTAGTTGGCTCCCAGCAGTGCCGAGTAGGTGGCTTCGCGCAGACCGTCCGGGCCCATCATCTTCAGGTAGGCGTACGAGATCGGCAGGACGCCGGCGGAGCCGTACTTGGCCTGGGAGATCGGCAGCGAGGTGTAGTCCTCTTCTCCGCTGACAGCGCGGCTGTCGCTGGAATCACCGGGCATGAACGGGCGGAGGTGTTCGCGGGCTGCGACCGGGCCCACACCGGGGCCACCGCCGCCGTGCGGGATGGTGAAGGTCTTGTGCAGGTTGAGGTGGCTGACGTCGCCGCCGAACTGACCGGGCTTGGCCACGCCGACAAGCGCGTTCATGTTCGCACCGTCGATGTATACCTGACCGCCGGCGTCGTGGATAGACGAGCACACGCGGCGCACATCGGCTTCGTACACACCGTGGGTGGACGGGTAGGTGATCATGATGCCGGCGAGCACATCGCGGTACTTCTCAATCTTGGCGTCGAGGTCTTCAAGGTCGATCGAGCCGTCTTTTGCGGACTTCACGACAACCACCTTGAGGCCTGCGAGGATGGCCGATGCGGCGTTGGTTCCGTGGGCGGAGCTGGGCACCAGCATGACGGTGCGCTCGGGCTGGCCGTTGGACACGTGGTAGCCGCGGATGGCCAGCAGGCCTGCCAGTTCGCCCTGTGAGCCTGCGTTGGGCTGGATCGACGCGACGTCGTAGCCGGTGACTTCGGCCAGCAGCTCTTCGATGTTGTCAATGAGTTCGCGCCAGCCGGCGGTCTGGTCTTCCGGTGCCAGCGGGTGGATGGATGCGAAGCCGGGCCAGGTGATGGCTTCCATTTCGGCTGCCGCGTTGAGCTTCATGGTGCACGAGCCCAGCGGGATCATGGTGCGGTCCAGCGCGAGGTCGCGGTCTGCCAGCGTGCGCAGGTAGCGCATCATGAGGGTTTCGGAACCGTAGGTGTTGAACACCGGGTGGGTGAGGAAGGGCGTGTTGCGCTGCAGAGCTTCCGGCACGCGCGGTGCGGGAACAGCTGCCGGACCGAAGGCGCCAGTGCCGGCTGCTTCGAATTCTTCTGCGTCGATGCGGCCGGTAGCGCCGAGGGCTTCCAGCAGGGTGTTGGCGTCAGCGACCGTGTGCGGTTCGCCGAAGCTGACACCCACGTGGGTGTCGTCGATTCGCAGGATGTTGATGCCGGCCTCACAGGCGGCGGCGACTGCCGCGTCAGCGTCGGGCACGCGCACCGCAACGGTGTCGAAGAAGCTTTCCGACACAGATTCGAGGCTGCCGTCGAGCTTGTCGGCGAAGGCCACGGCCAGGCGGTGAATGCGGCTGGCGATCTTCGCAAGACCCACGGGACCGTGGTAGACGGCGTACATGGATGCGACATTGGCCAGCAGCGCCTGCGCGGTGCAGATGTTCGAGGTGGCTTTTTCGCGGCGGATGTGCTGTTCGCGGGTCTGCAGGGCGAGGCGGTAGGCAGGCTTGCCGTCAGCGTCCTTGGACACGCCCACCAGGCGGCCGGGGATCTGCCGCTTGAGCTTTTCGGTCACGGCCATGAAGCCGGCGTGCGGACCACCGAAGAACAGTGGAACGCCGAAGCGCTGGGCTGAGCCGACGGCGATGTCCGCACCCTGCTGGGCGGGGGTGCGCAGCATCGTCAGAGCAAGGAGGTCACACGCGAAGGTGACCATTGCGGAACGCTCCTTGGCACCTCGTACGGCATCGGTGAAATCGCGCACGGCACCCGAGGTGCCCGGCTGCGCACAGACGATGCCGAACACGTCTTCGCCGACGAGGCCCTGGGACAGGTCAGCGATCTGCACCTGGAAGTCCATGGCCTTGGCGCGAGCGCGGATGATCGCGATGGTCTGCGGGTGCAGTTCGGAGTCGAGAACGACCGAGGAGCCCTTTTTGTTGGCGCGGCGCATGAGCAGCACGGCCTCTGCGACCGCGGTGGCTTCGTCCAGCAGCGATGCATTGGCGATGTCGAGGCCGGTGAGATCCTGAACCATCTGCTGGAAGTTGAGCAGACCCTCGAGCCGCCCCTGCGAGATTTCCGGCTGGTAGGGCGTGTAGGCGGTGTACCAGGCGGGGTTTTCGACCAGGTTGCGGCGGATGACAGTCGGGGTGATCGTGTCGTAGTAGCCGCGGCCGATCATCTGCGTCTTCTGCACGTTCTTCGCGGCGAGTTCACGCAGGTGGGCGAGCATTTCGACTTCCGACAGCGCGGCCGGGGTCTGCACACCGTCGTCCTGAATGCTCTCCGGAACGGCGGCGCGTGCCAGGGCTTCGAGGGAATCAAAGCCGACCGTTTCAAGCATGGCGGCGGTTTCATGAGCGCGCGGGCCGATGTGGCGGTCAGCGAAAGGGCGCACAGAGTCACCGGTGAAGGAGGTGACGTGGGACAGAGCTGCGGTAACGGCTTCCGGTGCAGCGGTGCGGTTCTCGAAAGTCACAGGCGTTCCTTGGGTCGGAGTCTTGCTGGCCAGCTGGCGCAGCTGCGGCTTCCTCCCCGCTCTGTTGCCGTGCGGTCGGCCTTAGGGCGCGTTCCGACAGCGGTTTCAGAGTTGCCTCCGCTCTCCAGTACTGGGCCTGAGAGTTTCCCGGGGAGGGAATTGCACCTACGGCGCCGACGCGATGGCTTCGCGTGGGCTCTCCCGAAGAGCGTGATGACGGCAATTTCTGTGAGCCATGATACTTAATCGGCCCGCGTGAGTCAGCACGGGCGGGTCGCCCCGGCGACCTTGCTTGAGGATCAGCGGCTGAAGCGAACCTGGCCGCCGACAATGGCGGTTTCCACGCGGGCGTCGCGGATGGCTTCAGCCTGCTCGAACAGAGCGTCCTCGTCCGGGTAGGCCTGTTCGAAGGGCACTGTCCCGTCAGCGCCCTCGCGGGCCAGCGGGTCGGTATCGACGGTGATGAAGTCGGCTTCCATGCCCGGAGCAATCCGTCCGGACACGTTTTCCCTGCCTGCTGCAAAAGCGGCACCGGAGGTGTGGGCGGCGATCGCGCGGTAGGCGCTCATGCGTCGCTCGGGCTGGTAGGTGCTCGACCTGTCACCGCTGATGTCTGCCCTGGTCATCGCTGCGTACACGGCCGCCCACGGCGTGCTCGGCTCCACTGGCGCGTCGGATCCGAAGGCGAGCGCCGCCCCGGCGTCTTCCAGCTGCGTCCACGCGTAGCCGGAGAGTGCAGCGTCGAGGGGGATCTGCGCCAGCAGGTGAAGGTCGGATATGCAGTGGCGCGGCTGCATTGAGGCTATGACCTCGAGGTCGACGAAGCGCTGAATGTCGCCGGGCTGGACGAACTGTGAGTGTTCAATGCGGCGGCGCAGCGTTCGACCCAGGCGCTTTTCGGCTGCGAGGTGTTCGCCCGCGGAGCGTTCGTAGGCGCTGAGCACTTGGTGAACCGCCTGGTCGCCGATGGCGTGGACAATCGGCACAATGCCAGCTCTGTATGCCTCGACCATGGCGTCCGTAAGAGCGTCTTCCGAGATCACCTCGGCCCCGTAGTTGGGTGCTTCTTCACCGTCTGCAGGCGGGAACGGCGAGGACATGTGGCACGTGTGCGAGCCGAGCGCACCGTCAGCGAAAAGCTTGAGTCCGCCGTGGTGGAACCAACCGTCGCCTTCGCCGGTTGCCCAGCCTGAGGATTTTGCCCAGGCGAGCTCTTGCGGGCGGAGGTACTTGACCACGCGAATCTCCTGTTGACCGCGCTGACCGAGTTCCAACCAGGCACGGCGAGACAGTTCGCCTTCGATTTCGTGCAGACCGGTAAGACCTTCGGAAAGCCACGTGCGCTGCTGGATCTTCAGGGCGTCCGCAGCCGCCGAGGCGGAGGGGTCTGGGATTGCGGCTTTCATCAGTTCTGCGGCGCCTTCTCGGATGATCCCGGTCAGCCGGCCGCCGGGTTCGCGGACAAACTCGCCGTCGTGCGGATCGGGGGTGTGCGGGCCAACACCCGCCTCTTCGAGGGCGAGCCCGTTGGCCCACAGCGTGTGGTAATCGATCGACCACAGGGCCACGGGGTTGTTCGGTGCGGCTTTCTCGAGGTGAGCGCGGTCCGGCTGTGTGTCGAGGCCCCACTTGGTGAAATCCCAGCCGGCGCCGATGATCCATTCGCCATCCGGCACACCTGCCGCGTAGTCGGCCAGGGCCGCCATCGCCTGTTCGAGGGATTCTGTGCCGAAAAGGCTGAGCTCTTCTGCCCCGAGTGCCTGCGAAAGACCGTGAATGTGGGCGTCGACGAAGCCGGGCATTGCGGTGGCTCCGCCGAGGTCAACGGTCTCAGCGCCTGCGGTGTGGGCTCGCAGTTCATCGGCCCCTCCGGCGGCGACGATCTTTTCGCCTTCGACGAGGACAGCTGAGGCTTGCGGCTGGGACGTATCGAAGGTGAGGAAACGGGCACCGAGAAACAGGCGACGGCGTGCAGACATAGCCGCAAGTCTAGGTCCCACGACGATGCGACAAAGAGCCGGCCATTAAGCTAGACTTTTCTTTCGCAAATACTTCGCCTATGCTGTGTCCGGGCCCTTTAGGTAAGCCTTACCTAAACTTCAACTTCCCGACGCATACACGAAAGAAACAGCATGAAGACTGCACGACGCCTCGCCGCATTCATCGGCGCGAGCTCCCTCGCACTGACCCTTGCTGCATGCGGCTCCGGCACCGCTGAAAACAGCGAATCCGGCAGCGCTGAAACCGTCAGCATTGAAACGAACGACGGCACCGTCGAGGTTCCGAAGAACCCGAAGAAGGTTGTCGCCCTGGACAACCGCTCCTTCCAGACGCTCGAAGACTGGGACATCAAGCCCGTCGCCGCGCCGCGCAAGATTGTTCCGAAATCGCTTGAGCTCCGCGAAGACGAATCTGTTGTCGACCTGGGCAACCACCGCGAACCCGACCTCGAAGCGATCGTGGCCGCTGAACCTGACGTGATCATCACGGGTCAGCGCTTCACCCAGCACACCGACAAGATCAAGGAGCTCGCCGGGGACACCCCGATCGTCGACCTTGAACCGCGCGACGGCAAGCCCCTGGACGAAGAATTCAAGCGCCAGACCACCGCTCTGGGCGAAATCTTCGGCAAGGAAAAAGAGGCTGAGGAACTCGTCAAGAAGTTCGAGGATGCCGAAAAGGCAGCCAAGGACAGCTACAACAAGGACGAAACCGTCATGGGGCTCATCTCCACCGGCGGCAACCTCAACTACTCCGCTCCCTCCCAGGGCCGCGGTGCCGGCCCGCTGTTCGACATGGTCGGCCTGAAGCCCGCCCTTGACGTTCCGGAAGCCTCGGAAGACCACGAAGGCGATGACGTCAGCGTTGAAGCGATCGCCAAGTCCAACCCTGACTGGATCATCGTCATGGACCGCGATGCCGCCATCACCATGAAGGACGGCGAAAAGTACCACCCGGCAAAGGACGTCGTTTCTAACTCCGCTGCACTCAAGAACGTGACCGCCATCAAGGAAGGCCACGTGCTGTACATGCCGGAGGACACCTACACCAACGAATCCATCCAGACCTACACCGAGGCCCTTGAGAACCTCGCGGAGGAATTCGGCAAGCAGTGACACGCCCTGCCCTGCTCACGTGGCGATTCGGCGCCGCAGTCGTCTTGACTGCGGCGCTGGTCGTTGCTTCTCTTTTTATCGGCGTCTTCGACATCTTCGGCGAGGGCGGTGCCGAAATGTTCAGCATCACCCGTGTCCCACGCACCATTGCACTCGTGCTCTCCGGTGCGGCCATGGCCATGTGCGGCCTGGTCATGCAGCTCATGACCCAAAACCGCTTTGTCGAACCGACGACCACCGGAACCACCGAATGGGCGGGGCTCGGCCTGCTGCTCACTATGATCATCGCCCCCGATTCTGGACTGCTGGTCAAGATGGCCGGGGCGATCATCATGAGCTTCGTCGGAACGCTCATCTTCTTCGCGTTCCTGCGCCAAGTGACTCTGCGCTCGTCCGTCATCGTGCCGATCGTCGGGCTCATGCTCGGCGCGGTCGTCGGCGCGGTCTCCACCTACATCGCCCTGGCAACCGACATGCTGCAGAGCCTCGGCATCTGGTTTGCCGGCTCTTTCACCTCAGTGCTGAAAGGCCAGTACGAACCGCTGTGGATCGTCGTCGCAATCGCCGTTGCAATCTTCATCGCAGCTGACCGCTTCACCGTTGTAGGACTGGGCGAAAGCGTGGCCGTCAACGTCGGCATCAACTACAACCGGGTCATCCTGTTGGGCACGGGGCTTGTCGCACTGGCGACCGGTGTCGTCACGGTCGTCGTCGGCAACCTGCCTTTCCTCGGCCTGGTGGTCCCGAATATCGTGTCTATGTTCCGCGGCGACGACCTGCGCTCCAACCTTCCGTGGGTGGCCCTCATGGGCATTGCCGCCGTGACCGTGTCTGACATCATCGGGCGGATCATCATCGCCCCGTTCGAAGTTCCGGTCAGCCTGATCCTGGGCGTTGTCGGCTCGGTCGTGTTCATCGCTCTCCTGCTGAGGAAGAAGTCTCGTGTCTGACACTCCCCGCTCCCTGCCTCCGCGGGTTTCGGCCAATGAGCGCCTTCCCGCCGGTCACCCCATCCTGTTTGAGGAGTGCCTGGTCGCCGACTCCCTGCGAGCGGCCCCCGAACGCTTTTCCGGCGCTCTTCCCACCAAGGCAAAGAAGCGCCGCTACTGGCTGATGATCATCGGGCTGGCCGTACTCGCCGTTGCGATCACGGCTGCCACGCTCGCATGGAAGAGCCCCGTCCCCATGAGCCACCCGGGCTTTTGGGCCATTTCGAAGCTGCGCGCCTCCACCCTGGTCATCATCGCCGTCGTCGCGTTCGCTCAGTCCACCGCAACGATTGCCTTCCAGACGGTGACGAACAACCGAATTCTCACCCCGTCGATCATGGGCTTCGAATCCCTGTACCGCCTGGTGCAGACCGCTGCGGTGTTCTTCCTCGGCGCCAGCGGCACGGCTGCGCTGACCGGGGCCGTGCCGTTCTTGGCCCAGGTTGCCATCATGACCGCCATGTCAGGCCTGCTCTATGGGTGGCTGCTGGGCGGTTTCGGCGGCAAGCGCGATGTTTCCGGTCACGACCTGCAGATCACCCTGCTCATCGGCCTTGTGCTGGGCGGCGGTTTGGGCGCTCTTTCCACCTTTATGCAGCGACTGCTGACTCCGAGTGAGTTCGATGTCCTCACGGCTCGACTCATCGGCTCGATCGCCAACGCCGACGCGCGCTACCTGCCGTACGTTCTGCCCCTGATGGTGCTGGCCGGCGGCGGGCTGTGGTTCATCAGCCGCAAGCTCAATCTCATGGCTCTTGGCCGGGAGGCTGCCGTGAACCTGGGACTCGACCACAAGCGGCTGCTGATCAGCTCACTGCTGATGATCGCCGTCCTCATGGCGGTTTCCACCGCACTGGTCGGCCCCATGACGTTCTTCGGCTTTCTGACCGCGATGATCACCTACCAGCTGGCGGACACCTTTGACCACCGTCTGCTGTTCCCCATGGGCGTGCTCGTCGGCTACGTGATTCTGGCCGGTTCGCACTTCGTGCTCAAGAACATGTTCTACGCCGAAGGCAGCGTGGGCATCATCATGGAAGTCGTCGGCGGCACGTTCTTCCTCGTCTACATCCTCCGAAAGGGGCGCCTGTGATCAACCTGTCCGACGTCGCGCGGAATTACGCTGATGACGTCTGCATCGGTCCGGTCGACCTGGAGATCCCGGCGCAGGGCATTACGGCACTCGTCGGCCCCAACGGGGCGGGCAAGTCGACCCTGTTGACGATGATCGGCCGACTCATGGCCATGGACTCCGGCCAGATCACGGTCGGCGGCCACGATGTGACGACTACCAAGAGCGACGAACTGGCGAAGATCGTGTCGATCCTGCGACAGGAGAACCACTTCGTAACCCGCCTGACGGTCCGTCAGCTGGTGGGCTTCGGACGGTTCCCCCATTCCAAGGGCCGTCTGACACCGCAGGATGAAACCGCGATCAGCGAAGCGATTGACTTCTTGGGACTGAGCCGTTTGGAGGGCCGTTACCTCGATGAGCTTTCCGGCGGCCAGCGGCAGCGGGCCTACGTGGCCATGGTGTTGGCGCAGGAAACGGACTACGTCCTGCTGGATGAGCCGCTGAACAACCTCGACATGCAGCACTCGGTCATCATGATGCGCCACCTGCGCCGTGTGGCCAATGAACTGGGCCGCACGGTCGTCATCGTGCTGCACGACATCAACTTCGCCGCCGCTTACGCGGACCGCATCTGTGCTGTCAAAGAAGGCCAAGTTGTCGAATTCGGCACGCCGGACGAGATCATGCGCAGCGAGGTCCTCACGCGCGTGTTCAACACTCCCGTCCAGGTTGTCGACGGCCCGCACGGCCCGCTGGCCGTGTACTACTGATCGCAGCCACCAAGCTCAGCCGCCGGGCTGTCCCTGCCGCGCAGACAGAGCCGCGCGGCCCCTCAAGCGTGCTGGCGCAGGAACTCCATGCGTTCGGCGGTGTCGGCAATGATGACAGGTTCGCTGCGTTCTGTGGGCAGCTGCACGTACAGGCCGGCTTCGCGGGCGATGACCGCTCCCCCGGCCCAGTCGTAAACACCCAGTCCGCGTTCGAAGTAGGCGTTGACCTTTCCTTCCGCGGCCAGGCACACGTCGATTGCGGCCGAGCCCATGCGGCGGACGTCGTCGAACTCCTGCAGGACGGGGCTGAGCCTGCTGACCTGTTCGGCGCGCCTTTGCGGTGCGTATCCGAAGCCGGTCGCAGCAACTGCTCCCGGCAGTCCCGCCGGGGTTCCGCTGATCCTGGTCGCCGAGGCGCCAATCGTCAGTTCTTCTGCTTCCGGCAGTCCTGTGCGCACCCATGCACCAGCACCGGGACGGGCGTACCAGACTGTGTTCAGCACGGGTGCTGCAACGAGTCCGATTTCCCACTGCCCTTCAGCCGGGTGGCGGTCGTCGGGGTGACGAGCACCCAAGGAGATGCAGTGGGCGGGCAGTCGGCGCACGAAGTTGACGGTTCCGTCGATCGGGTCGACGTGCCATTCCAGTGGTTCGATCTCACGCAGACGCGCGGCGAACTCCGCGTCTTCTGCCAGGGTGGGAACCACGAGACCGGACAGGAGAGCGGAACCGTCCTCCACCTCGTGAGCGTTCAGGGGGTCGGCGGATTCTTCTCCGACGATCACATCCTGCGGGCGGAACCGGGCAAAGTAGCCGCGCACAAGGCCTTCGATTTCGGCATCGGCGGCAGTGACGAGGTTGTTGGGGTCGTCTTTGGCTTCAACGTGCGCGCGGGACAGTTTGGAGGCCCACAGGCCCATGCGCGACCACCCGAGGAAAGCGGCATCGCGGGCGAGCGCCAGCAGCGGATCGATCATGCAGTCCACGTTACAGTGGGCACATGACGGTCATCATCGGCTATCTCCCCTCCCCCGAAGGTCAGGCTGCTCTCAAGGCGGGCTTTGCCGAGGCGAAGGCTCGCGGTGTTCGCGCTCTCGTGGTGAACTCTCCCCGGCTGGGTGCGGCAAGTGAAGTGACAACCCTCGATGCCTCTGAAGCGGCGGCCCTGGAAGAACAGGCCCGCAAGGTCGGTGTCGAGGCTGAGGTCCTGCAGCCGGAACACGAAGACAATCTGGTGGAGACCCTCAATCGGTGCGCCAAGGAACACGACGCCAGCATGATTGTGATCGGCTTGCGCAAGCGCAGCGCGATCGGCAAATTCATCTTGGGATCACAAGCTCAGCGCATCCTGCTGGACTCCGACGTTCCTGTGCTCACGGCAACACCGTAGAGGCTGACGGCAGGGCCGTCTGCGGTATCAGGCGTCAGGGGCGACAGCGGGCTCGCGGTTTGAGGCGGTATCACCCCCGCGGGTCGATGCCGTCCACCAAGTGCTCCGCAATGGCCAACGACGAGGTTGCACCAGGCGAGGGAGCGTTCCGGACCAGGGTCGCGCCCCCGATTCTTTCAATCACGAAATCATCGACCAGGTTCCCGCTGCGGTCCATGGCCTGCGCCCGGATGCCACGTGTAATCGGGGTCGATTCAGCACCGCGCAGACTGGGCACATACTGCTCCGCACCCGCAAGAAACCTGTTGCGTGAAATCACACCGCTGAGCTCACGCACCGCGGCTTTGACATTGCGACTGGCGAACCGCCAAAAGCCAGGGTCCGCAGCTACCGCGACGCTGTCCGAAAAGCCGATTCGACGGCCGCTGTAGTTTTCACGTCCGAACGACAGAAAGGCGTTCGGCCCCACCAGCATTTCGCCGTCTACGCGCTTAGTCAGGTGCACGCCGAGAAACGGATACGCCGGATCGGGAACGGGATAGACCAGCCCGTTGAGGACGTTTTTGTACTCAGCTGACAGGCGAGAGTACTGGCCGAAGAACGGAACGATCTTGGGGTATTCCGCGCCGCCGGCCAGCCTGGCAACCCGGTCAGACTGCAGGCCAGCGCATACAACAACGTGGTCGAAGACGAATGTCTGCTCTTCTTCACCGCGGCGCGTCACAACTGAGCAGCTGTTGTCTCCGTTGGCAATATCTATGACCTCTGCTCCGAGGACCAGCTGCCCACCCTCTTGTTCCACATCGGAAAGCAGCGAACGCGCGACCGCCCCGTAGTCGATGATGGCCGTGTGGGGTGAGCGCAGCGCGAGACGGCCCACCGCGTTCGGCTCCACGTCCCGAATTCCATTCGGTCCGATCAGTTCAACGCCTGGAACGCCGTTTGCGACTGCTCGTTCGTGGATAGAAGCAAGACGGCCCTCTTCAACATCATCCAATGCAACGACGAGTTTGCCGCACTCTTCATACGGCAGTCCCCTTTCGAGCACATAGTCGCGGATGAGGTTGACGCCGCGTCGGCACAGGCGTGCTTTCAGACTGCCTGGCTCGTAGTAGAGCCCGGCGTGCACCACCCCCGAATTGTGGCCGGTTTGGTGCTGCGCAGCCGAGTGCTCCTTGTCCAGCACTGTGACTGATGCGCCGGGAAAGCGCTGGGTCAGTTCCCGCGCAACGGCGGCGCCGATAATCCCTGCACCGATCACCCCAAAGTTCTGTTTGATCACCGCTGCTCCTCCGAGGTGCCTGTCAGATGTTGCGGATGCTCAGCTTCTGCTGTTTCCTCGCCAGGACCAGCTGGACGGCGAAGCCCGCAGCCAAAACTGCAAATGCGACGAGGTCTGTCATCGAACCGGGGACAATGAGCAGGATTGCTCCCACCGCAAGAAGGACGCGCAGCAGAATCGGGACGCGAACCATGAACATGCCTTCGGCCGCAACGGCCAACACCAAGACTCCGACAGTTGCGGTAACGGTAATCCACAGAGCTTCGGCGATCGGCACACCCTGCCAGAGCAGACCCGGGTTGTAGACGAAAATGAACGGAACAATGTAGCCAGCCACCGCGAGCTTCATTGCCGCAAGGCCCGTCTTCATCGGGTCTCCTCCGGCCAGTCCGGCTCCGGCAAAAGCTGCCAGCGCCACGGGTGGTGTGATGTTGGCGAACAGGCCGAAGTAGAACACGAACAGGTGCGCGATCAGCGGTTCAACACCTAGTTCGCCGAGCGCGGGAGCCGCCATCGTCGCGGTGATGATGTAGGCGGGAATGGACGGAAGTCCCATTCCCAGGATGATGCAGGCCAGCGCGGTCATGATGAGCGTCGGCAGCAGGAGGCCCCCGCCGATGGCGACGATCGCTCCGGCAAGTTTGACTCCCAGCCCTGTCAGCGTCGCGATGCCGACGATGATTCCGACGCACGCACATGCGACGGCTACAGAGACAGCGGTGACCGCACCATCGCGCAGAGCTTCAAGAATGTCGTTGAATGACATCCGCGTACTCTTGCGCAGCTGCGCCACAATGACAGTCACGATCACAGTCGTGACAGCAGAGAACAGGATCGTACGGCCTGAGAAGAACAGCATGAACAGCAGATAGCCCAGCGGAATCAGCAGATGCCCGCGCTCTTTCAGCACGCTCATGACTGCGGGAATGCTGTCTTTCGAAATTCCCTTCAGACCGTCACGGGTCGCCCTCAAATGCACTTGGACAATGACGCCGATGTAGTAGAGCAGTGCCGGCACGATCGCGACGAGTGCAATCTGCTGATAGGGAATGCCCAAAGTCTCAGCCATGATGAATGCAGCCGCACCCATAATCGGCGGCAGGAGCTGCCCGCCGACCGAAGCCGAGGCTTCAACCGCACCGGCGAAGTTGGGCCGGTATCCGATCCGCTTCATGAGCGGAATCGTGAAGGCACCCGTAGTCACAACATTGGCAATTGCCGAGCCGTTGATCGATCCCAAGAAACCAGAGGCGATGACGGACACTTTGGCGGGACCGCCGCGGGTTTGACCCGCTATCGCCATAGCGAGGTTGTTGAAAAATTCGCCCATACCGGACTTGGCCAGCACTGCCCCGAAGAGAATGAACAGGAAAATATACGTGGACGAAACGCCGATGGCGGTGGAGAAAACTCCTTCGTTCGTCGACAGCATGAAGTTGAGAATGCGGTCGAGGTCGTAGCCGCGATGTTTGAATGCCGCCGGCATGTACCGCCCATAGATTCCGTACACGATGAACAGAACCGCAAGAACGGGCAGAGCCCAGCCGGTGAGTCTGCGTGCCGCTTCCAGAACCACAAAGACAAGAAGTGCGCCGAATACAACGTCGATCGTGTCGAATCGACCGCCGGCGGACAGGAACTTGCTGTACTGCTGAGCAACGTAGATTGCGATCGAGGCTGAAATCGCAATGAACACCCAGTCAAACCACGGGACAGTCGCTTTGCCCTGCTTGCGTGTAGGACGGTACAGGGCAAAACACAGCACAAGAATGGCTGAGACGTGGATTGCGCGGTGCACTAACTGAGGCGGGCCGGGAAACAGAGCGATGTACATGTGGTACAGCGACAGCAGGACCCCGGCTATGAGAATCGGTGTCTTCAGCCATGTTTCTTTATAGGGGCGAGTGCGCGACTCCCTGTCCAGGTCTTCCAGCAGCTCTTGTGCATCTTCGGTGAGATCACCGTCAGGGCGAATGCCATCATCATCGGAAACCGATTTCGGTTTTGCTGTCGAGTTCATGAAATCTCCAAAATTGAGGACGGTAAGCGTCGAACGCGAACTGCCCGATAAGAACGTGTCGTTCAGAGAACACGCAGAGTGATCGAAGCTCGATGAGGAAGATCCTCGGTCTCAATGACTTCCGAAGACCACCTGGTTCCCTGCCTTCGACGAATCGTCACTGTGTGTGCGACATCGTGGGAATGTATCCAATTGAGGGACTCGTACGGCCGGTCATAGCCGCACATATGCAACGTGTGGCCGGATTTATAGACTCGCGGAGCTGACGACGGGGTCCCTGCGCCCATTGTCCGAAGCTCTATGCAGTCCAAGCGCAGCTCACAGCCTTGAACAAAATAGTGCTCGACCCACGGGTTGTGGTCCACCGAGTGGATCCACCTAAGTGTGATTTTGTCGCCATCGCTGATGGGTGCGTGGTAGAAAGTCCGCTTTTCTGGGCGGACAGAGCTGACTACGAGGCGACGGGCCGGCACATCGGCCGCCAGCATCAGCGCTGCGGCCGAGCCGAGCCCCGCGCCCAGCAGCGCACGGCGGGTCACCGTCCGCTTGCTGCTGGGCGAGGGTTTGCGGCTGGTCATGACCGGACTTACAAAAGTCCCTCTTCTTCGAAGTACTTCTTGGCCCCGGGGTGAAGGTCGGTCACCTTAACGTCAGCAGCCTTGTCTCGGTCAATATCCGCGACAGCGCTGTGAGACTTCTCGAGCTTGTCCAAGTTGTCATAGAACACCTTCGTGATCTCGTAGCCTGCGTCCTCTGTGAGTTCAGGGCTGGCGACCAAGAGGTTCGGAATCGTCAGAGTCTTAACGTCTTCCCCAGAGTTGTAGGTGTCAGCCGGAATGGTGGCTTCACCGAGGTAGTCGTGTTCTTCGAGTAGGGTCTTAGCCCCATCACCATCGAGGGGAAGCACAACGACTTTTTCGGTTGTAGCGAGGTCGCTGACTGCCGAATTCGGGATGCCGGACGTGAAGAAAGCGGCGTCCAGCTGACCGTTCTTCATTGCGTCGATGGCATCTCCGTACGAAAGGTAGTCGACCTTGAAGTCGTCATAGGTGTAGCCATAGGCCTTGACGACGGCGCGGGCGTTGAGTTCCACACCGGAGTTCGCATCACCTACTGAGATCCGCTTGCCTTTGAGATCATCAAACGACTTGATGCCAGACTTTTCAGTGGTGACCACCTGGATGTACTGGTCGTACAGCGTGCCAATGGCCTGGACCTCATCGATTTGCTTATCTTTGAACGGACCTTCGCCCTTGAGTGCCTGGTCAACCGCGTCAGCCTGCGTAAAGGCAATTTCGGCGTTTCCGTCTTGGATGAGAGTCAGGTTTTCAACGGAGGCGCCAGTGGCTTGGACCGTCGTCTCAGAATCCAGCGAGTCTTTGAGCAGCTTCGCGTACCCGGCACCTACCTGGTAATAAACACCCGAAGAGCCTCCGGTTGCGACTGTCAGAATGTCCGTGCCTTTTTCTCCGCCACCGCCGGCACAGCCAGACGCGACCAGGCCTATTGAGGCGACTGCTGCGGCAACAGCCGTCGAGCGCAAACGTTTCAGCATGATGTTCCTTTGTCTCCGTTGACAGCAACTTTCTGTTCACACCGCACTCACTGGCCACGACGCCTATCTACTCTGATAGTCCGTTCAGTCAGCCTCAAGGCTGAGAGTCCACTGAGAGCCGTGAACCTGTACTTTATCGTCATCAGGGCTTTGGTCAACAGATATTTCTGTAACGATGTCTGCTCAATCAAAGGCGACGGCTACCATGAAGTTATGGTCCAAGCCCAGTCGCCCGTGCGAATTTTTCTCGACGTCGACGGTGTCCTCAACTCCTATCCCGTACCGGAACCTCGGTTCAGCCGGGAAAAGCGACGGGCTGTGCACGCTTGGAACTACGAACTGCACTACCGCCCGCACATCGTGCAGCTCATGGAGCGCTTTGTGCGCCGCCGCTACGCCCAGCTGGTGTGGCTGTCCACGTGGTCGCACCTGTGCACGGAAGAAATCG
>CABTZE010000035.1 GCA_902489215.1 uncultured Brevibacterium sp.
GCACTGCGAGTGGCTCGTCTGTCCCCACGCCTGTCTGACTACGCTGAGCTGCGCTCCAGCTGGCTGCGCGACATCATGGCCGGCATCACCGTTGGCATTGTTGCGATCCCCCTGGCGCTCGCCTTCGCAATTGCCAGTGGAGCACCCGCCGAAATGGGGCTCATCACCGGGGTCGTGGCAGGTTTTGTCGCCGCAATCTTCGGCGGTTCCCACGTGCAGGTGTCCGGCCCGACCGGCGCCATGGTCGTCATCCTCCTGCCGATCGCCACCGAATTCGGCTATCAGGCACTGCCGATTGTGGCCATCATGGGCGGAATCCTGGTGATCGCCGCCGCCGTGCTCAAACTGGGGCGCGTGGTCGCCTTCATCCCCTGGCCCGTCATCGAGGGCTTCACGCTGGGCATCGCGATCATCATCTTCATGCAGCAAGTGCCCGCGGCCCTGGGGTCAGAGCCGGGAGAGTCGACCAACGCCATCATCGCGGCCGTCCAATCCTTCGCCCACATCAACACCACCCAGATGCTGTGGTCGCTGGCCATGGTCGCCGTCGTGGCCATCATCATGGTCGGATCAACCCGCCTGCACGAACGCCTGCCCGGTTCGATCCTCGCGATCATCGCGGTCGCAGTCATTGCTCAGGTCGCCGAGGCGCCTCTCGCCGTGATCGGGGAACTGCCCACATCGCTTCCCGCACCGAGTGTGCCGGACGCTGATCTTGCTCTCCTGCAGGCGCTCATCGGCCCCGCATTCGCGGTTGCAGCTCTGACCGCAATTGAATCCCTGCTGTCAGCCCGCGTGGCCTCCGGCATGACATCGGCCGGCGCCTATGACGGCGACCGTGAACTGCTCGGCCAGGGCTTGGCCGGGGTCGCTTCCGGCTTCTTCGGCGGCATGCCCGCCACCGGTGCCATCGCCCGGACAGCAGTCAACGTCCGTGCGGGAGCGCGCACGCGCCTGGCCGCCATCGTCCACGCGCTTTTCCTCGCCGGAGTCGTCTATCTGGCCTCAGGGCTGGTCAGCCAGATCCCGATGGTCGCGCTCGCCGGTGTTCTGCTGGTGACAGCCGTCAACATGGTCGACTACCACAACGCCGGCAAGATCATCCGAAGCAGCCGGCAGGACGCGTTCATCTTCGCCCTGACGGCACTCATCACGGTGTCCTTCGACCTGATCTTCGCGGTGCTCATCGGCATTGCGGTCACCGCAGTGTTCGCACTGCGCGCCCTGTCGAAAACCGCTGCTGTTGAACACGAAGAGATCCCCGAACCCCGCCAGCCGGAAGACAAGCACATTGCGATCGTCCGCTTCGACGGGGCGCTGTACTTCGGCATCGGCGACCGCATTCTCACCGCCGTCGAAGCAATCGAGGGCATCAACGACGTTGACGTCGTCATCCTCAAGCTGTCCCAGCTGCGGTTCATGGACTCTTCCGGCGCTCGTGTGCTCGCCGAACTCATCAAAGTCTTCGGCCGGCGCAAGATCACCGTCATCGTCAAGGGCCTGCAAGAACGGCACAAACACCTGGCGACCTCGACCGGTGTCCTGTCATCACTGCGCGAAGACGACTACATCATCGCGTCACTGCCGGACGCTGTGGCCCAGGCTCGCGAAATCGTAGCGGCCAAACGCGGCTGACCGAGCTCCCGAGGCGGAGCTTGAGCCCGTTCTCGGGTTCACCTTTTCACCGGGGCTGAGTGGCTTACAGGTCGCTGTCTCATTGATCGCCGGTCTTCGGTGCGTGGCGCTCTAAGAAGGTATAGACCTCGGTGCGGTCAACACCGGGGAACGCTCCCGGTGGGACCGCGGCAAGGAGGGATGCGTGGGTGCGGGCTGCCGGCCACGAGGCGTCTTCCCACTTGGCACTGAGCTGTTCAGGGGGCTGCGAACAGCAGCTGGGGTCCGGGCACTTCGATACCGAACGGTGGGGTGTTTCCTGTCCCATGAACCACTTGACGTGGGCAAACGGCACGCCAACGCTGATCGAATACTCACCTCCGGGCAGCACTCGAGCGGTGCACCAGAAGGTTCCCTCCGGGGTGTCCGTGTACTGGAAGTACGGGCTGAAACGGTCTTCCACCCGGTACACGGCACGCGATGTGAACCGCTTGCACGCAAACTGCCCTTCGACAGAGCCCAGTGGGTCCTGGGGGAAGGGGAGCCCATCATTTGAGTACGCCTTGTGAATGGTTCCCGTCTTGGCGACCTTCATGAAGTGAACCGGAAGATCCAGGTGGCGCGTGGCCAAGTTTGTGAACCTGTGTGCGGCCGTTTCGTAGGACACCGAAAAACGGTCGCGCAGCTCCTCAATAGAAATACGCCGGTTTTTCTTGTCGTTCTGCAGCTGTTCAACGGCTGATTTTTCTGGCACGAGCAGCGCTGCGGCCAGGTAATTCACTTCGACGCGCTGACGGAGGAAATCCTGGAAGTTTTTCGGCGGTGTGTGGCCGAGCACGTGTGAAGCCAAAGCGGTGAGCACATGGGAGCGCGGATCGCCCAGTGCCTGTGAATCGTTCGACAGGTACAGCCTCTTATTGCGCGTGTCCGACACTGACCGCGTGGACTCCGGGAGGTCTGGCACGTAGTGCAGGGAAAAGCCCAGGTGGTTGGCGATTGCGGCGGTCTGTGCCTGTGACAGGGGACCGTCGCCCGACCCAATGGCGCCCAGCAGCTGCGCCGCGGCAGCTTCGATATCCGGGAAATAGTTGTCTTGGGCGCGCATTTCTTCGCGCAGCACTCGGTTGGCTCGGCGAGCCTCCTCCGGTGTTGCGGCCCGCTGTTCCAAGACTGTCGCCAGGGCTCGCTGCAATGAGGCAATCGCCTGGAGTTCGTCATTGCCCAGTGATTTGGCCCGAACAGTCGGAAGGCCCAGGACGGAGTACAGCGAAGAATTCTGGCGGCGCTCAACTTCGAGTTCCAGCGCTGCTCGCGGGTCGGCCGGGGTGGGATTGAGGAGGTCGTCAACCGAAACATCCAGTGCGTTCGCCAAAGCGCCGAGCATGTCGAGGCTGGGTGCGCGTTTGCCGGTTTCAAAAGCGGAGATCTGCGATGCCGCGCGTCCCACGAGGCCGCCGAGCTCCGCCATCGTCATCCCGGCCTGCCCGCGGTAGTGACGCAGGTTGAGGCCAATGGACAGGGCGTCAGCTTCCGCATGGTCAGACTGGCTGGCCGCGGCGGGCAGAAAGCTGTTTTCAGGTGAGCTCGTCATAGAGCCAGTATCGCACTGAATGCAAAATAAGACAGTAATTTCTATACCGTAGAAAAATAGCTGAAATTCTCCTCAGAAAGTCTTCCGGAGACCTGGATCACAGAGAAAGATTGAATCCAACACCGGAACCCGGCAGCACCCGCCCAGGGGCACAGCCCCAGAGGCACCAGCTTCCCCGGTGCAACGGCTCACAACGGCTCACAAAGGAGAAACCATGACTGACCTGCACAACGCTTCGGCAATCCAGAAGGACTGGGACGAAAACCCCCGCTGGAAGGGCATCGAACGCGACTACAGCGCTGAAGACGTCGTCAAGCTGCGCGGCTCGCTCATCGAAGAGCACACCATCGCCCGCCACGGTGCCGAGCGCCTGTGGGAACTGGTCAACACCGAAGACTTCGTCAACGCACTGGGCGCTCTGACCGGAAACCAGGCCGTCCAGCAGGTCAAGGCCGGTCTGAAGGCCATCTACCTGTCCGGTTGGCAGGTTGCGGCTGACGCGAACCTCGCAGGCCAGACCTACCCCGACCAGTCGGTGTACCCGGCCAACTCGGTTCCCGCCGTTGTGCGCCGCATCAACAACGCCCTCATGCGCGCCGACCAGATCGAAACGGCCGACGGCAAGAAGACCGTCGAAGACTGGTTCGCTCCGATCGTCGCTGACGCTGAAGCAGGCTTCGGCGGCACGCTCAACGTGTACGAACTCATGCGCGGCATGATCAACGCCGGAGCTGCAGGTGTCCACTGGGAAGACCAGCTGGGCTCGGAAAAGAAGTGCGGCCACCTGGGCGGCAAGGTGCTCATCCCGACCGCACAGCACATCCGCACCCTCAACACGGCCCGCCTTGCAGCCGACGTCGAGAACGTGCCCTCGCTCATCATCGCCCGCACCGACGCAGAGGCAGCGACCCTCATCACCTCGGACGTTGACGAGCGCGACCAGCCCTACATCACGGGCGAGCGCACCGCGGAAGGCTTCTACCGTGTGAAGAACGGCATTGAGCCCTGCATTGCCCGCGCCAAGGCATTCGCTCCGTACTCCGACATGATCTGGATGGAGACCTCGACGCCTGACCTCGAAGTCGCCAAGCAGTTCGCAGAAGCGGTCAAGGCCGAGTACCCGGACCAGATGCTGTCCTACAACTGCTCGCCTTCGTTCAACTGGAAGAAGCACCTGGACGACTCCACGATCGCCAAGTTCCAGCGCGAACTGGGTGCGATGGGCTACAAGTTCCAGTTCATCACCCTGGCCGGCTTCCACGCGCTCAACTACTCGATGTTCGACCTGGCTCACGGCTACGCCCGCGAACAGATGAAGGCCTACGTCGAACTGCAGGAACGCGAATTCGGCTCCGAAGACCGCGGCTACACCGCAACCCGCCACCAGCGCGAGGTCGGTGTGGACTACTTCGACCAGGTTGCCAACATCATCAACCCGCAGTCCTCGACCACCGCAATGAAGGGCTCCACCGAGTCCGCTCAGTTCTGACCCACGTCAGAAGAACCCCTAGAACGTCGGCTCTGGCAGCTGCGGCGACAGTCAAGCCACGGAGGCAGCCAAGCCACAGCCCCTGCCAGGGCCGACGTCAACCCAGAAAAGGATCACACCGTGTCTCGCATGATTGTCCGCGGAACCCAGACTTCCGAGTTCGGCCGAGTGCTTTCCACTCCGGCTCTCGAGTTCGCTGCGGCTCTGCACAGTGAGTTCGAGACCGAACTGCGTACAGTGCTGCACGGTCGGCAGGTGTCCCGGTCTCGTTCGGACGTGGGTCGCCTCCCCGCCTCGGGGCAGCCGGTCTCGGGTCAGTTCGCCTCGGGAGAGTCCGACGAAGATCCGCGCACGATGCCGGGCTTCCGCGTTGTCGGTGCCGGTCAGGATGTCTGTTCCTCCCCAGACTCCCAGGCTGGCACTGCCGACGCTGACAACTCGCACGCTGCCGGGAACTCGGGCGACACCGACGCCAGCACCGGCTTTGTCGAGGTGGTTGCTCCTGCTCTGGGTCAGCAGATTTCCGACGCGCTGCGTTCGGGAGCACAGCTGTGGGTGGCTGACTTCCACACCGGTTTGAGCCACCGGTGGAAGAACGTCGTCACTGCTCAGCAGAACCTGAGGGCCGTTGTGCGGGGAGAGGCTTTCGCCATCGATCCGCACAACGGTCACCGGGTAAGCATTCGCACCCGACAGATGCCGAAGGTGAGCATCCGCCCGCGTGACCTCCACGCCCGCGAAGCCCATCTGGTGTGGGAATCTGACTCCGGTCGGCGCGTCCGCTCGGTTGCCGGTCTGGTCGACTTCGGCCTGTTCTTCTTCCACAACGCGGCCGGCCTGTACATGCGCGGTGAGCACCTGCGGGTGCATCTGCCGGGCATCGAAACGGCAGCCGAAGCCGCCCTGTGGAACAGCGTCTTCGCCTACGCGGAAGACCGCATGGGCTTTGAGCGCGGCTTCATCCGCGCCACCGTCCAGGTGGACACCTTCGGCGGTGCCTCCTTCCTTGAGGACATCCTGTTTGCCCTGCGTGAGCACTGCGAAACCGTCACAACCGGTGTGCGCGCCTACATGTCCTCGCTCATCTCAGCTGCCCGCGACTTCGCAGACATTTCGTTCGACGACTGGACGACGCTGGACTACGACGAACCGTCGGTTACGGCTCTGCTTGACCGCGCGGCAGCTCTCAGCGCTGCACACGGTGCCCTGTTCAGCGCCGAATACGATTCCACACGGCCTGAGATGACCCGTATCCGCGTGGGCGATCCGGCCCTTGTCGAAGAAGCCCGCGAACTGCTGAACACCACCCGTAGCAAGGTGAGCGCCGGCGAAACCCAGCCGACCACAGACCCCGGCCGCACCGCCCTCATCGTGAGTGCCCGCATCCCGAACATCAGCATCGACGATGTTCACGCCAACATCCGCCGTGTGCTCGGCTACACCGACACCTACCTGTCGGGCCTGGGCGAGTACCGCGAAGACGGCCGAATCATCGGCACCGCCGCGGCGGAACTGTCCCACAGTCAGCTGTGGCAGTGGCTGCGCAACAGCGTTGAACTCACTGACGGACGAACCTTCGATACGACGGTCTTCACGCGCGCTGTCGCGGAAGAACTCGCGGTTGTGCCGCTGCACGCCGCCGACTACTTCCACGAAATCGCGGACATGCTTCGCGAAACCGTCGACCACCCAGATTTCACGGAGTCCTTCGTGCGGCTGGCCTATGACCGCTTCCTCGTGGAGCGGGCCGCACGCCGGGCCTCGTGATCCGGTTCCCGCACCCGGGGAACCGAAACACACACAGAACCGCACGCACAGAAAAACTGACGAGGTGCCGCTCCAGGTGAGCGGCACCTCGTCAGTTTGTGCTGGGGTCAGCTGACAGTGGGCAGCACGGTCAGCTGTTCTTCAGCGCGCTCCAGCGTTCGGCGTGATCGGCGGCAAGCTGGCGGGCCTGACCGATGTAGGTCTGCGGGCGCAGTTCCTTCAGACGCTCGGCGTCCTCCTCCGGCAGGCCCAGGCCGGCAGTGAATTCCTGCAGGTCAGCCTGGCCGATGCGGTGGCCGCGCGTGAGGTCCTTGAGCTTTTCGTAGGGGTTTTCCATGCCGGGAACACCGCGCAGGTAGGCCGCGCGCATGACCGACTGGACTGCTTCGCCGAGCACTTCCCAGTTGCCCTCGAGGTCGGCGTTGAGCTCTTCCTGGTTGATATCGAGCATCTTCAGGCCCTTGACCAGGTTGTTCATCGCAAGGATCGAGTGGCCGAACGCCACACCGATGTTGCGCTGCATGGTGGAGTCCGTCAGGTCGCGCTGCAGACGGCTGGTGACAAGCGTGTCAGCCAGAGTGTTCAGCAGAGCGCAGGACACTTCGAGGTTCGCTTCGGCGTTCTCAAAGCGGATGGGGTTGACCTTGTGCGGCATCGTCGACGAACCGGTAGCACCCTCAACGGGGATCTGCTTGAAGTAGTTCATCGAAATGTAGGTCCAGAAGTCCGTCGCCAGGTTGTGGGCGATCCGGTTGAACCTGTCGATGTCGGAGTACAGCTCCGCCTGGAAGTCGTGCGATTCAATCTGCGTGGTCAGCGGGTTGAACGTCAGGCCCAGGCGGTCTTCCACGAAGCTGCGGGCGATCTCCGGCCAGTCGGCGCCGGGGACCGCGACCGAGTGGGCAGCGTAGGTGCCGGTCGCACCATTGATCTTGCCCAGGTATACGGCGTCCTTGATCCGCTTGAACTGGCGGGCCAGACGGTGTGCGGTCACCGCGATTTCCTTGCCCATGGTGGTCGGCGTGGCCGGCTGACCGTGCGTGTGGGCGAGCATCGGAACATCTGCGAGTTCCTGCGCCATGTCCGTCAGCTGGTCGATGAGGGCTTCGGCCCGCGGCAGCCACTGGTTTTCCACCGCACCCTTGAGCCCCAGGGCGTAGGACAGGTTGTTGATGTCTTCGGACGTGCAGCAGAAGTGCACGAACTCGCGCAGGTCATCCCCGCCCAGCTCAGCCAGACGGTCCTTGATGACGTATTCGACGGCCTTGACGTCGTGCACCGTGACCTTCTCAATGTCCTTGAGCTTGGCAATCGTGTCGGCGTCAAAGTTCTCGACCAGACCGCGCAGGCCGGCCTTCTCTTCTTCCGTCACAGCGCGCACACCGTCGATCACACCGTTTTCAGACAGGTGGATCAGCCACTCCACTTCGACGTGGATGCGGTCGCGGTTGAGTGCGGCCTCAGACAGGTAGTCGACGAGGCCCGCCGCATCGGCACGATAGCGGCCATCAAGCGGGCTCAGGGCAATAGCGGGGTCAAGATCAGCCAAAGTCACGCGAGTCATAGCCCCATCATCCCACGTCTGCTCCGGTGCGATAGCGCCGGAGCCTGAGAGGGGCAGCGGGGCGGGGGGAGCCCGCCCCGCTCAGCCGAGTTCAGGCCCCGGCGGCGATTTCGACGACCTCGGTTCCATACGCCTCGAGCTTTTTGTCGCCGACCCCGCTGACCTTCCGCAGAGCCGCCAGCGACTGCGGCTGGGCAATCGCAATGTGCATGAGCGCCGCGTCCGGGAACACCACGTAGGCGGGGACACCGGCGGTCGCCGCAGTGGTCTTCCGCCAGGCTCGCAGCCGGTTGAAGATCTCCTCCTGGTCTTCTGTCAGGTGGTACTTCCGCACACTCCCTGACGAGGCGGAGCTCGCCTTGGTCTGCCTCTTCGGCTTGGCCAGTTCGACCCTGACCTCACCGCGCAGCACCGGGTCGGCAGAAGAATCGACCATGAACACGCCGTATTCACCGACCGGCACGGTCCAGCCGCGGGCCGTGGTCTGCCTGAACACCGAACGCCACTGGGCTTCGCTCAGATCAGCGCCGATGCCCCACACCGACAGGCTCTTGTGGTCGGATTCGTCCGAGCGCGGGTTGTTCTTGCCGCGCAGCACATCGATGATCTGCCCCGTGCCGAACCGCTGACCGCGCTCGCGCTCCAAACGGATGATGGCCGACAGCAGCATCTGCACCGCCACCGTGGCATCCCACGCCTGCGGAGGATGAAGGCACGTATCGCAGTTGCCGCACGGGCCGGATTCCTCGCCGAAGTACTGCAGAATCTGCTGACGGCGGCACGTGAGCGACTCACACAGGGCGAGCATCGAATCCAAGTGCCGGCTCAAGTTCTGTCGGTGCTGCGGCGAACCCTCCGACTGGCTGATCAGCCTGCGCAGGGCAACCACATCGCCTAAGCCGTACACCATCCACGCGGTCGCCGGCAGACCATCACGGCCGGCACGGCCCGTCTCCTGGTAATAGCCCTCAACGGACTTCGGCAGATCCACGTGGGCAACAAAGCGCACATCCGGTTTGTCAATGCCCATGCCGAACGCAATCGTGGCGACCATGACAACGCCGTCCTCCCGTAGGAATCGGGCCTGCCGGGCCGAACGCTCCTCCTGCGGCAAACCCGCGTGATAGGCAAGCGCATCAATTCCCTGCTCACACAGGTAGTCCGCAAACTGCTCCGTCGACTTGCGCGACAGACAGTAGACAATGCCCGCCTCACCCGGATGCTCATCCTTGATCAGCTGCACCAGCTGCCGGCGCGGGGACGTCTTCTCCGCAATCCGGTACTGAATGTTCGGCCGATCAAAACTCGAAACAAAATGGCGCGCCTCGCCCATGGCCAACCGCCGCGTCAGTTCATCATGGGCAGCCGGGGCGGCGGTTGCCGTCAGCGCGACACGCGGCACGGTGGGAAAACGCTCATGCAGAACCGACAAACCCAGGTAGTCAGTCCGAAAATCATGACCCCACTGGGATACACAGTGCGCCTCATCAATGGCAAACAGCGAAACCTCTGTCTGCTCCAGTAGGCGCAGCGTCCTTTCCTGGACGAGCCTTTCGGGAGCCAAGTACAGAAGATCCAAATCACCCGAGCGGAACCGGGCCTGCACTTCGTGAGCTTCTTCCGGGCTCAGGCTCGAATTGAGGTAGGCGGCCTTGACCCCGAGCGCCTCAAGGGCCACAACCTGGTCCTCCATGAGCGCGATGAGGGGCGAAATGACCACGCCGGTTCCGGGGCGTACGAGGGCCGGAATCTGGTAGCACAGCGATTTCCCGCCGCCGGTGGGCATGAGGACTACCGCGTCACCGCCTGTGCACAGGTGGTTGATGATCTCCTCCTGCTGCCCCCGAAACGACGAATAGCCGAAGACGGAATCGAGAACTTCGGCAGGGGTTCGCTGTTCGGCAGTCACGGGCACACCCTATCCGTGTTGGTGTGGAGCGCGTGGCTCAGTGGCTGCCGGCTGTGGACAACCGCAGGCTTGTCCACAGGATGTCGCGGACTCTGGTGGCTGTGGGCGGCGGTGCGGAGGATCGGGCCATGGACGAACTGCACGCAATGATGAAGCAATGGGAAGCCGTCAGCGCCGAATGGGCGGGGCTGGCACGGGCCGTCGCTGCAGCTGATCCCGACTACTGGGAGGGTGCGGCGGCTGAAGCCTTCCGCTGGCAGCTGCGGGAACGCGCGCGAGCCTGCTCTGAGGCTGAACGCATGGCGGGAGAGGTCGTACTCGCCTTTGCCGAGCACGTCAGGCAGGTGACGCCATGACGTGGCTCGATCTTGACCCTCGCGCTTTTGCCAGCTTGCCGCCGGACCTCGTGGCGCTCATGCCATACGGGGTCGTGCCGGCCCTCTTGGACCCAGATCTTGGGGAACCAACTGACGAGGCGCCGGTTCCGGGGGAGGGGAGCGGCACCTCGTGCGTTGGTGGGGAGGGCTCTCCTCGAGAGCCCGTCGACGGTGCCGAACTTGCGTTCGCAGTGGCCTTCGCCTCGAGCCCCTTTGTCTTTTCCGCGTGTGCGTGCGGACCGCCGGGCACGCTTGTCATCCACGCGGTGTTCGACCCGGCAACCGCCGCGGTCATCGTACGTCGGGACAGGGGCGACGTGGGTACGGACGGTGTTCCGGCAGACCGGGGTGAGGCCGTGCGCGGGCGTCTGCTGCGGGGAACCTTCTGCGATCTGGGTGACCTCCCGCAGATATTCGGCGACATACTTGCCGCCGGCTACAGTGACGGCCTTTTTGCCGTGGGTGCGCTTACGCCTGAAGGCCAGCCGGGACATGTGTTTGAGCACGTCGAATTCACTGCCGCAGACCGTCCCGCTGCCACTGTCGCGGTTCTCGACGCAGCGCTCGCCGCGGCCTATGAATGGGTCGAATCATGAGGGTCATCGGCGGTGAGCGCGGGTTCGCTGCCCGGCTGGAGAACATTCGCAGTGCCGGTGGTGCGTTGGAAAGTCTGGGCGGCACCGTCGGAGACCTCGTGCAGGCAACCCCACCGCCGCCGGGCATGAGCTCGCTGTTGGATTCGCCAGTGACGTGGGCGAAGGTTGAATACGCCTGCACTGCGTTCTTCATGCGCACACGCGGGCTCAGTGACAGCATCGCGAAGCTCGGTACGCAGGCGCGGCTGGCAGCAGCAGGCTATGAAACGGCGGATTCCGCAGCCCGTGCGGCACAGCAGATCGGCAGTTGGGCCGCCGGCTGGGGACTGGGTGTCGCAGTGCGGGTAACCGCGCCCCTATGGGCGGTGCCGGCAGTTATCGCAGCGTTGACAGCGGCCGGATGGATCGCGGCAGCAGACGGCCTCGTCACGCTCATCACCGGCAACAGCCCCGAGTTCGGCAAAAAGGCCATGGCCACAGCCCGCGGAATCTTTGAGCAGGCGCTGGCAGACAACACGGGCGCTTTCAGCAGAGTCCTCGATTCGGGACTTTCCGGTTTCGCCACCGGCCTGTTCGGATTGCCCCCGCTGCCTCCGATCACAGAGGCGATGCGCGCCGGACCGCTCACGCGCTCTCTTGCCACGACGGGCGAAGCCAGCGGAGCCTTCCCGACAGAACCGCCGGAGGTCCGCTCCCACAAGGCGACGCCCGGTGGGTCGCCGGGCTCCCTGTCCGGTTTGTACGAGCGTGAAGTCGCTGCGCACTCCGGACGCGACAACGGCAGGGTTCGGGTGGACGCCGTGCGCGGGCCGGACGGGAAGAAGCGCTACATCGTGTATGTGCCCGCAACAACTGACTGGAGTGTCAAGGGAGGGCGCAACACAACGGACACCGCCACGAACGTACAGACCATGGCCCAGCGCGAATCCGCCATGCGCCACGTGGTGAGGACGGCAATAAGGGAAAGCGGCATCGGGCCGGATGACGAAATCATGCTCGTCGGCTACTCGCAGGGCGGGATCGTCGCCGCGTCACTTGCCGCTGACCCCGAGTTCCGCAAACAGGCGAACGTGAGGCAGGTGGTCACGGTCGGCAGTCCCATCGGGCGCTTCGACGTCGGCAACACCAAGGTGCTGTCCATCGAACAGGACCGGGACGTGATTCCGGTACTCGACGGCACTGACAACCCAGACAAGCGCAGCTGGACCACCATCATCGCCGACTCCCCACCCGTCGACAGTCCGCTGGGCGCACACTCATCTGACGCGTACACTGAGGTCATCCGCGATCTCGAGAAGAGTCGACAGCCCGATGTTGTGCAGTTTTCGAAAGACAACCGTGATTTTCTGGACGGCGCGGTCGAAGAGTCACGCGAATTCGAAGGGGTCCGGAAGGAAAAATAAGGCGCTTATCTTGGCATAGGTCGTCACTTCCGTTAGATTGTGTTCACAATGTGAAACGCATCACCGACGCCTAGGCAAACAGCCGAGCGCTCGGTTGGTATGGCAAAGAGGCCACAAGCCACTCGGCCACGACTAGAGGAGAAGCTATGACTTCGAATCTCGCAGGCAACACCAATACTGCACAAGATTCAGATCGTCCGATGATTCAGATGCTTTCGCCCGAAGGCAAGCGAGTTCGCTCCGGAGAGTACGATTCCTACGCCGCAGACCTCACTGGCGAGGACATGATGGAGTTCTACCGGGACATGGTGCTCATCCGTCGAGTAGACGCTGAGGGCAACGCCCTGCAGCGTCAGGGACAGCTGGGTCTGTGGGCACCGCTCAAGGGCCAGGAAGCCGCGCAGATCGGACTGGGTCGCGCACTGCGCAAACAGGACTTCGTATTCCCCACCTACCGTGAACACGGTCTGGCATGGTGCCGCGGGGTTGAACCCGAAACGCTGCTCGGCATGTTCCGCGGCCAGCACCACGGCGGCTGGGACCCGCAGGAAAACCGCTTCCACACCTACACGATCGTCATCGGCTCGCAGGTTCTGCACGCCACCGGCTACGCCATGGGCGTGAAGTTCGACGGCGACGTCGCGACCGGCGACCTCGACCGCGACACCATCTCGGT
Organism: uncultured Brevibacterium sp.; assembly: GCA_902489215.1. Lineage (GTDB taxonomy): Bacteria > Actinomycetota > Actinomycetes > Actinomycetales > Brevibacteriaceae > Brevibacterium. Next base: position 12,987 of record CABTZE010000035.1, read on the forward strand.
CGCCTGCATGGGCGACGGCGCAACCAGCCAGGGCGACGTTTCGGAGGGCCTTAACTTCGCAGCGGTCTTCCACGCACCCGTCCTGTTCTTCATTCAGAACAACCAGTTCGCCATTTCGGAACCGAACTCCGCACAGATGGCAGCACCGCTGTTCAAGCGCGGAACAGGCTTCGGCGTGCCCGGTGTGCGCGTCGACGGCAACGACGTACTTGCCATGTACTCCGTGGCGAAGGCCAGCGCTGATTCGATTCGCGCAGGCCTGGGCCCCATGCTGATCGAAGCGTTCACCTACCGCATGGGCGCACACACCACGGCTGACGACCCCACCAAGTACCGTTCGGACGCACTGACGGAATCGTGGCTCGAAAAGGACCCGATCGACCGGGTTCGCCGCTTCCTGCACCACGAGGACTACGCCGACCAGAAGTTCTTCGATGAGATCGACGAAGAAGCCGATGCTCTTGCAGCCCGCATCCGCGCGGCCTGCATGGCCATGGAACCTCCGGCACCGTCAGAAATGTTCGACTCCGTGTTCGTTGAAAAGCACCCTCTCATCGAAGCCGAACAGCGCGAGTACCTCGAATACCTCGACTCGTTCGCAGAGGAAGGTGCACTGTGACCGCAGCTTCCACCCTCGACTCGATCCAGAAGATGCCCCTGTCCAAGGGCATCACCGCGGGCCTTCGCAAGGCCATGGAAGAAGACTCCAAGGTCGTTCTCATCGGTGAGGACATCGGCAAGCTCGGCGGTGTCTTCCGTGTGACAGAAGGTATCCAGAAGGACTTCGGCGAACAGCGCGTCATCGACGCCCCACTGGCCGAATCCGGCATTGTCGGCACCGCAATCGGCATGGCCATCCGCGGCTACCGTCCGGTTGTCGAAGTCCAGTTCGACGCGTTCGTCTTCCCGGCCTACGACCAGATCGTGACCCAGCTGGCGAAGCTCCACGCGCGCACCCGCGGAAAGCTCAATGTGCCGGTCGTCATCCGCATCCCCTACGGCGGCGGCATCGGCTCGCCCGAACACCACTCGGAAAGCCCCGAAACGGTCTTCGCCCACCACGCCGGCCTGAAGATCATGACGCCGTCGAATGCGAACGACGCCTACTGGATGATCCAGGAAGCCATCAAGAGCCCCGATCCGGTTATCTTCTTCGAGCCCAAGCGCCAGTACTGGCTGCGCGGCGATGTCGACCTTGAGAACCCTGCAACCACAGCCTTCAGCGCGCAGATCGCTCGCCCCGGCAAGGACTGCACGCTCGTGGCCTACGGTCCGCTCGTTCCGCAGGCACTCGATGCTGCGGCTGCCGCTGCCGAAGAAGGCGTCGACCTTGAAGTCATCGACCTGCGCGGTCTCAATCCCATCGACTTCCCGGTCATCGAGGAATCCGTGAAGAAGACGGGCCGTCTGGTAGTCGCCCACGAAGCACCCGTCTTCCTGGGCCTGGGGTCGGAAATCGCCGCACGGATCAGCGAACGCTGCTTCTACCACCTCGAAGCTCCCGTGCTGCGAGTCGGCGCACCGCACGCCCCGTACCCCGGTTCGAAGCTCGAACAGCACTACCTGCCCGACCTTGACCGCATTCTCGATGCCGTCGACCGCGCTATGGACTTCTAAGGAACCCAATGACAGACACATTTCTCCTGCCCGACCCGGGCGAGGGGCTGACCGAAGCTGACATCATTTCGTGGAAGGTCGCCGAGGGCGACAACGTCACGGTCAACCAGATCCTCGTCGAAATCGAAACCGCGAAATCGCTCGTCGAACTGCCCAGCCCGCACGCCGGTGTGATCGCCAAGCTGCTGGTGGAGGAGGGCCAGACCGTCGAGGTCGGCACCCCGATCCTCCAGTTCGAAGGCGACGGCTCCGCACCCGCCGACGCCCCAGCGGCGCCTGCCGCAGACGACAGCGCCGGTGATGAAGGCTCCGGCCCCAACCTCGTGGGCTATGGAACGACCGCACAGTCCAAGCGCCGCCGTCCCCGCAAGGGACAGCAGGCGCAGCCGGAAGCTCCGGCGGCAGCGGCTCCCGCAGCTGAAGCCAAGCCCGCCGCCCAGTCAGAAGCGGCGGCCCCGGCTCGTGCCGGACACGCCCTGGCCAAGCCACCCGTACGCAAGCTCGCAAAAGACAACGGCATCAACCTCGCCGATGTCCCGGCGACCGGCGAAGGCGGCATCGTCACCCGCGCCGACCTCATGAACTACATGGAGAGCGGACAGGCGAGC
>CABTZE010000036.1 GCA_902489215.1 uncultured Brevibacterium sp.
ACTGCTTTTGGTCCGTCGATGGCGATGGCAGATGCCCCCGTCAGCTCGTCCAATTCAAGGTCGATGTAGCGCGGGAGATACGAGGGGCTGTCAGTCGGGTAGTCGATGGCCATAGTCTGAACAATAGCAGGCTAACCGCCGATTTATCGAGGAGATAACCGCCAACTTATCGCCTCGTTACCAGGCAGTTTATCGGCCTGTTAGCCGCTAATTTATCGGCCCGGTGCCTGAACAGACACTTCACCGCGCCGCTCACTGCGCTCCGACGAGGTGGGGGTAGTGCTTCTCGGTCACATTGGGGTGGCTGCGCAGGCGGGAGGCAAAGGCGTTGTCGCCGTAGACGGTGTGCAGGACATCGAGTTCGTCGACCGAAACTCCGCGGGCGTTCGAGGCAAGTTCCGGCGGGAGGTTGACTGCCGGCAGCTGCGCGCTCAGTGCTGGGTTGTAGAAGAACGGCACCGAGATCCTGTCTTCACCGGGCTTGGTCGGCAGCACACGGTGGAGGGTGGCTTTGAGATAGCCGTCGGTTGCGACTTCCAGCAGTTTGCCGATGTTGACGATGAAGGTGTTCTCAATCGGATCAGCATCGATCCACCCGTCGGCTGTCAGCACCTGCAGTCCCGAAGTTCCCGGCTGCGGGTACAGCAGTGTGAGAGTGCCGGAGTCACGGTGTTCGCCCACACCCTGCGTGACCGAGTCATCAACGGCAGCCGGGTAGCGGACGATCTTGATGAACGATTCGGGCTCATTCGCAAATGCGGGTGCGAAGTGATCAGCCGGTTGGCCCAGACTCTGCGCCCATTCGCTCAGCAGCTTGTCGCCGACCTCCGTCAGCTGCTTAAACCAGCTGTCGGTGATGGTCTTAAGCTCTGGCAGGGAATCCGGGTACTGATTGGGGCCGCGTAGGTTGTCGTAATCGTGTTCCGGTTCGGCAATCGCGGGCCGGTCAGCACCGATGTCGATCTGTTCGCGCCAGTCGACAATCCCTCGCGTGTGTTCCCCGCCGGTGCGGGTGTACCCACGGAAGTGCTTGGAGTGAGTGTTCTCAATCGCGAGCTTCTCATCTTCCGGCAGGGCGAAGAACTTCTGCGAGACTTCGAGAATCTGCGCGAAATCCTCAGCGGGAATTCCGTGGCCGGTCAGGTAGAAGAACCCGATTTCGTGTGTCACCCGGCGCAGCTCTTCGCGGAACTGCTCGGCAGTTGCCGGATCGTCGGCCAGGCTGAGATCAAGGATGGGCAGCTGTTTCGCGGTCATGGGTGCCTCTGCATTCTTCGGTGGAATTGCTCAACACCGCCGACGCTAGACACGTACGAGGCGCCCTCGCGGCTCCACTGTCACGGCCGGAAAGATTCCGTCATCTGGGGGTGGGTTCTTTGACGCTCTGTGACAGACGATGACTGAAATGGCAGGCCGACTCCAGCCTCAACCTCTCACCCTCTGCTCAGAGCCCGCCGAAGGAAACCCCCGGCTCGGGGTGAGAAGTCACGAGGTGGGGAATCTGGGGGAGCGCTCCGTCCTCGCGGATGAAGGTGCACAGAACCGCGGCGGCATCATCGAGCCCGGCCTCTTCGCTGTTGCGGCCCTTCTTGGTGGGAAGCCCGTAGATGAGCGGTTCACTGCCAGTGAGCACTTCAGCCTGATAGCAGCGCTCACCCTTGTACAGCGCTTGCGCGCTCAGCGCTGGGTCACCGGACTTCTGAACGACTGCGAATCCCCATTCCTCCAGTCCCGCTAGTGCTGAACGGACTTGCTCGAAAGAGCCGATCGCAGCGGGGTTCTCTCCATCGATGAGCAGCTCCCACCCATCGGGCGCCTGCGCTGTGAAATCAAAATCCACTGCGGGTACCGGGTGCGCGTCAAGGGAATCGTCAAGCGGAGCCGCCGCCGGCTCGCTGTGCTTCTTCTTGAAAAAGGAGAACATCGTGACCTCTCTGTCGGTAGACAGCCAGTTTTACACCGGTCACGCCTTTGAACCGCCCGTTGCTCGCACTTCCCGCCGTCCTTCATGGGGAGTTCACCACAATGTCACTCACGAGGTGCCGCCGGCATACTTTCTCTGCCTGGTTTGCCGGTGCTCACTTGGGTTCTCCTGCCATCATCGTTGCTGGTCAGATAGGCCGTGAGTGGTTACGCGATATTCATCTGCGAGTGATCTGAGTGACGCTTCGCCCTTTTACGGTTTCAAAGCACCCACACATTGTTTTCCCAGGAAGGCTTTGATGCGCTCTCCAGCTGCTGAGCACACAGACACTGCCCATCCCGGTTCACTGAAGCACCAAACGATCCGCGCTCGCATTCTTGCGCTGCTTGCGGTCTTTGCGCTTCTCACACCGGGACTGACCGCACTCGAAACATGGCAGGCCGCACCCGCCGCCGCACAGGTCACCGATGAACAGCTGTCCAAAGGCGGTGTTCTTCGAACTTCCGAAACCCAGTCCGTAGCACCCGGCCTGGACCTGACCACTTTCTCCCGCCTCGAACAGCCCGGCTGGAACGAAGGCAGCGTTCTCACCGCTGATCTGAGCGAGTCGACACTCTCAACTGATCTGCGAGACACCGGAACGGTGACCGGACGTGCCTCGCTGAATGACGTTATGCACCAGGGTCCGCGCGGAAAAGAAGCTGTTGCAGCAGTCAACGGCACGTTCTTCGACATCAACCACTCCGACGCCCCGATCTACACATCGGTCAGCAGCGACGGCCTGCGTGCAGGAAATTCGAAGCCTCAGCCGTCCCTGACGATCAACCAGGGTCGTGCAGCAGTCCAGCAGCTTTCCGCAACGGGCACCGCAACACTGCCCGAAGGCAAGAAGCACGAACTCGCCGGCATGAACACCCCGCAGCTGGCAGCGGACGGAATCGGCGTCTACACCTCGGCGTGGGGTGACTACACCCTCGACCGCCCGGTTGGCGCACCGGACAAGAAGGCTAAGAAGATCGCCGCGGCCGTTATCGAAGACGGCACCGTCACGGAAACCACCGACATTGTCGACAGCTTCGGCAAGCGCCGCGTGGCCGATGGCACCCAGGTGCTCATCGGCCGTGAAGCAGGAGCAGAGACCATCGCCCAGCTGGAAGAGGGCGACAAGGTTGAAATCGAAGTGGGACCGTCTGAAGACGTCGACCTCGGCATTGCCGGTTCACACCAGATCCTCACCAACGGCACCGTGACGAAGATGACCGACAGTCTCGCAACGGGCACCCACCCGCGCACCGCCGTCGGCATCAGCAAAGATGGAACCGAACTGTACGTCATGGTCCTCGACGGCCGCTCAAACAAGTCACGCGGTATGAACCTCACCGAAATCGGTGAGCTGCTGCGTGACATGGGTGCGCACAACGCGCTCAACCTCGACGGCGGTGGATCGTCCGCCATGTCCGCCCGAGTGGCAGGTGATGACGGCCCGAAGATCTGGAATACCCCCTCGGACGGACAGGTGCGCGAGGTGCCCAACGCCCTCGTCTTCTACTCCTCCGCAAAGTCCGACGACACCTCGGGCGTTCAGCTGAGCCTCGGCCTGAAAGGCGAGGACGCGGTGTTCCCCGGCCTGACCCGCACCGTGAAGGGCACGGGACTGTCCTCCAACCTGTCCCCGGCTGAAGCCGCAGGAAAGTTCAGCGCAGACGCGCCCCTGAAGGTCGTGTCGACTGATAAGAACTCCGCCCGCATCACCGGTGAAGAACGCGGAACCGGAACCGTGACCTACAGTGCGGGCGACAATAGCGACGAAACGAAGCTGCGGGTGCTTGGCAAAGCCATCGCCCTGCGCGCCTCGGAGAAGTCACTCAGCCTGCCCGATGCAGATGCCAGCGCGAAGATCACCCTCACCGGTCTTGACGCTGACGGCCAGCGGGCGCGCATCGAAACCTCCGACGTCAAGGTCAGCACCACCGGGGGAGTAGAAGTCGAAGACGACGGTCTGGGCACCTGGACCGTCAAGGCGACAGGCGAAACACCCACGGGCAAGATCACCTTCACCGTCGGCGACCTCAGCACTACTGTGACAGTCGCCTACGGAACCAAGGACACTGCCGTGTGGGACTTCTCGGACCCCGAGAACTTCGAAACCGCGAATGCACGCGCGTCCGGCGAGATCGCCAAAGCAGAAGGCCAGGACGGCAAGCCTGCCATCGGCATGAAGTACGACTTCACCACCTCGGCAGCCACCCGCGGCTTCTACCTGGGCTCGAAGGAAACCGAACCCGTCGACGGCACAGCCATCGGCTTCAGCCTCGACGTGAAAAGTGATGGCACAGGCGCGTGGCCCCGCCTGCAGGTGACCGACGCCAATGGCACAGTCGCCAACCTCGACGGGGACCATCTCGAAGAAGAAGGCTGGCAGAAGGTCAGGTTCGCCGTCCCGGACGGCCTTGCACAGCCTCTGACTGTCGACCGCATCCGCATCATGGAAACCCGACCGGAAGCCCAGTACAAGGGCGACATCGCGGTCTCCAACCTCCAGGTGACGACAGTGCCCACGGTGGAAGGCGAAAAGGACTCCGCAATCCACGATCCGGCACTGCTTGCCCACGGGACCACAGCGGACCGTCCCCAGCGGATCGCCGTGATGAGCGATGCACAGTTCATCGCCGCTAAGCCAGATTCCGCCGCCGTTGAAGGCGCTCGCCGCACTCTGCGCGAGATCCGCGAAGAGAAGCCCGACCTGCTCATTATCAATGGCGACTTCGTGGACGAAGGGTCGAAGGAAGACTTCGACCTGGCGAAGAAGATCCTCGATGAAGAGTGGGATAAGAGCATTCCGTACATCTACGTGCCCGGCAACCACGAAATCATGGGCAGCAAAGACATCGGTGTGTTCGAAACGGAGATCGGCCCGGCCACGACCACGCGCGACGTCAATGGCACCCGGGTGATCACGCTCAACACCGCGGGCGGTTCGCTGCGCAGCGGTGGAATCGACCAGATCGAAAAGCTTGAAAAGCAGCTGGACGAAGTCGAGGCTGATGACAAGCTGACGGGTGTCACGGTGTTCTTCCACCACCCGCCGAACGACCCGCTGCCCACCAAGAGCAGTCAGCTGTCGGATCAGCGTGAAGCTCGTGCTTTTGAGAAGCTCATGGCTGATTTCAAACGCTCTTCAGGTAAGTCGGCCGCGGTCATCAACGGTCACGTCGGTGCTTTCCACGGTTCGGCCGTTGAGGGTGTCACCTATCTGATCAACGGAAACTCGGGTAAGAACCCGGCGGGAACACCGGAAACGGGCGGCTTCACCGGCTGGACGATGCTCGGCATCGACCCGGCGAAGGGCAAGGTCGGAAAGAACCCGTCACCTCAGGACCGCGTGAACTGGCTGGCCGCTGAAACCCGGCCCTGGGTTGACGAGGTGTCGCTCGAGGCCGCCGGTGTTGTTCCGCTTGGTGAGAGCAGCTCGGCTACCGCATCGTTTACGCAGGACGGCCGTACCGTTCCGGTGGCGTGGCCTGTTACCGCTCAGTGGGGCGGCGACGGCGTGCAAGTCGTCGATGGCAGCCAGCAGTTCGAGCGAGCGGCAGCTCAGGACGCTGTCATTCGATTCAATCCGTCCACCGGCGAGATCACAGCGCTTCGCCCTGGAACGGCAAAGCTGAGCGTGACCGTCAATGGCCGGACCGCTACCCAGCAGGTGACAGTTCCTGCAGCTGATAACGAAGAACCGGAACCGGAAGTGCCGGAGAACCCTGACGAAGGTGACGGTGAGGAACCCGGTGAAGCTGAGGCGCCAGGAGGCGCTGACTCGGACGGTTCGGAAGGTGGCGAATCGGGTGACGCCGGCGACGGTCAGTCGGGCGGCGGCACCTCGGAAGACTCGACCGGCAGCAGCGCCTCGGCAGAGGGCGCGTCAGCTGGTTCAGGTTCGCAGTCTGGTGCGCTTCCGCGTACGGGAACCGAAGCGGCCGCGCTGGTCGTGCTTGCCCTGGTGGGCATCGGTACGGGCAGTGTGCTGCTGATGGGAACGAGGCGCAAAGCTAAGCACTGACGCGTATGCCGATAGGCGCCCCTAACGGCAGGGCAGTCACCGCTGACGGTGGCTGCCCTGCAGCATTGTGCGGTTGCGTTCAGGCTTCTTCTGGAACCGCGGAGTAAACCGCGAGGTCGCGAACATCACCGCGGAGCACTTCGCCGTTGCGGCGGATGCCCTCAAGTGTGAATTCGGCCTTTTCAGCAACTCTGCGGGACGCGGTGTTGTCGGGGTGCACGCAGATTTCAACCCGCTGTGCGCCGCGCGCAAAGGCAAAATCTGTCACGATCCGCACAGCCGCTGTCATGAGTCCCCGTCCGCGTGCCCACGGGGCAGACATGTAGCCCAACGACACGTAGTGGGCAGTATGGACCCGCACATCAATCTGGCCCGAGTATCGGCCAGGGTGTTCTGCTGTCGGGGAGGTGATGACCCACGAAGGTTCAGGTGGGTTCGTGCACCAGTCAAGCGCCATGTCACGGGTGTAGTGCTGGGGGACCTGCGTCCATTCGAGCACCGAGGCGTCCGTGCAGGTGGCCACAAGGTCGTCTGCGTCCTCCGGCCGGTACGGGCGGAGAGTCACAGTGCCGTCAGCCAGTTCACCGGAATTGAGGAAAGGGTTTTCGCTGTGCGCCATCAGTGCCTGCCTACGGTGACGAAGTCAATGAGCTCCTCGACTCGGCCCGACAGGGTCCAATCGACATCCCCGATGGATCTCACTGAACCGAGAATCCGCTGCCAGGCTCGTGCCGTGTCGGTGTGGTCTGCGTGGGGCCAGCCGATCCGGCGCAGAACACCCAGCTTCCAGTCTTCTCCGCGCGGCACCTGCGGCCATTCGGCAATCCCAACAGCAGACGGCTTCACGGCCTGCCAAATATCGACGTACGGGTGGCCCGTGACTCGCACGTGCTCAGCCCATGGCCGCCTGGCGACTTCGCTGACGATCCGCGTTTCCTTCGTACCTTCGATCAGGTGGTCCGCAAGTACCCCCACCCTGTGCTCGGCATCCGGCTGGAACTCGACGAGCGCCTCCATGAGGTCATCCAGGCCGCCCAGGGGCTCCACAACAACCCCCTCGACTCGCAGGTCGTCACCCCAGATCTTCTCGACCAGCTCCGCATCGTGCTTTCCCTCAACCCAGATGCGGCTGCCCCGGGCGACTCGCGCCTTTGTCTGCACGGCACGGCTTCCCGAGGCGGTGCGCCCGGGCTGCTTCTGTGCTGCTGGCCGTGGACGCACGAGCTCCACCGACTTGCCTTCCAGCAGGTAGCCAAAGCCCAGGGGGAAAGCCTGCGTGCGACCATGCCGGTCTTCGAGGTGGATGAGGAATCCGCCGTTGGTCTTCTCAAGCTTGACGATCGCCCCGACGTAGCCGGTCTCCACCTCTTCAACGACCATTCCGCGTTTGACCTCAACCTGCTGGGTCTTGGGTCGTTGGTGGGTGCGGCCAGAAGAGAGGACATCGCGTCCGTAGCGGTCAGACATGAAGACCACGATAACCGCGCCTCAGCGCTGCCGGTCGCATTGTCGTGCGTGGTTTTGCTCGCAGGGTCGACATCCGCAGAGGTAGGGGGTTTGTATAGATGTGCGCGCATCACTAGAATTGGCACTCTAGGACTGAGAGTGCCAAGGCGGTGCGTCTGACACGCGCCGCCTGGTTGGGTGCAGATAGGAGCGATGCGGGATGAACGACGAGCGGCGCAGCAGAGTTCTGCGGGCCATCGTCGAAGACTATGTGGCCACCAATGAGCCCGTCGGTTCAAAAGCCCTTGTCGAACGCCACAAGCTCGGCGTTTCCTCGGCCACCATCCGCAACGACATGGCAGCTCTTGAGCAAGAGGGCCTTATCGCACAGCCCCACACATCGGCCGGCCGCATCCCCACCGATGCGGGTTACCGAGCATTCGTCGACCGCATTGACGACGTCAAACCGCTCTCCAGTGCAGAAAAGCGGGCCATTTCCCAGATCCTGTCCAGCACCCAGAGCATTGACGACACCCTCGCGCAGACAGTCCGACTGCTGTCGCGGCTGACTCACCAAGTGGCCCTCATCCAGTACCCGGTGCGCGCACAGACCACCATCCGGCGCATCGAACTGGTGCAGCTGAGCCCCGAGCGGATCCTCGTCATCCTCATCACCGACACCGGTGAAGTCGAACAGCGCATAGTCGAAGTGCTCGACCCGGTTGACGAAGACGATGTCCGGGGCATGAGGCGCGCCTTCAACGAGGAGCTGGAAGACACGCGGCTCGACGCTGTTGAAGACACCCTCAGCGGACTCGCGGTGCCTGCGGCACTTGCTCAGACTGCAACCGCAATCGCCGAACGGCTGGTGGAACTTGCCCGCAGCAAACGGCAGGACCGGCTGATCATGGCAGGCGCCGCCAACCTCGCCCGAGCAGGCAGTGAGTTCGGCACCCATATGGGTCCGCTGCTCGAAGCAATCGAAGAACAGGTTGTGCTGCTGAAACTGCTCGCGGACATGCAGGCTGACGGAATTGCTGTGCAGATCGGCAGTGAGAACCGCTTCGAAGCGCTTGCCGGAGCATCACTCATCGCAACCGGCTACGGAACAGAAGACACAACCGCCTCACTGGCAGTGCTCGGTCCCACTCGCATGGACTACCCGACAACAATGGCGGCCGTCAGAGCCGTAGCGAAATACGTGTCAACCATCCTGTCGGACTGACCGCATGATCTGACCGGCTGACTGCCCGACCGAAGACTGCAAGCACACCACCGAACCCCGAACTTTTCACAGACGCATCCGAACGAAAGAAGAAGCAGTGAGCGATCACTACGAAACACTTGGCGTTGAACGTGACGCTTCCGCAGACGACATCAAAAAGGCCTACAGGAAGCTCGCCCGCAAGTACCACCCGGACGTCAACCCCGGTCACGAAGACGAATTCAAAAAAGTCTCCGTGGCCTACGAAACACTGTCAGACCCGGATAAGCGACGCCAGTACGACATGGGCGGTTCCACCGGAGGTGCCGGTGGATTCGGCGGCTTCTCTGACCTGTTCGACACGTTCTTCGGCGGGGGAGGATCACGCCAGGCAGGCCCACCGAACCAGCGCGTTCGCCCCGGCCGCGACGCTCTCGTGGAGCTCACGATCGATCTCGAAACCGCTGTCTTCGGCGGCAAAGAGGACATCCGCGTGCAGACCGCCGTCACGTGCGAAACCTGCCACGGCGGCGGTGCCCGCGAAGGCACCAAACCCGAAACCTGCGGACTGTGCCACGGGACCGGCACCATTTCGACTGTTCAGCGGACCATCCTGGGTGACATGCGCACCCAGCAGGTGTGCGGCAACTGCTCCGGCTACGGCGATGTCATCAAAGACCCCTGCAACAGCTGTGGCGGCGAAGGCCGCGTGCGCGAAGAGAAGACCCTCGCCGTCAAAATTCCCGCCGGTGTGCACGACGGCACCCGCATCCTCCTGTCCGGCCACGGCGAAGTCGGCCCCGGCGGCGGCCCGGCTGGTGACCTCCACATCGAAATCACCGTCCGCGAACATGACGTCTTCACCCGCGACGGCGACAACCTGCGCGCAGAACTGTCCGTGCCCATGACCACTGCGGCGCTCGGCAGCACCGTGACACTCGAAACCTTTGACGGTCCGCGTGAACTCACGATCGAACCGGGCACCCAGACCGGCACCGTGGAAACCCTGTCCGGGCTCGGTGCGGGCCGCCTGCGCCGGGAAAGCCGCGGCGACCTGCTTGTGACGGTCGTCGTGCAGACGCCCACCAAACTCAGCGGCGAACAGAAGAAGCTCCTGCAGCAGCTCTCAGAAATGCGCGGCGAAGACTCTGCTGACCACGGTCTGCAGAAGAAGAACAAGAGCCCCTTCAGCCGCTTCCGCGAAAGGTTCGCACAGAGGTCGTGACTCTTCCGGTCTTCTACACTGACGCCCCGCTGGCGGAGGTCAGCCCCGGCCAGAGCCTGCAGATCACCGGCCAGGCTCACCACCACGCCGTGATCGTGAGGCGGATGAAAGCCGGCGAAGCCCTCGAGCTGACCGACGGGGCCGGTCTGCGGGTGCGCGGGGTTCTCGAATCGGCTTCTAAAGAAGCCGCTGTTCTTAAGATTGACGAGGTGGAGCGCGAGCATCCGCAGAGCCCTCGGCTTGGTCTGATCCAGGCTTTGGCTAAGGGGGACCGCGACCTAGCGGCAGTGGAAACCGCGGTCGAAGTCGGCGTCGACGTGGTCGTGCCGTGGCAGGCGCAGCGCTCAATCGTGCAGTGGAAAGGCACGAAGGCCGCTAAAGCGCTCGACAAATGGGCCAACCTCATCCAGGCAGCTGCCCTCCAGTCCCGCCGCGTGAACTTTCCACAGCTCGAGCAGCTGAGCTCCACCTCGTTCGCGGTCGAGAAAGCGCGCGAAGGCGCGCTCGTGATTGTTCTGCACGAAAGCGGAACCCGACCCTTCGTGCAGACTGTGCGCAGTGAGCTCAGACAGCGTGAGGCGGATGAAATCTACGTGGTCGTCGGCCCCGAGGGCGGTATCACGGACGCAGAACGACAGCAGATGGAAGAAGCCGGAGCCGTCACCGCGGTGCTCGGTCCCACGGTTCTGCGGGCATCGTCAGCCGGCCCCATCGCACTCGCCCTTGCCCAGCAGGAACTGGGGCGCTGGGACCCGACCGAAAAGGGCTAGGCTGGTAGAAGAGAACTGAGGAAAGGAAGCTCTCCTGGACACTGACCAGAGCACCGCACTGTCCGTTCCCGAATCCGTCGACCTCATCGCACTGTACGGACCGCAGGACCAGAACCTGCGGACAGTCGAAAAGCTGTTCCCGGACGTCAAAATCCACGTCCGCCAGCGCACTATCCAACTGACCGGTGACCCCACGAATGTGGCCCGCGTGACTGAGGTCTTCGGCCACATGCGCAAAATCATTGCCAGCGGCGGCCGCCTGGACCCCGAAGCCGTGTCCCGCGTGGCCGGCATGCTCGACGACGGGCAGGACTCGGCCAAGGTCATGACCGACAACATCCTCTCAACCCGCGGCAAAACAGTTCGGCCGAAGACTTTCGGCCAGCACGAATACGTCACCTCAATCCGCGAGAACACCATTACGTTCGGAATCGGACCTGCCGGTACCGGCAAGACCTACCTGGCGATCGCCATGGCCGTGCGCGCCCTGCAGAACCAGGAAGTCTCCCGCATCATCCTCGCCCGCCCGGCAGTTGAAGCGGGGGAGAAGCTCGGCTTCCTGCCCGGCACGCTTGATGAAAAGATCGACCCGTACGTGCGCCCGCTGTACGACGCACTGCACGACATGATCGAAGCCGAGCGCATCTCATCGCTGCTGGACCAGGGAATCATCGAAGTGGCCCCACTGGCCTACATGCGCGGCCGCACACTCAACGACGCCTTCATCATCCTCGACGAAGCGCAGAACACCACGCCTGAACAGATGAAGATGTTCCTCACCCGCCTGGGCTTCAATTCCCGCATGGTCGTCACCGGCGACACCAGCCAGATCGACCTGCCCGGCGGAACTAACTCGGGACTCAACGTGGTTCAGTCGATCCTCGGCAATGTCGACGACATCAAGTTCCACCGGCTGACCGCAAAAGACGTCGTCCGACACTCACTCGTGACGAAGATCGTCCAGGCCTACGAAGAATGGGCGTAAAGAAGCACAGACCATGAGCATAGAAATCCACAACGAAACACCTGCGGACGTCGACCTCGAAGCAGTGCGGGGCATAGCTGCACTCGCGCTGGAAGAGCTGCAGATCCACCCGGACGTCGAACTGTCCATCCAGTTCATCGACGCCGAACAGATGAGCCAGCTGCACGTACAGTGGATGGACCTTGAAGGGCCCACCGATGTCATGTCCTTTCCCATGGACGAACTGCAGCCGGGCGCACAGGCCGGCATGCTCGGCGACATCGTCATCTGCCCCGACGTCGCACAGCAGCAGGCAGAAGCCAACGGCCACAGCCAAGCTGATGAAATCCAGCTGCTTACCGTCCACGGTGTTCTCCACCTGGCAGGCTTCGACCATGGAACACCTGAAGAAAAACAGGAGATGTTCGGCAAACAGGCCGATATTCTTCGCGCCTGGTTCGCCCACACCGAACCCGGGCGAACGCAGCTGCCGATCCCCACGGAGTCCTAAGTGGACATAGCCCTGAACTTCCTGCTGGCCCTGCTGAGCCTCACCCTGGCGGCGGTGCTCGCGGCTGCTGACGCCGCCTTTTCCACCGTCAGCCATCACGAAGTCGAAGAAGCCGTGGAGGACGGCAAGCGCACAGCTCCGCAGGCGCAGCGGATACTCGCAGACCTGCCCACGAACATCAACGTTCTGACATTTGTGCGGCAGCTGTTCGAAACCGCCGCCGTCGTATTCACCCTGCTGGCCTTCACCGGCTTTATCGACAGCATGCCCACGGCCCTCATCGTCACAGCCCTGACATCAGCGGTCGCCGTGTTCGTCATCGCAGGCGTGTCGCCCAGGACAATCGGACGGCGCAAAAACATGACGGTCGTGCTTGCTTCAGCTCCGCTGGTCTCCGGCCTGCGCAAAGCGCTCGGCCCCGTTGCCCGTGTGCTCGTGTGGCTGGGCAACATGCTCACCCCGGCGAAGGTGTTCCGCGATGGCCCCTTCGTGACAGAAGAGCAGCTGCGCGACCTCGTGGATCGGGCCAGCGCCGGCAACATCATCGAAGACGACGAACGCGACATGATCGAAAGCGTTTTCAATTTGGGCGACACCCGGGCGTACAAAGTCATGGTGCCTAGGCCAGACCTCGTGTACCTGCGTTCCGAGAGCACCCTTGAACACGCTATGACGGTGTTCCTGCGCTCCGGTTTTTCGCGTATTCCCGTTGTGGGCAAGGACCTCGACGACGTCCGCGGCATTGTGTTCCTCAAAGACGTCGCAAGGCGCCTACACACCCACCCCGAAGACCGCGACCAGCCGGCTCTCGACATCGCCCGTCCCGTGACATTCGTCCCGGACACCAAAACGGTGGACTCACTCCTGCGCTTTATGCAGGTGGAAGCCACCCACATGGTCATCATCGTCGACGAGTACGGCGGCACCGCCGGTCTGATCACAATTGAGGACATCGTCGAAGAGATCGTCGGCGAAATCGCCGATGAGTACGACCGCGACGAGGACGACATCGTTCCGCTCGAAAGCGGGGGAGCGCGCGTTGCCACCCGCACCGACATCGAGGATGTTGCAGAATACTTTGACGTGCGGATCGACGAGGAGGACGTCTCCACCGTCGGCGGTCTGCTGGCAAGCGAACTGGGCGAGGTGCCGATCGCCGGCTCCGAGGCCGTCATCAGCGGGCTGCGGCTGGTTGCCGAACCGGGCCAGGGCCGCCGTCACCGCATCAGCCACGTCATCATCACCCGGGAGGAAGAATGAGTCTGTTCCGCGAAGTTCCCGACGACTTCCGCGCTGGTTTTGCCTGCTTCGTCGGCCGTCCCAACGCGGGGAAATCGACGCTGACGAATGCGCTGGTCGGCACGAAGATCGCCATCACATCGTCGAAGCCGCAGACGACCCGCCACACAATCCGCGGGATCGTCCACCGGGATGACCACCAGCTGGTTCTTGTCGACACCCCCGGTCTTCACCGACCGCGCACCCTGCTGGGTTCACGCCTGAACGACCTTGTAGCCGACACTCTGCGCAGCGTTGACGTCATCGCGCTGTGCATCCCCGCGGATGAAAAGATCGGCCCCGGTGACCGCTACATCGCCGAACAGCTGGCTGATTCACGCGGCTCCACGCCGGTCGTCTGCATTGTGACGAAAGCCGACAAGGTCGACCGTGCTGGCCTTGTTGAGGCTCTCACCGCCGCCGGTGAGCTCATGGACTTCGCAGACATCGTTCCGGTGTCAGCTGTGGACGACTTCCAGGTCGACACGGTCGACGAGGTGCTCGCCAAACACCTGCCCCAGAGCCCGCCTCTGTACCCGGATGGGGATATCACGGACGAACCCGAACGAGTCCTCATTGCGGAGTTCGTTCGCGAGGCCGCACTCGAAGACATCCGCGACGAACTGCCGCACTCCCTGGCGGTGCAGGTCGAAGAGATTCGCCCTCGTGAAGACCGACCGAAAGACCGCCCCCTCATGGAGGACTACGTCAACATGTACGTGGAGCGGCAAAGTCAGAAGGCCATCATCATCGGCCGAGGCGGATCTCGCCTGAAAGAAGTCGGTCGCAAGGCGCGTAAGCACATCGAGGGCATCCTCGGCACCCCTGTCTACCTGGACCTGCACGTGAAGGTCGCAAAGGACTGGCAGCGTGATCCGCGGGCCCTGGGTCGCCTGGGCTTCGAATTCGAATAGGCGTCGCTGCGGGCTGACGTCGGTGCTGTCCGGCGCACCCGGCTACACTTGCCGGCGTGACTCAAGCCGTTCATCTCACCGACCGTGATCCCCGCGTCAACCGCAACGAACTTCTTGCTGACTTCGTTCCGCCTCCGCAGTTCGAAGGGGTGTCTTTCGACAGCTACCGACCCGACCCGGCCCAGCCGTCCCAATCCCAGGCGCGAGACAGCCTGCAGGCTTTTGCGCAGGCCGGCCGAGGTGGAGGAGGGCTCTTCAAGAAGCTCTTCGGCAAGAGCGACAAAACTGCCGAGAAGGGCATCTACCTGGACGGCGGCTACGGTGTCGGCAAAACGCACCTACTGGCCTCAGCGTGGCACGCCTCTGAAAAGCCAGCCGCTTTCGGCACGTTCGTCGAATACACCAACCTCATCGGAGCTCTGCGCTTTCCTACTGCCAAAGCAGAACTGGAGAAGATGAAGCTCGTCTGCATTGACGAGTTCGAACTTGACGATCCCGGCGATACCGTCATGATGTCGCGTCTGATGCGCGAACTGACCGATGCCGGCACGAAGATCGTCGCAACTTCCAACACCCTGCCCGGCGCCCTGGGACAGGGCCGCTTTGCCGCACAGGACTTCCTGCGCGAAATTCAGGCGCTGTCCGACCAGTTCAATGTTCTGCGCATTGACGGTGACGACTACCGCCACCGTGAAATCACCGAACCGCCGGAGCCCTTGGGTGATGAAGAGCTCGCAAGTGCCGAGGAGAAGGTTCTCAGTGGCGGGGGGGGGGTTTGGGCTGTAGCGTTTCCCCAACACCCCGCGAAACTTTCTGTCAAGCCCCCCCCCCCATAACGCCACACTATTTAATGTGGTTCTTTTTTTTTTCTTGTCGTG
>CABTZE010000037.1 GCA_902489215.1 uncultured Brevibacterium sp.
ACCGGCCGAGCAGCATCGCAATGCCGATCGCGGTGTTCAGATACGGGGTGTCAGCGCCGAGACCGGCAAAAGCCGAACCGTTGTTGTTCGCTCCGGACGTGAAGGCGTAGAGAACTTCCGTCAGGCCGTGCGGGCCGGGATTGAGCATCGCGTCGCGCACACCCGGCAGCAGAATGGAAACACCCACCCCGATCAGCACGGTGAACGGAACGACGAGCGTATACATCGCGACGAGCTTGATTTCGCCCACGCCGATCTTCTTGCCCAGGTATTCAGGGCTGCGACCCACCATGAGGCCGGAGATGAACACCGCGAGCATCGCAATGATGAGCATGCCGTACAGACCCGCACCAACACCTCCGGGGGCGATCTCGCCCAACAGCATGTTGAGTGTGAGCAGCCCTCCGCCCAGAGCTGAGTAGCTGGAGTGGAACGAATCGACCGCTCCGGTCGAGGTCAGCGTCGTAGCGGTTGCGAAGAACGCTGATGGGATGACGCCCAGGCGGGCTTCGCGGCCTTCGAGGGCGGCCCCGGCAAGGCGAGTGGCCGAATCGACGTTGGCCATTTCGCTCCACACCGTGAGTCCAAGGGCAATGAAGAAGATCGTCGACATAGCGCCAAGCAGGGCGTAACCGTTCTTCTTCGAACCGACCATGATGCCGAAAGTGCGCGTCAGCGACACCGGAATGCACAGGATCAGGAAGATCTCCAGCAGGTTCGTCCAGCCCATCGGGTTCTCAAACGGGTGGGCGGAATTGGCATTGAAGTAGCCGCCGCCGTTCGTGCCGAGCTCTTTGATTGCCTCCTGGCTGGCCGCAGCGCCGCCTGGGATGGTCTGCTCACCGCCGCTGAGTGTTGCGAAGCTGATGGGTCCGCTGAGGTTCTGGATGGCACCGCCGATGACCAGCAGAACCGCTGCGATGAACGCCATCGGCAGCAGAATCCGAATGCAGCCGCGCACCAGGTCAGTCCAGAAGCACCCGAGTTCACTCACGCCGCTTTTTGCGGCGATACCGCGGGTGAGAGCAATGGCGACCGCCATGCCGACGGAAGCCGAAACGAAGTTCTGCAGGTTCTGGCCCAGCAGCTGCGTCAGCTGGCTCATGGCCGTTTCGCCCGAGTAGGACTGCCAGTTGGTGTTCGTCGTGAAGGACACGGCGGTGTTCCACGCCTGGTCGGGGTGAACGGGGCCGACCCCGTGGGCCAGCGGCAGCCACTGTTGAACGCGCTGCAGAAAGTACAGGCCGAGAACAGAAACGAGCGAAAACGCCAGAACGCTGCGCAGGTACACCTTCCACGGCTGCTGCGCTCGCGGGTTCACGCCGAGCAGACGGTAGATGAGCTTTTCAGCCTTCAGGTCTTTGTCTGTTGTGTACACGGTGGCCATGTAGCGGCCCAGCGGTCGGTAGACAACAGCCAGAGCGATGATGACGACGGCGATCTGCAGAAAGCCGATGAGGGTGATCATGAGTCATCACCAGCTTTTTCAAGCAGGGAGCCGAACAGCGCGAAGCCGCCGAATGCGACTAACGTGCCGACGACGAAGATGAGGTCTGCCACAGCAGCGTCCTTTGCGAAGGTAGGATGGTTTGCTCATCCATTAACCAGCGCATCACCAGCCTGCGGCGGTGATATTGATGCTTCTCTAACAGCCCCGGAACAGAATTAACGCTTTCTTAACACCCGCCGGGCCGGGACCCGGAACAGTGTTCCGGCACAGACCTTTCACGAGGTGCCGCTCGGCTTATGCGTGCATGCTCTTCTGGTCGTAGCTGGACAGGAACTCCTCAAGCCGGTTGAGGGCTTCTGCGAGGTCGGTGACGCTGGGCAGGGTGACCAGGCGGAAGTGGTCGGTGTCCTCCCAGTTGAAGGCGGTACCGTGGCTGACGAGGATCTTCTGTTCGCGGAGCAGGTCCAGTGCGAACTGTTCGTCGTCGACAATGCCGAAGCGGTCCTTGTCCAAACGGGGGAACAGGTAGAGGGCACCCTGGGCGGGCACGCAGTCCACGCCGTCGATTTCGTTGAGCCTGCGCGTGGCCAATTCCATCTGCGCACCCAGACGGCCCTGCGGCAGCACGAGGTCGTCAATCGACTGACGTCCCCCAAGGGAAGCCTGAATCGCGTACTGGGCGGGCACATTGGCGCACATGCGCATATCGGCCAGCAGTTTGATCCCGGCAATGTAGTCCTGGGCTTTCCAGTCCGGCCCGGTGATCGCCAGCCAGCCGGAACGGTAGCCGGCAACCCGGTAGGCCTTCGACAGTCCGGAGAACGTCAGACACAGCACATCCTCCCCGGTCAGGGAAGCCATGTTGATCATTTCGGCATCGCCGTAGGTGATCTTTTCGTAGATCTCATCGGCAAAGATCAGCAGTCCGTTCTTTTCGGCCAGCTGCACGATCTTCGAAAGCGTTTCTCGCGAATACACGGCACCGGTGGGGTTGTTCGGGTTGATGACCACAATGCCCTTGGTGCGCGGGGTGATCTTCGCTTCGAGATCCTCAAGGTCCGGGTCCCAGCCCTCTTCTTCGAGGCACCGGTAGTGCACCGGGGTGCCGCCGGACAGGGCGACCGAGGCGGTCCACAGCGGATAGTCGGGGCTGGGCACCAGGATTTCGTCACCGGGATTGCACAGCGCCTGCAGCGACAGCGTGATGAGCTCAGAAACGCCGTTGCCCAAGAACACCTCGTCAGAATCAAGGTTCTCGATCCCGCGCGTTTCGTAGTACTGCACAACCGCGCGGCGAGCCGACGGCAGACCGCGGGAATCCGAATAGCCCTGCGCTTCCGGCAGGTGCTTGATCATGTCGACCAGCACCGCATCGGGTGCTTCGAAGCCGAACGGAGCCGGATTGCCGATATTGAGTTTGAGGATCTTGTGCCCCGCGGCCTCCATCTTCTGGGCCTCCGACAGGACGGGACCGCGCAGGTCATAGAGCACGTCTTTGAGCTTGTCCGACTGCTTGAACATGGCTGCCTTTCTGCTGTGTGTGTCACACCACACACTAGGCCACCGGGTTCGGGAGAACCCACGACCACCGAGGTGCCGCCCGCCTCCCGCCCGATCTTCAAGGACGAGACAGGCGGCGTCGAAAGGGCGAGCGAGCAATAATAGAGGCGCTATGCCGTCGACAGATATGTACTTCTACATCCTCGACCTAGTGGGCGTCCTCGCGTTCGCCCTGTCGGGGAATCTTCTGGCGTCGCGAAAGAACATCGACCTCACCGGCGGAATCGTGCTGGGCATGCTGACTGCAACCGGCGGGGGAATCGTCCGCGACCTCATCCTTGCCACCCGGCCGGCGGCCTTCATGGATCCCGTCTACCTGCTCATCCCGATTGCGGCCGGCATCATCGTGTATCTGATCGGTCCACGCGTTGTGCAGGCCGAACGCGGCATTGTGTTCTTCGATGCGATCGGCCTGGGCGTGTTCGTCGTCATCGGCACTACAAAGGCCCTGCACTACGGCATGCCGGTGCTGTCGGCAATTCTGCTGGGGCTCATGACCGGTGTGGGCGGCGGAATGCTGCGCGATGTCTTCGCCAACCGCGTCCCCGTTGTGTTCCAAAGCTCCGACCTCTACGTCATCCCCGCCGTCGTGGGTGCTGCCGTCACAGCCGCCCTCCACCAGTTCGACCTCATCGCCTGGTGGTCCGAAGTCGGAGTCATCGTGATGGTGACCGTCTTCCGGCTGCTGTCGCTGCGCTTTGGCTGGCGAGCACCCTCATCCATGCGCAGCTGGTCCATCCGGCCTATCACCCGCCGCACCCTGAGCAGAAATGAGGAACAGGAATGACGCCTCCCGTTGGCTGGTGGTCGCAGACCGCGGCGAACCTCGGCATCGAACTGTGGCGAATCCCGTTCATCATCGGCGCGGCAATCGGCATCTACTTCATCCTGGCGCTGCTCGTGCGGCTCTACGGGGCGCGCTCGCTGTCGTCGCTGTACATGACCGACACGATCGCGGTCATCATGCTCGGCTCGGTTGCAGGCCGTGTGATCCTCGGCAATAAGCCCACACTGGCCACCGGTGTGATCGCGTTGGTCTGCATCCTGACGCTCGCCTCGTTCATGCGGTTCATCAACCGCAGATTCGGAGCGCAGTCGCGCACGGCCCCGCACCCCATCGTCGTCATGGCCAATGGCGAAGTTCTGGAAGACCAGCTCAAGAGAGCCCACCTGGCCCGCGTTGACCTCTATGCCGCGCTGCGTCAGAACGGGATTTTTCAGCCGGAAAACGTCCGCGGCGTCATCTTCGAACAGACCGGCCAGTTCACCGTCATCAAAATGGGCGAGCAGGTCGACCCTGAACTGCTCAGGGGTGTTGCCGGGGCCGAGAAGATCCTGGGGCACGAACCCGGGGACCTCACGGAATAATGTCCGGGGTCGAGCCAGGGTGGGGTTAGCTTGGACTCGGATCTGGTTCACAATGACGAGGTGGAGGGCAGATCGCGGGTCTCTCAGGTTTTGTGAACCCGGCTGTGGGAAGCTGGGCCCAACACACTTCGGAGGAAGGAACATCTATGTCCACCATGAGCAGGCGCGATGTCTTCAAAAGCGCCGGTGTCATCGGAACTGTCGCAGCCACGGGAACCGTTTTGGCAGCCTGCTCCAGCCAGGACCTCGGCGAAATCGAAGTCAATGTTGCAGACGTGCCGGAAGGCTCCGGCATCATCAAGGACAATTTCGTTGTCGTGCAGCCGGAAAAGGGACAGTTCAAAGCGTTCTCTGCGGTGTGCCCCCACCAGGGCTGCCTGGTCAACCAGGTGGACGAAGAGAAGATTGTCTGCCCCTGCCACACCTCGCACTTCTCTTCCAAGGACGGCTCGTTCATTTCCGGTGCCGCCCAGAAACCGCTTGACGAAGCTCAGCTGACCCAGGACGGCGACACGCTGCATGTCTCCGCAAAGTGACGCCTCGAGCCGCGGCAAAACTGACGGCGCACAGAAAGTTCGCGCATCCGCGGCCAAAGAAAACGAATTCACCCACTACGGGCGTGTAGCCGGGTGGATGATCGCCCGGGGACTGTGGTCGGTCATCTTCGGAATCGTCGTGGTGTTCTGGCCGCGCGTGCAGATTGACAGCCCCTTCAACACGGCAGTCGGAGTGCGCACCGCAGCGCTGCTCATCCTGGCCTACATCGTCGTACAGGCGCTTATGCTGCTAGGCCAAGCGGCGAAAACCCCGGCCCTGCGCACCCAGCTGCTGGGCCAGGCCGTTGTCGTCATGCCGGCCGCCGGGTTCCTGCTCTTTGCAACCGAACCGGGCGCAGTGCGGGCCGCCATTATGGTGTGGGCGCTGCTGCACGGACTGCTCGAAGCGTGGATTTACCTGCGCGTGAAGCACCAGCGGATGTCCACCGACTTCGCAATCGCCGCAGCCGTCCACTTGCTCCTGGCCATCGCCATGATTGCCGGATCGAACATGAAAGCGCTGTCAGAAATGGGTCTGACGGGAGCGGCTGCAACGATCATCGGCGTGGTCTATGCAGTCGGCGGCTTTACACGCAACAATAGGAAAAACACCGGCGCAATCAGCGAGGATGGGGAATGAGCAACCACGCGCACATCGGTACCAGCTCAGCCGACGCCCACGGCATCGGCGTACAGACCGCCCTGCGGAGACTAGATCCAGATCTCTTCCGGATCATCCAGCAGCTGGCCCGCGCGGAACAGCTCCTCGTCGCCACTGACTACGACGGCACCATCGCTCCCATCGTTGATTCACCCGCCCACGCCTACCCGAAAGAAGAATCGGTGCAGGCCATGCGGGCGCTTGCTGAACTAGACAACACCACCTCGGCAGTGATTTCCGGTCGGTCCCTGCGTGACCTCGCCGCCATGTCGCGGCTTCCCCGCGAAGTCCACCTGGTCGGCTCTCACGGTGGTGAAACCGACACGGACTTCGAAGAATCGCTTACCCGGTCGGAACAGCACGCACTGTCCAACCTGCGCCACGGCCTGGCCTCGGTCCAGGCGACCATGCCCACGCTCAACATTGAACCCAAACCCTCCGGTGCTGCCATCCACCTGCGCGGGCTCGAAGGAGCTCAGCGCCGCCAGGCAGAAGAAGCCGTGGCGCGCCTCGAAGCGCTGTCGGGTGTGCGCTCGGTGCGCGGAAAAGAAGTCGTCGACCTCACCATCGTCGACTTGACCAAGGGCGATGCCCTGAACAAACTGCGCCGCCGCCTGGACCAGCCGACTGTTCTGTACATCGGCGACGACGCATCGGACGAACCCGCTTTGGTATCACTCGGCGAAGGCGACCTGGGGCTTAAAGTCACAGAAGCCGCCGCCGAAAACCGGCACGGCGGTGACAGCAGCGGCGTGGAAACTGCCGCGCAGTTCCTGCTGAGCGGACCTGACGAGGTCGCGCTTGTCCTGTCCTCGATTGTTGCGCTGCGCCGTGCCTGGCTGTTCGGCAAAGAGGCAGTGCCGATTGAGCGCTACACGCTGCTGTCCAACGGAACAACAACCGCACTGGTCGACCCGACCGCACAGATTTCCTGGCTGCCGCACCCTCTGCCGCACTCGGACTCGCTGTTCTCTGAAATCCTCGGCAGTGACGACGCCGGCTATTTCTCAGTGGTTCCGGCCAGCGAACCCAACGCACTGCCCATTTCCCAGCGCTACCGCGACGCCACCCACATCCTCGAAACCCGCTGGCAGCAGGTATCCGTCACCGACTACTTGGCGCCCGTCGACGATGGCGATTCGGCCGGTTCCGCCGTTTTGGTGCGCACCCTCAAAGGCGAAGGGGAAGCGCTCATCCGCTTTGCACCTCGGCCCGACTACGGTGCCTACCCCGTTCGGCTGAAGCTCACTGACCGGGGTGTGCGCGTGCGCGGTGTGACAGAAGCCGTTGAGCTTGTTGCCCCCGACGTGCAGTTCAAAGTCATTCAGGACGGCGAATCCGAAACCGCGATCGCTCGCGTGAAACTCACCGAGGATGCGCCGGTGGTCCTGGCACTTGTGCTCGGCAGCGCTGAGAACGCAGCTGCTGCTGTCCTTGAAGACGAAAGCGCCGTTCGCGCGGCAGTGAAAGCATCATCGCGTGAATGGGTCGAAGCGCTTAGCCTGCCCACCAAGGCACACGATCGGGTGGGTCGCTCCGCCCTGACTCTGCGCGGACTGTGCCACGCACCCACCGGGGGCATCCTGGCAGCCGCCACCACCTCGCTGCCGGAAGGCATCGGCGGCGTGCGCAACTGGGACTACCGCTACACGTGGCTGCGCGACGGTGCGCTCACCGCTTCCGCGCTCTTGGAGCTGGGCTCTGCGACTGAGGCCCGCGGTTTCCTGCAGTGGCTCGAAGCGATCATCGCCCAGGCAGCAGAACAGGGCATGACCGTTGAAGAACTCCGTCCGCTGTACGCGGTCGACGGTTCGCAACTGGTCACAGAAGCCGTTCTCGAACACCTGCCCGGCTACGCCGGTTCCCGGCCTGTGCGCGTGGGCAACGCCGCTGAACACCAGGTGCAACTGGACGTTTTCGGTCCGGTTGCCGACCTCATCGTGAGCCTCGCCCGTTTTGACGGCGCACTGCCGGATGCGCACTGGAAGCTGTTGGAAGACCTCGTGCAGGCGGTCGCCAACCGCTGGCAGCAGGCCGACCACGGCATTTGGGAAGCCCGCCGGGCACCGAAGCACAACGTGTACACCAAGGTCATGTGCTGGCAGACGGTCGACAGGGCGCTCAAAGCGGCCGAAGAGTTCGGCCGTCCCGCAGGCGCAGACTGGGAACAGCTGCGCGAAGACATCAAGAACGACGTCTGCTCCAAGGGCTTCAACTCCACGGTCGGCGCGTTCACGGTTGCCTACGGCGAAGATGACCTCGACGCCGCGTGCCTGTTCGTCGGACTCTCCGGCATGCTGCCGGCTGATGACGAGCGCTTCCGCGCAACCGTCGACGCTGTCGAACGCAGCCTGCGCGAAGGGCCCACGGTGTTCCGCTACCGCTACGACGACGGCTTGCCAGGCCTTGAGGGTGGTTTCCACATCTGCACGTCGTGGCTGATCGAATCGCTGCAGATGGTCGGCCGGACCGCTGATGCGCGCAACCTGTTCAGCCGCATGGAAGCGCTTATCGGCCCCACCGGCATGCTGCCGGAGGAATACGACCCCGTTGCCGAACGGCACCTGGGCAACACACCGCAGGCATACAGCCACATCGGGCATATCAAGGCCGCAATAGCGCTGAACGAGTAAGCGTCAGGCGTACCCCGCGGGGTACGCCTGCGTCAGTCTGTGCCGGCCTTGGCCACTCTGCGTCAGCCGGGATAAGCCTGCGTACGCCTGCGTCAGCCGGCCAGGGCGTTTTTGCCCCATTTGAGGTCGGTTTTTGCGCCTCCGGCCTGCCCGGTGTCGAACAGCAGATCCATGCCCAGCAGGTTCGCCTGCTCCTGAGCGATCACGAGCCCCAGGCCCATTCCGCCGCCCCCGCCACTGGAGAAGCGCGTGGGGCCGATGGTGAGGATGTCGGTGGGATAGCCGGGACCGTGGTCTTCAACGCGTACGGCCGTGTCTGTTGCGGTGACGGTGATGGGGTCGGCGCCGTGTCTGATGGAGTTCATGACCAGGTTGGTGACGATCCGCTCAAAGCGCCGCTGGTCAGTGTTGATGGTCACGTCAGCCAGCGCGAAGTCGGTGTTGATGACGTGGTCGCCCACCGCACCGGATGACCGCAGGTTGCTGATGAGCGTGTGCAGTGTGGTCCCAACGTGCATGGGCTGAATGTCGACGTTCGCGGCCCCGCCTTCCAGACGTGAAACCTCAAGAAGGTCCTCGACAAGGTCCTGGAGTCGGCGCGCCCGCTCTTTGACCAGTTCCGCTGGCCTGGAGTCCTCTTCCAGCAGGCCCGCGGCGGTGATGAGTCCGGTCAGCGGCGTGCGCAGTTCGTGCGCCAAGTCAGCTGTGAATCGCTGTTCGGTGTCGATGCGCTCTGAGAGCTGGGCGAGTGCGGAATCGAC
This sequence comes from uncultured Brevibacterium sp., assembly GCA_902489215.1. Lineage (GTDB taxonomy): Bacteria > Actinomycetota > Actinomycetes > Actinomycetales > Brevibacteriaceae > Brevibacterium. Next base: position 8,970 of record CABTZE010000037.1, read on the forward strand.
CGCGTCGGCGAAGTCGGCGACTTCGTCGTGGCCGCTGGTGATGACATCGCCGATCTTCACCGAAGTGTCGCCGGCGGCAATCTGCCTGGCCACTTCAGCCCCACGTGTCAGTCGGCCGGAAATCGTTCCGACTGTGAGCGCTCCGAATCCGCCGACGAGCAGCGTGCCGACGGCTGACGCGATGATGATGGTCGTGTTGGACTGCTTGCGCATCTCTTCGTATTCGACCGCCGAGTGGTAGGTCGACAGCACCTCGGTTTCCCCGCCGACGGTGATCGGCATGGCCGCCCACATGACGGGTTCACCGGTTTCGGGCAGCTTCCCTTTCACGGTGGCGGTCCGGCCTTGCTGAGCGGATTTGCGCGCCTGCTGTGGGAGGTCGGAATCGTTGATGCGGGCATCGAGCAGAAGTCGGCCCGAATCTTTGTAGACGCTGTGCGCCTGTTCGAGCTTCCACTGGGCCTGCCCCCGCAGCAGGGCTTCGTCTGTGCTGCCTGTGGCGTAGCGGACAGCTGCCGCGAGCATGAGCGCTGTGAGAACCACGCCCGCACACAGGACGAGGACGAATTTCAGCCGCAGTGACACGGCTCAGCCTGCAAAGCGGTAGCCAAAGCCGCGGACGGTTTCGATCATGCGCGCACCGATCTTCTTGCGCAGCCGCTGAATGTGCACGTCGACTACACGCGAATCGCCGGCCCATTCGTAACCCCACACCGTCATTGCGATCTTTTCGCGCGAATAGACGTGCTTGGGGTCTTCTGTCAGCAGCAGCAGAATGCGCAGCTCGGTGGGTGTCAGGTGGACTTCAGTCCCATCGACTGCGACTGTCAGGCGGCTGTTGTCGAGTTCGAGCGAACCCAGTTTGGTTGTTGTGGACCGCGGTTCGGCAGTGTGAGGGGAGACCGCAGAGGAACCGCCCGAGGTGCCACTCGACGGGTCCTGCAGGCCCGGTGTGGGGCCCAGGACTTCCGGGATTGCGCCGGCACCCAGGATGGGCGCGGTGTCGTTGCGGCCGCCCTCCCACTGCCCGGCGGCAGCTGTGTTCGGGCCGCCCGTGGGAGCCGTGTGCGCACTGGGCGCCTCGACGGGATCCTGCCCTGCGCGCACCGAACCGAAGCCCATGGCCCCGGTGCCCGCGGTGACGAAACGGCGCACGATGGTGCGGATGCGGGCGTTGAGAACCTGCATGTCGAACGGTTTTGTCAGGTAATCATCCGCACCGGCTTCGAGCGCCTGGACGATGTCGATCGGGTCGGATCGCGCGGAGATCACGATGATCGGCACGGGCGATTTTTCGCGGATGGCCCGCGTAATGGAAGCGCCGTTCATGGTGGGCAGCATGAGGTCGAGCAGCACGGCGTCAGCGCCGTGTTCGGCCACGTATTCGTATCCGTCGCGGCCGTCTGCGAAGGTCGTGACCGTGTAGCCGAAGCGCTCCAGCGCCAACTGTGTGGTTTCGCGGATCACTTCGTCGTCTTCGACCAAAACAATATGCATGCCCACCCCTTTCCGATGGGTATTCTACTGAGTTCTAGTCGACAGACCACCCTCGGACGACTGTGTCGATCGGCTGAGCTTCTCTGCTGACCGGGCGGGGGTCCAGACGGCCGTGGGCAGAAAAACGAGGTGCCGGTCGCGGCTGAGTGACGCCGTCGACTTCCGTGTATGTGCCGCGGGCTTTCAGCTGGGGGTCTTCCAGCGCCTGCTCCATGGACCACACGGGGGCAACGCAGGCGTCTGTGGGATCGAAGACTTCTGTCCAGTGCGCCAGCGGGTGCTGCGCGATCGCATTGGTGATCATCTGGTGGACTTCGTCGAATTTTCGCGGATCGAAACGGCCCTTCTGGGTCCATTCGGGCAGGCCCAGGTGTTCGCGCAGCTCTTCGAAGAACTGCGGTTCCAACGGTGCCACCGCAAGGTATTCGCCGTCTGAGGTGCGGTAGTAGGAGTACGACGGCTGCGATCCGTCGAGGAAGTTCCGGCCGCGAGCGTCCTGCCACATGCCCGTGTCTTTCAGGGCCCACAGCATGGTGGCCAGTGTTGCCGTGCCGTCGACGATCGCGGCGTCGATCACCTGGCCGCGGCTGGTGGAGCTGCGCTCAAATAGGGCGGCGAGGATGCCGGTGACCAGGAACATGGAGCCACCGCCGAAGTCGCCCACAAGGTTGAGCGGAGGCACGGGTGCGCTGTCAGCGCCGCCGATGAGTGAAGCCATGCCGGTGCGCGCAATGTAGCCCATGTCGTGACCGGCGCGGTCTGCCAGCGGACCGTCCTGGCCCCAGCCGGTCATGCGGCCGTAGACCAGGCCGGGATTGCGCTCGAGAAGCACATCCGGCCCCAGGCCCAGGCGTTCCATGACACCGGGGCGGAAGCCCTCAATGAGCACATCGGCCCGATCGAGCAGTTCGAGCACACCTTTGATGGCCGCGGGGTCTTTCAGATCAGCTTCGACAATTCGGCGGCCGCGCGCCGTGACGTCTGATTTCTTGGCGTTGCCCGGCCGGTCGATGCGCACAACGTCAGCCCCGAGGTCAGCCAGGACCATTGCGGCGTGCGGGCCCGGGCCCAGTCCGGTGAACTCAACGACCTTCAGGCCGGCCAGCGGCCCGGCTGTGCTTGTGTGCTGGCTTGTTTCCGTGTTGCCGCCGGCTGTGCTGTGCTGAGTCATGGTGTCCCTTCTGTGACTGCTTTGTCATCTGGGTCACATATTAGACAGGGGCACTGACACGGCCGAACGGTGCTTGCCATGCGGACGCGCGTACACTGGACGGCATGGCAAAAGACACGTCGGTTTCGCAGAATTCGGGTTCGTCCAAGGCTGTGTCTTATAAGGACACGTACACCTTCGGCATCATCACGGGCCTTATTGTGTTCGTGCTGACAATGATCTTCACCCGCGGCTGGCAGTCGTTTGAACGCTTCGGCCTGGTGCTTCTCTACACCGCGATCACGGCGATCGTGGTCACCGGACTGGCGGCACTCATGAACTACATCGTGTCGAAGGACAAGACCGTTCACGACCCCGACTCACCGGTCATGGACTGATTTGAATAAGAAAAAGAACGAGGCGCCCGCCTCGTTCTTTTTCTTTCCCCGGTTTCGCTTTACTCACCTGGGGTGAGTGAAGCGAAACCGGGCAGTGCGGATTAATCCTTGGTGCAACCGGCTATTTGAACCGAAGCAACCGCAGGCTGTTGAGCACAACAAACACTGAACTGAATGCCATGGCGGCCCCTGCGATCATGGGGTCGAGTTTGCCCGATACCGCAATGGGCACAGCCAGCACGTTGTAGATGAACGCCCAAAACAGGTTCTGCTTAATGCTGCGAACAGTGCGGTGGGATAGGCGAATAGCCTGCGGAATCTGCTGTGGGTCCGAACGCATGAGTGTAATGTCCGAAGCTGCAATCGCAACATCGGTTCCCGTGCCCATCGCTACGCCCAGATCCGCTCCGGCCAGGGCAGCGGCGTCATTGACTCCGTCGCCGACCATCGCAACACTGCGGCCTTCAGCCTGGAGGGCCTGAATGTGCGCGTACTTGTCCTCCGGCTTCACACCCGCGTGAACTTCGTCAATGCCGATGGCGTCAGCCACTGCCTGTGCGGACACCTGGTTGTCACCAGTGAGCAGAACAGCGCGCAGACCGAGTTCGTGCAGTTCGTCAATGGCAGGCTTGGCGGAGTCCTTGATTGTGTCGGCCACCCAAGCCCGGCCCCGAAATTCACCATCAACCGCAACAGCAACCTCAGTCGCAGCCGGGTGGTCAGCAACCTCCGGGACAGAAACACCCTCGTCAGCCAGAAGCGCCGAGCTTCCAACGAGAACCTTGTGCCCATCAACTGTGGCAGTGATTCCGCCACCTGAGATGTTGGCAAAACCGGTGACTTCACGACTAACGGAAACAGGCGAATCTGAGCTAGCCTCCGCCTCGTCAATGTGGGAAGCGGCCTGGACAACAGCGCGGGCGATCGGGTGCTCGCTGGCACCCTCGGCAGCGGCGGCGAGCGTCAGATCGTCAGGTGCCAGATCGTGCGAAACCACCCGCATGCGGCCCTCGGTGACGGTGCCGGTCTTGTCCAGCACGACGGTGTCGAGCGTGCGGGCTGCCTCCATGGCCTCGGGCCCGGAGACCAGAATGCCCAGCTGCGAACCGCGGCCGGACGACACCGCGAGCGCGGTCGGTGTGGCCAGCCCCAGCGCGCACGGGCAGGCGATGACGACGACCGTGATCGCGGCGTGCAGGCCGTAAATCCAGTCGCCGCCGAAAATGCCCCACCCGAGCAGGGTGAGCACGGCGATGCCCAAAATCGTGGGCACGAAAACTGCGGAAATCGAATCGGCAATGCGCTGCGCGGCAGGTTTGCCGGTTTGGGCGCGGGCAACTAGGCGGGACATCTCGGCAAGAGTGGTGTCCGAACCGACGCGATCGGCCCGCACCGTCAAAGTGCCCGAGGTGTTCATGGTTGCGCCCGTGACCTTCGAACCCTCGGTGACCTCGACGGGTGCGGATTCGCCTGTCAGCATGGATTCATCAACGGCCGAAGCGCCGCCGACAACTGTGCCGTCAGCGGCAATTGTTTCGCCGGGGCGGACGCGGAAAACATCGCCCACACGCAGCTGATCAGCGGGGATAGTGCGCTCAGTGACCCGTCCGTCAGCGTCGGTTTCAACCAGCAGCGCCTCTTTTGAGCCCAGGTTGATAAGTTCACGCAGCGCCTTCGTGGCATTCGACTTGGCGCGGTGCTCCAGCACGCGCCCGGCCAGCAGGAACACTGTGACGGCGACGGCGGCCTCGAACCACACGTGCGCATTGTGCGGCAGAACCCAATTTCCGGCCGCCGCCTGCGCGAAAACAGTCCACAGCGAATACAGGGTCGCGGTGATGACACCCACTGAAATCAGGGTGTCCATTGTGGAGGAAAAACCGCGTGCGGCCTTGAACGCCGCCTCGTGGAACGGCCACGCACCCCACGTCACAACCGGCAGCGACAGCGCAAGAATCAGCCAGTGCCATCCCGGGAAATGCCACGACATGACCATCGAAATGGCGATAACCGGGGCTCCGAGGATTGCGCTGACAATCAGGCGGGTACGGAAGCGGGAGGTGAGATCCGGCTCGTCTGCTGGGTCCTCAAAGGACTGCACCGACGCCCCGTAGCCGGTCTTTTCGACCACTGCGATGAGGTCCTCGTCGGTGACATCTGAGCTGACCTCGACGTGAGCCGAGTTCAGCGGCAGGTTGACCACCGCCTCGACCCCGTCAAGCCGGTTGAGTTTCTTCTGCACCCGTGACGAGCATGACGCGCACGTCATGCCGGTAATGGCAAGGTCGACTTCCCGAACTTGTGTTGCCGGGTTGTCAGGTGTTGCCGGCTGAGCTGACGAGGCGGAGCTTCCGACCGGGTCTGGACGTTCGGCTGGGGTGGGAGTCATTTGACGATGGTGTAGCCGGCTTCGTCGATTGCGTCGTTGAGGTCGGCTTCGGCCAGCGGTGTGGCCGATTCGATGGTGACCGGCGAGATTCCGCCTTCGACGAGTTCCACGTTGACGGACTGCACGCCGTCGATTGCGCCGACTTCGTCCTTGACTGCATTGACGCAGTGGTTGCAGGTGAGGCCGGAAACGTTGATGGTCGTCGTAGCCATGAGCCCTCCTAAAATTCAGGCGATGCCGTGCGCGGCTTCGCCGTGGCATTGAGTTTCGGGTGCCCACCGAGTTGGCGTGTGTCGCCGGTTTGGCGGGCCTACCGGGGCAACGATGACACCCGCCAGAACATTCCATGCCTGAGGGAGGTTTGTGGCAGAACGCTGGTAGGTTTTTGTTCAGCACCGCCCTAAGCATCCGCCGGAGGTCACCGTCTATGAATCTGGACCCGACTGATTGTCAGCGCAATCC
>CABTZE010000038.1 GCA_902489215.1 uncultured Brevibacterium sp.
GTGACCGGCGCCTCGAGCACCTTTAACGCACTGCCGAAGAATCTCAGCAGTACGTGGAAAGCAGAAAAATGTCTGTGAACGCAGAGACACAGGCCGCGAACAAGAAGCTCAAACATGAAGCTTCCGGCGGTTCAGAGGAAATCGATGCGCCCCCGGCGGGCCAGTCCTACCTCAGCTACCTGCTGAGAAAAGTGGGCGGAGCGCTCATCAGCCTGTTCATGGTTGTTGTGCTGGGCTTCTTCGCCTTCCGAGTCCTGCCGGGTGATCCGGTGCAGAAGATCGCTCGCGAAAGGCAGATGAGCCCCGAGCAGATGGCTCAGCTGCGCGCCGAATACGGTCTCGACAAGCCCGTGCTCGTCCAGTTCTGGGACTACCTGGTGGGCATTTTCAGCGGCAACTTCGGCACCAGCTACGTCTACAAGCAGTCAGTCGCCAGCCTCATCGCCGAATACGCGTGGCCGACCCTGCTGCTGACGGGCACATCGGCGATTCTGGCCATCACCCTGGGCCTGTGGATGGGGCAGTTGGCCGCGTGGAAGCGCGGTTCCCTCTTCGACAAGCTGACAACCTCCACAAGCCTCGTCTTCTGGTCAGTGCCGACATTCTGGCTTGCGCTTCTGCTGCTCATGGTGTTTGCCGGAAAGCTGCAGTGGCTGCCCACCGGCGGCATGGTCTCACCTGGCATCGAACCAGGCAGCTTCACCTACGTGGTCGATGTAGCCAAACACCTCATCCTTCCCGTCATCACCATGACCGCGGTCATCTACGCGCAGTACCTCATGGTGATGCGCGCATCTCTGCTGGGCGAGATGAGTGCCGACTACCTCACCACTGCTCGCGCCAAGGGCCTGCGCGAAGACGACGTCCGGCTCAAGCACGCTGTGCCCAACGCACTGCTGCCGACCGTGACACTCGTGTTCATGCACATCGGCGGTCTCATTGCCGGTGCGCTGACGGTCGAAACCGTGTTCTCGTGGCCGGGTTTGGGCAAACTGACCTTCGAGGCGATCTCCGGTCCCGACCTCCCGCTGCTGCAGGGGACGTTCGTGGTCTTCTCGGCAGCCATCATCATCATGAACCTGCTGGCTGACCTCGTGTACCGCCAGCTCGACCCGCGCGTCAGGAGGGCCTGAATGACTTCCCGCAACACCTCCTCCGAAAAGAAGGCGGCTGCCGGCCGCGAAAACCAGGGCACGGTCGTTCCCTCGAGTGCACGCGCTCTCACATGGAGTCGGCGCGCGGACGCCTGGAAGAAGAACTGGAAGATCTTCCTGGAAGACCGCGCGGGCGTTGCCGGTGCGATCGTTCTCATCCTGGTGATCCTCGTAGCCGTGTTCGCTCCGCTCATTGCGGACCGCTCCATGCTCGACGTGACCCAGAACCTCGACAATCCGCGCTACGCACCGCCGAGCGCGGAGCACCCGCTGGGCACCGACAACTACGGCCGCGAACTGTGGGCGCGCCTGGTGTGGGGTGCACGGGTTTCGCTCATCGTCGGTGTCGCCGCCACGGCCATGTCGATGATCATCGGAACGATCATGGGCATCGCCGCAGGCCACTTCACCGGCTGGGTCGGCGGACTGATCATGCGCGTCATCGACTTCTTCCTGGTGTTGCCGTCGCTGCTGCTGGCAATTGTGCTGTCCTCTGTTCTTGAGCGAGGAGTCTTCACAATCGTCATCGCGATCGGTGTGACCTCGTGGGCCGGTACGGCCCGCATTGTTCGCGCGCAGACGCTGTCGGCGGAATCCCGCCTCTACATTGAGCGCGCGAAAGTCCTCGGCGCCGGCCACTGGCACATCATCACCTCGCACCTGCTTCCGGCTGTCATGCCGCTGGTGCTTGCCAACACCACGCTGACGGTCGGTGGTGCGATCATCGCCGAGTCGACACTCGCGTTCCTGGGACTGGGCGACACGACTCAGCAGTCCTGGGGAACCATTCTGAAGAACTCGATGGATGTTTCGGCTGCAACCTCCGGCTACTGGTGGTTCATCCTCACCCCGGGCCTAGCGATCGTCGCGGTGGTGCTTGCGTTTACGCTGGTGGGCCGGGCCATTGAAGCAATTGCCAATCCGACCCTCAGGAGCCGCTGATGAGTACAGCAGAAACAGCTGCCGCTGCCGCGGGCAAGGATCTTGTCTTCGACGATGTTTCGATCACGTATTCGTCGAGAACCTCCCGAGGTGACATCCCCGCGGTGTCGAACGTCAACCTCGAACTGCCGGCCGGCGGCACACTGGGCATCGCCGGTGAATCCGGTTCGGGCAAGTCCACGCTCATCCTCTCTGTGCTGCGCCTGCTGCCGGACAACGCGACGCTGACCGGGCGCGTGCTGTTGGGCGGCACCGACATTGCCGAACTGAACTTCGGTCAGATGCGCGCGGTTCGCTGGTCGGAAGCCGCGATCGTGTTCCAGGGTGCCCTGCACTCGCTCAACCCGGTGCGTCCGGTGGGCAAGCAGATCCTCGAAGCACTCAACCTGCACGTGAAAGATGAATGGCGTTCCGAAGCTGATCGCAAAGCTCGAGTTCTCAGCCTGCTGGAACAGGTGGACCTGGACGCCCAGATTGCGCAGGCATACCCGCACGAACTCTCCGGTGGGCAGAAGCAGCGCGTCATGATCGCCATGGCCCTGGCCTGCGATCCCGACATCATCATCGCCGATGAGCCGACCACGGCTCTCGACGTCATCGTGCAGGCGCAGATCCTCACCCGCCTGCGTGAGCTCGTTGAGGCGCGCGGCATTTCGCTGCTGATGATTTCGCACGACCTTTCGGTGCTGGCTACAGCGTGTGAGCGGATTGCAATCATGAAGCAGGGCAAGATCGTCGAAATCGGGCCGGCCGAAAAGATCTGCACCCAGCCGGAGGAGCCCTACACTCAGCAGCTGGCGGATGCGTTCCCCACCATCGGCGACCCCGAATCGCGTCTCAACCCGATCACCCGCAACCCGGCTCGCGTTGATGTCGAAACTCCGCACACCATGACTGACGAGGTGGTGCTGGAGGCACGGAACCTCAACGTCACCTTTAAGGCGAGGGGACGACTGACAAAGGCCGTCAACAACGTGGATCTCAAGCTGCACCGCTCGGAGGTTCTTGCTGTTGTCGGCCAGTCCGGTTCGGGCAAGACGACGCTTGCGCGCACTCTCCTCGGCCTGCAGCAGCCGGACGCCGGATCCGAGCTGCTGTTTCAGGGTGAGCCTCTGCCGACCGGCAAACGGAGCTTGCGCAAGTTCCGGCGCGATGTGCAGATGATCCTGCAGGACCCGTCGGGTTCGCTCAACCCATCGCGTTCGGTCTACGAGTCCGTGGCAGAAGGTCTGCGCGTGCAGAAGTTCACCGGCGATGAACGGGCGCGCGTGAGTGAAAGCCTGGAAGCTGCGGAGCTGATTCCCGCCGAGGACTTCTTTGAGCCGATTCCGCAGGAGCTTTCCGGTGGGCAGCGTCAGCGCGTTGTCATTGCCAGCGCACTCGCGCTCGAACCGGATGTGCTCATTGCCGACGAACCCGTGGCTTCCCTCGACGCTTCGGTGCGCGGTGAGATCCTGTCGCTGTTCCTGGCTTTGAAGAAGAACATTGGGCTCACGGCACTCGTCATCACCCACGACCTCGGTCTGGCATGGAACATCGCCGACACGGTGGCCGTCATGTACCGCGGTGAAATCGTCGAACACGGTCCGGTTGAGGATGTTCTTCTGGACCCCCAGCACGATTACACGCGCAAACTGCTGGCCGCTGTGCCCGGCTTCCGCTCGGAACGGGCCGCACAGGCAGGACGGGCCGGCGGGCCGGTGGGCAACACTGCAGCAAGCACAGCAGAGAAATCAGGAGGCGCCGTCAATGGCTGACCGCAACCCCTACGCACAGCAGGCCCCTCTGGCCCCGGGCGACCGAGTGTGGCTCGTAGCCCCATCGGGACCAGCACCCAAGGGAACTGTTGAACCGGCAATCGCCGCGCTGGAAGAGTGGGGTCTCGACGTGCAGGTCGGAGAGAACCTCCGCAGAGTCGATGCTCGCGCCTCGTACCTGGCCGGAAGCGATGACGAACGCCGCAGCGATCTAGTCAACGCCTGGTGCGACCCCGAGGCGTCAGCTGTCATCTCTCTGCGCGGCGGCTACGGAGCTATGCGCCTGCTGGACGGCATCGATTTCGGTTCCATGGCGGAGAACGCGCTGCGTCCTGACGGCCGTCCCAAGCTGCTGACGGGTTCGAGCGACATCACTGCCCTCCACCAGGCATGGGCGCACCACATGGGAGTGCCCACACTGTTCTGCCCCATGGTCGGCAATGCCGTTTTCGGCGACAGCGAGCGCGTGCGCACTGACATCAAGCGCTGGCTGTTCTCACCGTGGTCAGACGAACAGGTGCGTCTGGGTGAACCGGCACAGACTCTCACTGCCGGGGAGTTCACGGGAATCACCTATGGGGGCAACCTCAGTCTGCTCGCCGCCGGTGTTGGGGCACCGGAATTTCAGCCGGGAGCACCCGACGAGCCGGGCATCCTGTTCCTGGAGGATGTCGACGAGGATGTGTACCGACTGGACAATCTGTTGCTGCAGCTCAAACGGATCGGCTGGCTCGAACGGGCCGGCGCCGTCGTCCTGGGCTCCTGGGAGAGCTGCGGTGAAGACGACGACCGCAGGGCGCTTCTGCGCGAGTACTTCGGCGACGCCCAGGTGCCGGTCGTGTGGGAAGTCGAACTGGGCCACCACCCGCACGCCGGTTCGGTACCGTTGGGCGTGCACGCAAAGCTGAGCGCGCCGGCAGACGGTGCCGCACCCACTGTGACAATCGAACCGAACGAGGAGTGAACCCCTAAACAGTTATGATCACCGACGGTTTTCTGTTCATCAGCCTGCTCATCGCAATAGCCGCGGTACTCGTCTACCTGGACAAAGCCCGAGGGCTTCCAGTCTTCAGGTACGTTCCCGGCTTCGTCTTCCTCTACCTGATAGCAGCGCTGCTCAACACCGTCGGAGTATTCGGCGAATCCGATTCAATCGACGCTGTCGGCGGGGGAGTGAAAGACGCTCTTCTGCCGGCAATGATCATGCTCCTGCTTTTCCAGTGCGATGTCCGCAAGATCATAAAACTGGGCCCGAAGCTGCTGCTGACCTACGCGGCCACCGCGGTTTCGATCATGCTGGGATTCGTCATCACCTTCGCCGTGCTCAAGGGGGTTCTCGATGCCGAAGCGTGGAAGGGCCTGGCAGCGCTCGCAGCTTCGTGGACCGGCGGTTCGGCGAACATGGCGGCCGTGCAGGGAATCCTCAACCCGCCGGAGAACATCTTCGGTCACGTGCTGATCGTCGACACCATCGTGTACTCCGTGTGGCTGCTGGTGATGTTCTCGTCCGTCGGCATCTCTGACAAATTCAACGCGTGGACAAAAGCCGACACTTCGGCCCTGTCTTCGCGTGCAGCCTCGACTGGTGAAGGCGCCGAAAAGAGCTCCGCTGATGAAGAGAAAATGGATCTCGTGGCGCTGTTCCGGGTTCTGGCCATCGGCCTGTTCGGTTCAGCGCTGGCCACCGTGATCGGCGGAAAGCTGCCGGAAATCGGGGTCGTCGTGAACTCGACAACCTGGACCATCCTCATCGTCAGCATCGTGGGCCTGATCATCGGCTCGACAAAGTACGGCAAGATGGCCGGCGCATCGGATGTCGCCTACATCATGCTGTACATCATCATCGGAGTCATCGCGGCAGGTTCTGACTTCACATCGCTTGTCGAAGCGCCGATCTTCCTGCTCGCCGGGCTCATGGTTGTCACCATCCACTTCGTCCTCATGGTCATCTACGCCAAGCTCACAAAAACGGAGCTGTTCAGCCTGGCTGTCGCTTCGACCGCGAACATCGGCGGTGTGGCCTCCGCGCCCGTCGTCGCTGGTGCATTCAACCGAGAGCTCGTACCCGTGGGAGTTCTCTTCGCGCTCATCGGCGCGTTCGCGGGTACGTTCTTCGGTCTGGCCGCCGGCCAGGTTATGAGCCTCTTCGCATAGATTTGATCTCGCAACAGAAGCCGGCCGCGAACAACGCCGGAGAAAGGCAGAACAATGACAGCGGACCTGTTCACACGTTTAGACGGAGTTGAATTCTCGGCACGCGCAATCGACATCGACACGGGTGAGGAGGTGTTCAGCCACGAACCCGACCGCGTGCTCTCCACCGCATCGATCGCCAAGATCTTCCTGCTGCACGCAGCGCTGAAGATGAAGAACAACGGCGAGTTGCGCCTGGATGAGCGGCTGACCCGCAACGCGGCAGAGCGCGTCGACGAATCCGGCATCTGGTACCTGCTTGACCAGCCGGATCTGACAATCCACGACGTCGGCATGCTCATCGGCGCCTTCAGCGACAACTTCGCCACGAACGTGCTCATCTCCCGTGTCGGCCTGGACCGTGTAGCCAAAGAAGTCGAAGTGCTGGGCTACAAGGACTCCGCGCTCCACGACTTCCTGCGCTGGCCGCGCCCGGCAGGAGCACCCCGCCGCCTGTCATCGGGCACCGCCTACGAACTGAGCGACTACATGGCGCGGCTGTCCCGCGACGAATTGTTCGACCCGATGACCTCGGAAATGATGCGCCGCTGGCTCGGTGCAGGAGCCGACACCTCGATGGTGGCCTCCTACTTCGAACCAGACCCGCTTGCGCACTACTACTACACGCGCGGCGAATGGATTGTGAACAAGACCGGCACCGACTCCAGCGTCCGCGCCGACACCGGAATCGCCTTCACACGCGAACGCCGCGTGGCCTACGCAGTCTTCGCCAACTGGGCCGCAGACGAAGACCGCGTTCTCGAAGTCATGCCGATCATGCGCGAAGCCGGCGGCCTCATCAGCGCCCACCTGCACGCCTGAAACACCCCAACCGGACTGAAGAAAGGACCGGCGATGCCGTCTCCACTCATCCCCATTTTCGATGGCCACAATGACCTCCCTTACCTGCTGCGCGAAACCCGCGGCTCATCGGTCGCTGACCTTGACCGCCCCGACGGGGTTGTTGGAACCAACATTCCGCAGCTGCGCGACGGCGGTGTGGCCGCACAGTTCTGGTCGGTCTTCGTCGACTCGGCGATCAAGGGCGACGAAGCTGTCCGCTGGACGCTCGAACAGATCGACCTCGTTGACCGACTGATCAGCACCTACCCGAATGACCTCGCCTGGGCTACAACCGCGGAAGCGATCCGTGCCGAGCGGGCTGCCGGGCGCATCGGCGGTCTGCTCGGTGTTGAGGGTGGCAACCAGATCAACGAATCACTCGGCGCGCTGCGGATGTTCGCCAAGCTCGGCGCTCGCTACATGACGTTGACGTGGTCGACCACCCACAGCTGGGCTGACTCCGCAACTGACGAGGCGGTGCATGGCGGTCTGAGCGACTTCGGTCGGGAAGTGGTCAAGGAGATGAACCGGATCGGCATGATCCCCGATTTGTCCCACGTGGCGCCGAGCGTCATGGACCAGGTGCTCACCATGACCGACCTGCCGGTGCTTTTCACCCACTCGAACGCGCTGAGCCTGTGCTCGCACCCGCGCAATGTGCCCGATGACATCATCGACCGGCTGCCGGCCAATGGGGGAGTGCACATGCTGACCTTTGTGCCCTCATTCGTGTCGCAGGAACGCTACGACTGGGTCAAGAGCGGAGAAGAGGGCACAGCCCCGGAAGTCACCATCAGTGATGTTGCCGACCACATCGACTACGTGCGCGAACGCATCGGCATTGACCACGTGGGCATCGGATCGGACTTCTGCGGAACGGATTCCTTCCCCACGGGACTGGACAACGCCAGCACCTATCCGGCTCTGATTGACGAGCTGCGCTCGCGTTCGTGGTCGGAAGGCGACCTTGAGAAACTCGGCTTTGACAACGCGCTGCGCGTGCTGGAAGCCCACGACGACCGCTATCGCAGCTTCCTGCGCTCAGGAGAGTAAGAACCATGGCCCGCATCCTGATCATCGTCAATGACGTTGATTCACAGCCCAGGCGACTGCTGCCTCGCCTCATTGACCACCACATCGAGTTCGACCTGCGAATCGGGCCGGGACCGGATGGCACGTTCAATGACATCCCAGGTCCGGACGTCGTCGACGACTACGACGGCTTCGTCTACCTGGGCGGCGGCTACATGCCGGATGAAACTGACCGGGCGCCCTGGCTGGAACGCGAGGCGGAACTCGTGCGGGCCGCATGGGATGCCGACAAACCGCAGCTGGGCATCTGCCTGGGCGGACAGCTGCTGGCCCACGTTGCCGGAGGCACCGTGAAAGCCAAAACGGGCGCACCCGAAAAAGGCGCAACCGAGATCACGTTCACCGCGGATGCCGCTGACGACCCCGTGTTCGGCAAGGTGGGTCCGAAAACCCACTTCATCGAGAGCCACGTTGACCGCATCACTCAACTGCCAGAGTCGGCCCAGCTGCTGGGTAGCAGCGAACTGTGCGAAATCCAGGCGTTCCGCATCCGTCGGTCGTGGGGCATGCAGTTTCACCCCGAGGCGTCCGCTGATTCCGTGCGCCGCTGGGAAACCGAGGGTCTGGCCAAACTGGGTTTTGACAAGGACACGCTCGTTGAACACGCGGAACGGGTTGAAGAGGACAGCGCGCGCAATGCCCAGGCGCTGTTCGACGGCTTTGCACGCGAGGTGATTGAGGCAAGCCGCCGCTGAGGCGTACACGCTGAGTTCACCTGTGTGTCTCAGAATGTCGCGAAGCTGGTACAAGTTTCCGGACTCTTGCGACTTCTGTGCGACGAACAGGGCTTTCCGCGTTCGTAGTCTTGAGTCAGCAAGCACGACAGGGCCCACCCGGTCCGCTACCGAAAGGTTTCACATGCGCACGACAAAAGTACGAACAGTCATCGCCGCGGCGGCCGTGGCTGCATCCCTGGGTCTGACAGGGTGTTCGGTTGACTTCAACACCGGCTCTGACGACAAGAAAGAGACTTCTGAAGAGTCGCAGAAGAACAGCTCTGACAGCTCTGGCAGCGGTTCCGGCGAAGCAGCGTCCCAGAGTGATGAGGACACGGACACTGCAGACTCTGAGGACTCAGGCAGCGGTTCGGAAGCGGCTGCCTCGGGTGAGGCCTTGGGTGAGGCCGAAGTTCCCGTGGAAGTGAGCGGCGATAAAAACGCCAAGCTCAAGGTTCGCCTGCTCAGCGCCAAGCGCAACCAGCAGACGGTGGAAGCTGTCTACGGCTTCACCTTGAACACCACGATGGATGATCAGGTGGACTTGTTCAGCGTTCGCGGCAGCGGTTTCCGCCCATACGCAGTAGACACGAAGAACTTCAACAAGCACAAGGCTATTGACGAACTCACCGACGTCCTAAACACACAGCTAAGCTCGGGCAAGGAAGTTCAGGCTAAGGCAGCCTTCGGCGCACCGCCAGAAGACGTTGACACGATGGACATCTTCCTGTGGGAAGGTGAGCCGCTGGTCAAGGGCGTGAAGATCCAGTGAAGGCCCCAGCCAAGCTCGCAGCCGTCGGCTTGGTCGGACTCATGGCGTTCGGCGCTGTTCCTGCAGCAGCTGCCGTGAAAGCGGAAATCAATCCGATCAAGGCCGAGATCATCCCGCTTAAAGACAACATCGAGCCGATGGATGACACGCGCGAAGACGCCGGCGAAAAAGTCGTCACGCTGTCTTCGGACGTGCTGTTTGACCTCGGCAAATGGGACCTGTCTGACGGTGCGAAGAAGAAGATCGCTGAACTGGTCAAGAAAGTGCCGCAGAATGCCACCGTCAGGGTTGAGGGCCACACGGACAACCTTCCGTACAAGGAAGGCAATGACGTTCTGTCGAAGCGTCGGGCAGAAGCCGTGTCCAAGGCCATTAAGGAAGCCCGGTCTGACATCAAGACTGAAGTCAAGGGCTTTGGCGACAGTAAGCCGATCGAACCGAATGAAAAGGGCGGCAAAGACAACCCCGAGGGTCGTGAAAAGAACCGACGGGTTGAAATCCGCTACGACGGCTGAATCTGCGAAGGAACACAATGTCCGCCCAGACACGACCGCATGTGCTGCTCGTCGATGATGACTCCACGATCCGCGAGCATTTGGCCCCCGTGCTGCGCCGCAGCGGCCTCGACACTGAAACCGCAGCTGACGGTGTCGAGGCGCTGCGGGCCATCGAGGCCCGCCGCCCGGATCTGGTCATCCTTGATGTGCTCATGCCGAATCTCGACGGCCGTGAGGTCCTGCGCCGTATCAGGGCTGACGACGAATGGCTGCCGGTCATTCTGCTGACCGAAGTGGGGGAGACCTTCGAGCAGGCCGCCGCCCTCGATGACGGTGCAGACGACTACATGACCAAGCCGTTCGATCCGGTTGAGCTCATGGCGCGCGTTCGCGCGGTTCTGCGCCGTACCCAGCGGGGCCAGACGCCGCTGAGCGCAGCCCAAGCGCTGGTATCGGGCGAGCTGCGTCTGGACCGGCCGGCTCGAAGGCTTTTCGTCGACGGAAGCGAACGGCAGCTGACACCGCGCGCCTTTGCTCTTCTGGAATTCCTTATGAGCCACCCCGACGAGGTGTTCTCTCGCCAGCGTCTGCTGGAAACCGTGTGGGGCTTCGAGGCGATCGTGACCACACGCGCGGTTGACCACAGGATTGCCGAAATCCGCAGGGAACTGGGTGACGATTCGAGCGATCCCGCCTACATTGAGACGGTGTCGGGTGCCGGGTATCGATTTCTTGGAGCAGTGGATCGCGGATGAGCGAACAGAAGCAGCAGCGCACACCGCTGGTCATCGCCTCAGCGCTGCTTGCGCCCCTGCTCATCGGGCTGATTGTGACAGTGGGGTGGCTGTTCGTCGACTCGCGAACCCAAGCGGTCATCACGGCCCGGGTAGCGTGGGCGCCCCTTGTTTTCGGCCTGCTGCTGTCCGGCCTGTTCGCGGCCGGTTTTGCCGCTGTCGTCCTTGCCCGGCGCGGTGCCGTCAGGGCCTCAGCGCAGGTGCGCGATGAGCAGACTCGCCGCCGCCAGCGTCTGCTGGCCCGTCTGGACCACGAACTGAAGAACCCCATTCAGGGCATTCGCGCAGCTCTGGCCGACGAACCGTCCCAGCGGCAGCGCGACAGCATCGATGCTCAGGCCGTGCGTCTGAGCAGTCTGCTGAGCAATCTGCGCAAGATCAGCGAAGTCGAACACGCTGAACTCGAAGCCTCGTCGGTCAACATCGGCGCTCTTGTGCACGAGGCGGTGCAGACGGTTCTTGAAGTTCCGGGTGCTCGGGATCGCAGGTTCCAGGTGTCTCTGCCTCAGGCGCCGCGACCCCTGCCGCACGTTCGAGGTGACTCAGACCTGCTGTTTTTGGCCGTGTCGAACGTGTTGAGCAACGCGGTGAAATACTCACCCCCGGGAGCGCATATTGAGGTTCGCGGGCGCGAAGAAAACGGCTTCGTCGTCATCGAGTGCGCCGACACGGGCCGCGGGATAGCGCCAGACGAGATCGAAACCGTGTGGGAAGAACTCGGCCGGTCGCGCGAAGTCCGCGGGACGGAGGGCAGCGGGCTCGGGCTGCCGATGGTCCGCGCCATCATCGAACGCCACGGTGGCACCGCTTCGCTGCAGTCCTGGTACGGACAGGGTTCGACGGTCACACTCCGCTTACCTGCCATGTAGATTTTCCTGCTTTAGCCATCGGCACTGCTCTTCGTTACAGTGACTGATGTCTCGAAACAGGAAGGTTTGTATGAGTTCTGACAGCAGCTCAGAAGAATTGCTCGCATCAGACTACGCGCGCGAAGCCGAAGACCACGCGGCCGATCCGAAAGTTGTCCGCCGGGCAACAGCCGCCTCGGCTATCGGCAATATGACCGAGTGGTACGACTACGGCGTCTACGCAATCGCCGCAACGTACATCGCCCATCACTTCTTCGATGCACTCGGCGAATACCAGATCATGGCCACCATGGCGACGTACGCCATCTCCTTCTTGGCGAGACCCCTCGGCGGGTTCTTCTGGGGGCCCATGGGCGACAAGATCGGCCGCAAGGGCGTGCTGGCCGCCACGATTCTGCTCATGGCCGGGGCAACAACCCTCATCGGCCTGTTGCCCACCTATCAGACGATCGGCGTCTGGGCGCCCATCCTGCTGATCATTCTGCGCCTGGTGCAGGGCTTTTCCACCGGCGGTGAGTACGGCGGTGCCGCCACCTACATGGCTGAGTACGCGCCCAACCGTCGCCGCGGCTTCTTCGGTTCGTTCCTCGAGGCGAGCTCGCTGACCGGCTACGTCATCGGTGCGGCACTCATGCTGCTCATCCAGTTCAACGTGACGCCTGAGCAGATGGACTCCTTCGGCTGGAGGATCCCGTTCCTCATCGCACTGCCCATGGGCCTCATCGGCTGGTACCTGCGCTCGAAGCTTGAAGACACCCCGGTGTTCAACGAAATCCAGGAAGACCCGGAAGAGGATGACACCTCGACAATGGATCGCTTCCGCGCGGTGTTCAAGGAGTACCGCCGCGACGTCATCATCCTGTTTGCGCTGGTCGCAACCGTCAACATGGTCAACTACACGCTGCTGACCTACATGCCGTCCTACTTCGAAGCGCAGATCGGCATGGATTCGCAGACATCGCTCATCGTGATCCTCGTCGGCGAGCTGTTCATCGTGCTGTTCATGCCGATCTTCGGTGCGGCATCGGACAAATTCGGCCGTCGTCCGCTGTGGTTCTTCACCACAATCGCGGTGGGTGTCCTCGCCATCCCCATGTTCAAGATGATGTCGCTGGGCTTCGGCTTCGCGCTCGTGGGCTTCGCCGTGCTCGGTATTGCCTACGTGCCGATGCTCGCCACGATTTCGGCGACCTTCCCAGCGATGTTCCCCGCACACGTGCGCCTGCTGGGCTTCTCGGTCACCTACAACCTGTCCGTGTCGGCTCTCGGCGGCACGGCCGGCCTGATCAACGAAGCCGGCGTCAAGGCAACTGGCGACCTCCTGTTCCCGGCGTACTACATGATCCTCGCCTGCGTCATCGGTCTGGTGGCCACATGGTTCATGCCAGAAACCGCGGGGGCATCGATTCACGGCCGCCAGCAGCCAGGCACCGTCGGCACGCGCGTCATGCCGCAGTCGCCGACGGACAAGGCACTGGCTGATCGCCGTCAGCCCGGCCAGCGCGGCATGACGCACGACGAAATGGTCGAAAAGGCTGAACGCGTCGCAGAAGAAGACGAATCCAGCGATACCTGAGCTCACAGGCCGTAAAGCCGCACGGCACCTCGGCGGGACAGGGGCCTTCGGTCCACTCTCCAGAGTGAACCGAAGGCCCTATTCGTGCGCCGCGTGCACGGGCAGCGCAGGGCTTACCTAGAATCCTGTGTATTCCCTTAATGCCATTCTTTGTTCACCGTAGAAAGCACAACAACTCATGAAGCTGATCCGTTCACTCCCGCTTCTGGTGTGGATCGTCATCGCGATCGTCCTCGGAATCCTGGTCGGCCCGATCCTGCCGGCCTGGCTCGGCGGAGTTTTCGCCACCTACAATTCCGTGTTCTCCGGTCTGCTGTCGTTCGTTGTGCCGCTCATCATCTTCGGTCTTGTCGCACCGGCAATTGCAGAACTCGGCAAAGGGGGAGGCAAGCAGCTGGGCCTGACCGCGGGAATCTCCTACACCTCGACCCTGCTTGCGGGTCTGTTGGCCTTCTTCACCTCCAGCTGGCTGTTCCGGTCCTCGCTTGAGGGCACAGACATCAAGGGCATCGCCGAGGCAGAAGGCGATGGCTTCTCACCGTTCTTCACCGTGGTCAGCGAGGCCACGGAGATCGACCCGAACGACCCGCTGGCGGCGGCTGATGTGGCCACCGAAATCGTGCTGGAGCCCGTCATCGGCGTCATGAGCGCCCTCGTTCTGGCCATCATCATCGGTGCGGGCCTGACGGCTTTCCGCAGCCGTGTTCTGTTCCGAGGCGCCATCGAATTCCGCTCGATTGTCGAAAGCCTCATTCGCAACGTCATCGTGCCGGCTCTGCCGCTGTTCATCTTCGGGATCTTTGCCGAGCTTGCCCACAGCGGCGCGGCTGTCATCGTCGTGCAGAAGTTCTTGCTGGTGGTCATCGTGTCGTTCGCGCTGACCCTCTTCATGCTGCTCGTGCAGTACACGGTGGCCGGGACAATTGCCGGACGCAACCCCGTGAAGTCGCTGTGGAACATGCGCGATGCCTACTTCACCGCACTTGGCACGTCATCGTCTGCCGCGACGATCCCGGTGACACTGCGCTCCGCGAAGAAGAACGGCGTGTCTGACACCGTAGCCGGCTTCGTCATTCCCCTGTGTGCCACCGTTCACCTGTCCGGCTCGATGATCAAGATCACGTGCTTCTCGATGGCGGTCCTCATGATCACCGGCGGTGACACCTCGTTCCTGACGTACCTGCCGTTCATCCTGATGCTGGGTGTCATGATGATCGCCGCCCCGGGTGTTCCCGGCGGTGCGATTGCCGCGGCAGCCGGTCTGCTCACGCAGATGCTCGGCTTCGGCCAGGTGGAGGTCGGCCTGATGTTCGCCGCCTACATTGCGCTCGACAGCTTCGGCACGGCCGCCAACGTCACCGGTGATGGTGCGATTGCCATGATCGTCGACAAGATCGGCGGCCGCCCCGCGGAGGGCTCCGGGCAGGATGAAAACGACCGCATCATCGAAGCGACCTGATGATTCCCCGCAGAACCTCTGACACGTGCCCCTGCGGCGGCCTTCCTTTCGGTGCCGGCCTGGGTGACTGCTGCCTGCCGCTGCTGGAGGGCACACGCGTGGCAGACACAGCCGAGGCGCTCATGCGCTCGCGGTTTACGGCTTTTGCCTTAGGCGACGCTGACTACCTGTTCCGCACGTGGCATCCCCGCACCCGA
>CABTZE010000039.1 GCA_902489215.1 uncultured Brevibacterium sp.
CCGGCACCGCACGGTGCCGGCCTTATCTATTGCCGTTGTAGGGCTTGCGGAGACCTATGAGCGTGATGCCCACGGGATATTGCTCAAGTCGAGCGTGCCCGTGTCGTAATCGTTTTGTTCCGTGAGGAAGAGTCGCTGAACAGCGGCTACGATGGCTTCGGCTACGTTAGCCCGAACCTCTGTATCCTCAAGAAGAGTGTGATCGCGTTCATTGCTGGCGTAACCAGCCAGGACGTAAATCTTCGGGGTGTTGAGGATGCGCAGGGATTCCCAAGACTTTGCGTGTGAACGGCAGTCAAGCAGGGGAGTGCGCGACGAAATTTCACGTGAAACCAGGTCTGCGAGTTCGCGGCCCACTGGAGAAAAAATCGATGGCGTCTTGGTAGATCCAAAATAGTAGGTGGCGACACCATTTGGCAGGGGAGAGGGACTGTTGTCCTGAGCGATGGAGATGAGCGCTGATGCGCGAAGATCATCAGCGATCCGAGGATTGTCATCTGTTGCGTGCACGACGGCAGCCCCCATGGCAGTTAGACGACCATCTACTCGGCGAGCGATATCGTCACTGATGCGACGCTCGAACTCAGCCTGTTCGGTGGTGAAGTCCTGAGTGGGGAAGTGTCGGTACGAAGCCGCTGATTCCAGAACTATGACTTGGCCGGCAAGAGACGGTCCAAGCGACTTCACACGCGCACGTTCAGTCAGGTTGTACAGGTTGCCCACCGCGTGTTCGCGGTAAACATCGTTGAGTGCCTTGATGGTCTTCGGACCGACGATTCCGTCGGGGTTCAGACCGAGTTGCCGCTGGGCGCTGCGTACGGCTGCATCTGTTTCCCCTTCGAAGCGGAAATCGATTCGCGCAGTGAGCAGGCCCAGGTTCGCAAGCCGTTTCTGCAGGTCAGCTACGTCGTCACCCATCTGGGGGCGACTGGGATCATACTTCAGGATACGATCGCCCAGGCGAAAGCGAGCCAGTTCGATTTCGTCAAGAGACTCTTTTCCGAGTACACCGTCGACAACGATCCCACGGTCCTGTTGGAACTGCCTCAGGCCAGATTCGAACACATGATCGAATTCCGCGTTGTCTGCAGCACCGACGTCGTAGCCCAAACGGCTCAGGTGCCCTTTGGTCACCGCGATGATGGGATCGCTGTTCCCGTGCGAAAAAAAAGTGTCCATAGATTCTTCCGGTAACGTTTCAGGCGCCCAATGAGTCTACATTGGGCGCCTGAAACGGTGGGCTGCGAAGATCAGCCGATGAACTCGGCGAGTTCTTCCTCGAGTGCAGGCTTGGGTCGTGCCCCGACGATTTCCTTGACGACTTGGCCGTCTTTGAAGACATACATCGCAGGGATGCCGGTGATGCCGTATTCGGCTGCGGTCTTCATGTTGTCATCCGTGTTGAGTTTGACGACCTTGAGCTTGTCAGCGTTCTCTTCGCCGATCTGGTCGACAATGGGCCCAACCTGCCGGCAGGGGCCGCACC
This sequence comes from uncultured Brevibacterium sp., assembly GCA_902489215.1. GTDB lineage: Bacteria > Actinomycetota > Actinomycetes > Actinomycetales > Brevibacteriaceae > Brevibacterium. Next base: position 1,487 of record CABTZE010000039.1, read on the forward strand.
ACGGGGCCCAGAAGTCGACAAGGACGGGCTTGTCGTGCTTGAGGACCTCCGCCTCGAAATCGGCGTCGGTGACTTCCTGAGACATGATTACTCCTTATCGGCGCGGTCGGCCAGATACTTTTCAGCGTCAAGGGCGGCTGCACAGCCCGATCCGGCCGCAGTAACGGCCTGACGGTACACCGAGTCTACGACGTCGCCGGCAGCGAAAACACCTTCGATGCTGGTGCGCGACGAACGTCCGTCGACCTTGATGTAGCCGTTTTCGTGCAGATCGAGCTGCCCCTTGAACAGGTTGGTGCGGGGGTCGGAGCCGATTGCAATGAACAGACCGGTGACGTCGAGTTCGGATTCCGAACCGTCTGCGGTGCTGCGCACGGTCACGCCCGTAAGCTTGTCATCGCCGTGTACTGCAGAGACTTCGGCATCCAGCAGGAATTCAATTTTGGGGTCGTTCTCGGCCCGCTTGACCATGGCGTGCGATGCGCTGAAGCCCTGACGGCGGTGGATGAGGGTGACCTTCGATGCGAAGCGCGACAGGAACGTGGCTTCTTCCATTGCGGAGTCTCCACCGCCGACCACAGCGATGTGCTGATCCTTGAAGAAGAAGCCGTCGCAGGTTGCACACCAGCTGACGCCCTTGCCGGTCAGCGCCTTTTCGTTTTCGAGGCCCAGTTCCCGGTAGGCAGAGCCCGTGGAGAGGATGACTGCTTCGGCAGTGTACTCTTCGCCCATTTCGGTGGTCAGGTGGTGTGCACCGGGGGAGAAGTCGATGGTCTTGACGTCGTCGTAGAGGACTTCGGCGCCGAAGCGCTCGGCCTGCTGACGCATGTTCTCCATGAGGTCGGGACCGAGAATGCCCTCAGGGAAGCCGGGGAAGTTCTCAACGTCTGTGGTGTTCATGAGTTCACCGCCGGCAGTGACGGAGCCTGCGATGATGAGGGGTTCGAGTCCGGCGCGCGCGGCATAGACGCCGGCTGTGTATCCGGCCGGTCCTGAGCCGACGATGACGAGCTTCTTATTGGTCACGGGTGTTCTCCTTGGAAGCGTTTCCGGCTTAGCCGCCGGCTGTGCTCTTCTGTTGGGTCAACGATGGTTCTGAGGGTGTTATTCCTGTGCGGGGATGCGCAGAGTGCGAGGCTGGTCTCAGTCCTGTTCGGCGAAAGCGGTGATGTGGCTGAAGGCTGCTCGCGAATTGCCTTTGTAGGTGGGCAGTTCGGTAATCCACACGTAGAAGGTGTCGGTTGCGGTGGCCTTGTCGAATTCGACTTCGGTCTTCTTGCCGAATTCGCCGGTGCCGATTGTCTTGGCGTCTTCGGGATCGTCGCCCACGCGGATTTCGTAGGATCCGCCCTTGGCCTTGGAGTCCAGGATGACCTTGGTCAGCTTCTGTTCGCTTTCGAGTGTCAGTTTGAGGCCGAGTCCGGTCTTGAGTTCGCCGAAGCTGGGCGTGTTGTAGCGGTCGGAGGTCCATTCGCCTTTCTTTGTGAGGACGTTTTTGGCCGCCGCGTTGTTTTCTTTGCCGTCACCCTGCGGGTCGAGTGGTTTGGCCTTGGTGATCTCGACCTCGACCGGTTCCGCTGGTTCCTGCGTTTCGGCTGGTGCCGGCGCAGAGGTTTCCGGCACGGGCTGCGGGGTTGCAGTGTCGGCTTCGCCGCCGCGGGCCTGATACATCCAGATGATGGCGACCACGAGCACGATGATGCCTGCGGTGATGAGCGCGAGTGCAGTGTAGACGGTGCCGCGCCCCTTTTTGGAGGGCTTGGTTTGGCTGTCCTGCGCTTTCTCAGCTGACGAGGTGCCAGTCGGGGAACCGCTGGCAGTGCTGCCTGCTGCAGCACTGCTGTTCGCAGCACCAGCCGCTGCCGAGCCGCCGGCTGCCGCTGTGCGTTTGGTTTGGCTGGGTGCCGGTGTCGCCGGTGGTGCGCTTTTGATGACGGGCGCCGGCGGCTGCTCTTCGTCCGGCTTGTTGTCTGCCGCTTGGGCGCGTTCTGCTGCCTGTGCTTCTTCAGCACGCTGGCGGGCGCGTTCGCGCAGGCGGCGTTCGTGATCGTATTCGGCGCGTTGACGCGCGTATTCCTGTTCGCGGGTTTGGAACACTCCACCGAGGAACCATGAACCGTCGCCGTCGTCTGCGGCGGGTTCTTCGGGTTCGTGGATGATCGGCATGGCCTGCGTGGTGGGGTCCGATTCGTCACGGCGCATGATGGGCGCGGTGAGGTTGGGGTCGTGCGCGCTGACGGTGCTCTCCGTCGCGTCTTCGGCAGTCCATTCGGGTTTGCCGCTCAGCTGGTCCGGCGACAGCGGGAAGCGGGTGGCCTTCGCCATCTTCATGCGGTCGTCGTAGGGGGTGACACCGGATCCGCTGACTCCGGCGGCGGCGCCGGAGACGCCGGGACGCACAAGTCCGATGCGGGCCCAGGCATTGGCCATTTGGGCGTCGGATGCGCTGGCTTCTGATGCGACTTCGTCGGGTTCTGGGTGTGCCGGGCCGGCGCTTTCGGCGAACAGTTCGCTTTCTGTGCGGGACAGCTGCGGCAGTTCGGTCAGAAGGCCGGTGTCCCATTCGCCCAGATAGCGAACGATTTCGCTGGGGGAGCGGGGGCCGGGGTCGGTGCCGCCGACAACTCCGGAGAGGAATACTTCGAGGTCGTCGGAAAGGTCGTTTGTGAAGGCGCCTACGGGTGTGATGCGGCGGTTTTTGCGTCCGGCTGCGGGCAGTCCTGCCCGGCCGTGGTCATCGGGCCAGTGAGCGGTGATCGCGGCGTAGAAGACGTTGATGATGTCCAGGGCGTCGCGGCGGGCTGCTCGGCTTGACGTGAGCATGTCGAGTTCGAGGCCTTCGACGGCGTCGGCGACTGCGGCGTCGATGCCGACTCCGCGGATGATGACTTCGCCTTCGGGGGTGACGGCGACGGATTCGGGGCCGAGCATCAGGTGGTGCAGGCCGCGTTTGTCGGCGTGGGTGAGTGCTGTTGCGACTTCGCCGATGACGGCTGTTGCCTGGTCGACTGTCAGGGGCCCGCCCGCGAGCATTTTCGACAGAGGGGTGCCGCCGGTGCGTTCGCACACGATGTACACGAGGTCGTCCTGCATGCCGACGTCGGTGATGGCGGGGATGCGGGGGTCGGCCAGCAGGGCGGCGCGGTTGGCGGTGCTGAAGAGGCCGGCCGCGGTTTCTTCGCGGGCGGTGTAAACGATGACGGGGGTGTCGAGAACAGCATCGAGGCCGAGGTTGACCTGGCCTGCTTCCGGGTGGTCGGGAAGCCAGGGTCGGAGCACTTCCGATATGACGTAGCGGTCGGCGATGACTGTGCCGCGGTCTGCGCTTGTCAGCTGTCCCACCTCCCGTGTGTTCTGTGGTTTTTGATTCTAACCGTCATTGGCTGGGAAGAAGATCAGCGGCCGAGTTTGGCGCGGACTGTTGTGATGAGTGAGCGGAGTTCTGGAACGCGCAGAATCCAGCAGATGCCGAAGTAGATGATGAGCATGATCATGCCGATGCCGGCTGCCGTGAGGAACGCGGTTGCGCGGCTTGCCCAGAAGTCGCCTAGGCGGCTCAGCAGGAACGCGCCGATGACTCCGGATACGGCTGCTGCCACGGCGAATTTGAGGTGGGCGAACACGATTCGCTTTCCGCCGAGGTTGCCGATCTTCTTGTGCAGCAGGATGAACGACAGCAGCATTGCGATGGTGTAGCCGGTGCTCATGGACAGGCCGATGCCGGCGACGATCAGGTAGCGCGGCAGGAAGAGGGCGGAAAGGATGACGCCGGTGGAGGTCAGCACCACTTGGGGCAGGTTGATCCAGAACGGGGTTTTGGCGTCCTCGTAGGCGTAGAACACCCGCTGCAGCAGGTAGTTGGCGCTGAAGGGGACCAGTCCGATGATCATGGCGATGATGACTAGGCTGAGCGCCCGGGCCTGTTCGAAGCCCGCCCCGCCGACGACCATGGCGGCAGGCCCGGCGAGAGCGATGAAGGCTGCCGTGAAGAACATGTTGACCAGGCCGACGAGGTTCACCCCGGTGCGGAAGCTGTCTTTCACAGAGGCGGTGTCGTCGGCTGCAGCGTATTTCGACAGGGGTGTGAAGAGCGCCGTTGCGAGCGATACCGCGACGAGCGAGTGCGGCAGCATGAAGATCAGGTAGGAGATTGTGTATGCGGCGTTTGAGGCGCTGACTTCGCCGCCTTGGGATGTGCCCAGCGCAGCCGCGCGCGAAATCACGAGGAAGCCCAGCTGACCTACGACCAGCGCGCCGAAGGTCCAGCCGGCGACACGCGCGGCTGTGCCCAGCCCGACGCCTCGGAAGTTGAAGCGGGGCGTGTAGCGGAAGCCCATGCGTTTGAGCGGCCAGATCAGAACGAGGGCCTGCGAGACTACGCCGAGTGTTGCCGAGCCGGCGAGCACTACGATCATGGGTCCGGTCCATTCACCCACGGGGTGTTGGCCTTCGGAGCCGGGGCCGAACATCCAGATGAACACGATCAGTCCGGTAATTGCTACGACGTTGTTCAAAACCGGCGCCCACATGTAGGGCCCGAAGGATGAATTGGCGTTGAGCACTTGGCCGAGCATCGTGTACAGGCCGTAGAAGAACAGCTGCGGCAGGCACCAGAATGCGAAGGCGACGGCCAGTGAGGTCTGTTCGGCTGACCACGTGGATGACGAGTACAGCCAGATGAGCACGGGGGCGGCCGCGGTGGCGATGATGGTGAGTCCGCCCAGCAGCAGGATGGACAGGGTCAGCAGCCTGTCGGTGTAGTCCTTGCCGCCGTCGGGCTGTTCTGCCGCGCGGACGATCTGGGGGACGAGGACGGCGTTGAGCACGCCGCCGGCCAACAGCATGTAGAGGTTGTTGGGGATTTTGTTGGCAACGTCGAAGGCGTCGGCGGCACCGCCGATTGTGACGCCGATGGCCACGGTGAGCAGCATGGTTTTGGCCAGGCCGAGGATGCGGGAGACGAGTGTGCCGGCTCCCATGATCGCTGAGGATTTGGCGAATGACGCTGCTTTTGATGTGCTCACAAAACTCCTCTTCGGCTGTGCGCTTCTTCTGTGCTGTGCGCTGTGTCGGGTGGACCACGTGCCTGGACGATGCGCGGTGCCTGTGCTGTCCGGGGCGGTCGGCACAGCAGACTAGTCGTTTTGGCTTTCTGCGCGTGCCACGGCCGCTTCGAGCTGGCTTTGGGGGATCTTGGGTCGGCCGCGGCGGACGGAGAAGTACAGGCCGACGACGAACACGATTGCCAGGCCGGTGCCCACGATGGCGGTGCCGATGTTCTCCCAGTCGGCGCGAACGCGCACGAGCATTTCTTCGTCGGTGGGAATGGTGGTGCCGTTTGCGGCGATGAGGTTGATGCGGCTGGGCACGTCGGCGTTGGCGATGCCTTTGACGGGAACGGTGAAGCGGGCGTGTTCGCCCGGCCCGATTACCTGAGCGGGGGAGGTTTCGGCCTGCAGCTGCGCTGTTTGGGGACGCAGGTTGACGGAAAGCTTGGCTTCGCGCGTCGAGTTGTTGTGCACCGTGATCGGGATTGTGGTCGATTCGCCGGTGACCAGCAGGACGGTTGATCCCTTTTCAATTCCGATTCGCCCGCCGAAGCCCTCGGCTGCTGTGGAGGCGCTTTCAACGCATTCGCCGAGTTCATTCTGCTGGTTGCGCCAGCCGACGGATGCGCAGGTCAGGAGCATGCGCGAATCGGCTGTGCGAGCTTGTGTGGGGTTGGTGAAAAGCGAATCGAAGATGCCGATGTCCTTGTACATCCCGGGCAGGGGCGCCAGCGTGGTGGCGGGCAGGGTTGTCTTCTGCGCGGTGACGAATGCTCCGCGGTCGGATTCTTCGCTTTTCTCCAGCTGGGGCAGGCTGATGGGGTCGAGCCACGGGAGGTCTTCCGGTATTCCCGCAAGGTCCGCCCAGTCGGCTTCAGCCGTGTGCCGCGGCAGGCTCATGAGAATGGAGCGCTGGTCGAAGGGCCGTTCCGAGGTGATGGCCGCGGTCAGTGCAATGGTGCGGCTGATGTCTTCGGCAGATCGGGGGCTCGCGCTGGTCCGGTCCGCAGAATCGCCGTTTTCGGTGTTTCCGCCGCCGCCGGTCCGTGTTGCCGGGGTGATGCCGAGGGCTTCGTTGAGGTCGCGGTTGGTGACGAGCACCGGGATGCTGGATCCGACATCGTCGGCGGTGATGCGGGCGCGCGCGTTTGAGGTGTACGAGGTGTCTGCTGGCAGCTGGTCTTCGCTCAGCAGCAGGGCGTCGTGGCCGGTCGAGTGGAATGTGTCGAGGCTTTTGCTGTCGGCGCCGGCCGCTGCCGGCCAGGAGTAGCGCAGAATCCTGCCGCTGCCTTTGAGTTCGGGAACCGTGTCCGTGATCTGGCGGGTGGCTGCCTGTGCCGTTTCGGCCAGTTTGGCTTCGCCGACGGCGCGGATGCTGCGGAGGTCGGCGTCGGCGTAGGGCAGCGGGATGATGTCGTGTTTGGTGAGCTCTTTGCGGAATTCGTCCCAGAACGCTTGGAGTTCTTTGTGGTCGCCCGGTTTGGCTTCGCTGTCTTGGTCGTCCGGGGCTTCTGTTTCTTCTGCGTCCTGCTGTGGTTCCAGGGTGCTGCTGATGCTGACCACCAGGCGGGGGTCGAGTGCGATCGCGGCGTCGGGAGCTTTTTTCACGGCCTCGAGGAGGTCGCTGAGTTCTCCGTCCGCGGCAGCCTTTTCGAGGTCCTGGGGGACGTATTTTCCGTCGAGACCGAACCGGGTGATGGTCGCGGGGATGATGACCCCGAGCTTTGTGTGGTCGATCTTCGGGTTGGGGTACCACGTGGTGAACGCCGCTGCTGGCTCTCCGACGGGTCCGGTTTTTGTTGTGACGGCAACGCGGATTCCTCGCGCACCCCACGTGGACAGCGGCTTTTTGGCTGATAGGCCCAGTTTCGCGGCGGGAATCGTCACGCTGAACCGGGCTGTGCTGTTGGCTTTGATGGTGCTGGGAAGCGGGGCTGCTGTGATGGGGTCATCGCCTTTGGCAGGCTTGAAGTCCGGGGCGATTGTCGTCAGCGTCCTGTGGGGGTTGGCTCGGTCTGCCCACGTGTTGACGGAGTCCGTGGAGTTGAGGATCTGGGTGGACATGCCCACCTGCAGTGTGGGTGTTTTCAGTTCCTCATCACCGCTGCGCACTGTGCCGCTGATGGACAGGGTGCCCTTGTCATCGAGCCACGGGGTGATCGAGGTGATCTCGACACCGGGCTTCTGGACGGCAGCACTGTCTTTTTCCTCTGTCGAGGCGGAGGTCTGCTCCTGAGGCCGCTGGGCATGCGCTGGGGTGGGCAGGGGAGTGGTTCCCAGCAGAACTGTCAGGGCCGCAGCAGTTGCTGCGGCGATCGGGCGGATGATCTTCATGACGGGTATCGAAGGAGTCGGCTAGCGGCGAGCGCAATGCGGCGCTCGTTGGCGAATGACAGTCGGGCGCTCAGATCAGCGTAGGGGACCCACTCGGCTGCCACCGCCTCGTGATCGGGGTCGTTTTCGACGGTCAGCTCCCCGCCTACTGCACGCAGCAGGAAGTGGTGGACGACTTTGTGGATGCGGAACCCGGCGGCGGAGAACCAGTAGTCAACGCTGCCTAGGGGCGCGATGACTTTGCCTTCTATTCCGGTTTCTTCGGCGACTTCGCGGCGGGCGGCCTGGGCGGGTGTTTCGCCGGCTTCCAGGTGGCCCTTCGGCAGACACCATTCGAGTCTGCCGGCGCGGTTGATGCGGGCGATGACCGCGACTTCGCGGCCGGGGGATGAAAAATCGACCACGAGCCCGCCGGCGGAGGTTTCCTCCACGGCCTGCGAGCGAACCGGGAAGGGGCCCGGCTTGGGAAGCGGTCGAATCATGGGATCTACCCTACCGTTCAGGCCTCCGCGCGTTCTGTGAGCGCGCGGGTACCCTTGTACGGGACAAAAAAGGAGGTCTGCGTGGACGCAGCGACAGCGCACTTTCGACTGAGCGAGGCACTCGAGAAACTGGACGATGTGCTCGGGCCTCTGGGCCGAACCTTTGCCGATGCTGGTTTTGAACTGGCGCTGGTGGGCGGCTCTGTGCGCGATGCTCTGCTGGGTCGGGACATGCCGGACCTCGACTTCACAACCGACGCCCGGCCGGATGACATTGTGCGGCTGATCCGCGACTGGGCGGACACGTGGTGGGATATCGGCAAGAAGTTCGGGACCATCGGGATGGTCAAGAAGGGCTTCCAGATTGAGATCACCACGTACCGGGCTGAAAGCTATGACTCTGAGTCCCGCAAACCCGTTGTGGCCTTCGGCGACAATCTCGATGACGATCTTGTGCGCCGTGATTTCACGATCGGTGCGATGGCGGTGCGCCTGCCCGGCCGAGTTTTCGTGGACCCGTTCGGCGGTCTGGAAGATCTCACAGCCGGCCGGATTCGCACACCTGGAACTGCCGAGGACTCCTTCAGCGATGACCCGCTGCGCATGATGCGGGCCGCCCGCTTCACATCTCAGCTGGACTTTGAGGTCGCCGATGACGTGCGAACGGCGATGACTGACATGGCCGGGCGAATGGACATCGTGTCGGCTGAGCGGATCAAGGACGAACTGGTCAAGCTCATCTGCGGAAAAGCACCGTGGAAGGGCGTCGACTTGCTGGTGGTCACCGGTCTTGCGGACGTGTTTCTGCCCGAGGTTGCGCGCCTGCGGGAAGAAAAGGATGAACACGGCCGCCACAAGGACGTCTACTGGCATTCGCTGACGGTGCTGCGCCAGGCGGTTGAACTCGAAGAGCGCTACGCCCGCAAGCAGGCCGAAGCGGATGCCGCGGCAGCAGAAGACGACGATGCCGAAGAACCGCTGCCGGCTGATTCGCAGCTGCGGATCTCAGTGCCTGATTTCACGGTCCGCTTTGCTGCGCTCATGCACGACATCGGCAAGCCCGACACCCGCCGCTTTGAACCCAACGGCGCCGTCACCTTCTATCACCACGATGTTGTCGGAGCGAAGCTCGTGCGCAAGCGGATGCGTGCGCTCGCCTTCGACAACGCCACGACCAAGCGGGTGGCCCGCCTGGTGGAGCTGCACCTGCGCTTCTACGGATACGGCGATGCCGGTTGGACCGATTCGGCAGTGCGCCGCTACGTTACGGATGCCGGCGATCAGCTGACCCGCCTGCACATCCTGACCCGCAGTGATGTCACCACCCGCAACAAACGAAAGGCGGACCGTCTGGCGCGGGCCTATGACGACCTCGAGCGGCGCATCGAGAACCTGCAGAAGCAGGAAAAGCTCGACGCCATCAGGCCTGACCTCGACGGACAGCAGATCATGGAGATCCTCGGCATCACACCCGGACCGGTTGTCGGGCGAGCCTATAAGCACATGCTGGAGCTGCGGATGGAGAACGGGCCGTCTGATTTCGAAACGGCCAAGGCCGCTCTGCTGACCTGGTGGGCAGAACAACCCGAGGCGGGCTAGTCTTAGATCTGGCAAAGAGGCCCAGATCACAGAAGGAGAATCGCACATGAGCGATGTCACCACCACCTTCCGCGAAGCCCGCGACACGCTTCTGCGGTACCGGACCGATCTCGAAGCAGCACGCCGTGAATTCACCTGGCCGCGCTTTGAAGAGTTCAACTTCGCACTGGACTGGTTCGATCAGGTAGCCGAAGGCAACGACAACCCGGCACTGTGGATCGTCGAAGAAGACGGTCAGGAGAACATCTATTCCTATGACACTCTGCGCCGCCGCTCCAACCAGGTGGCAAACTTCCTCCGCGAAGCCGGTGTTAAGCGCGGCGACCACGTGATGGTGATGCTCAACAACCAGGTTGAACTGTGGGAAACCATGCTCGCAGGCATCAAACTCGGTGCAGTGCTCATGCCCACCACCGTCCAGCTGGGCCCCATCGACCTGCAGGACCGCGCTGACCGCGGCAAAGCACAGTACGTCGTCGTCGAAGCACCCTCGGCATCGAAGTTCGACGACGTTGCGGTAGACCTCAAGCGGATCGTCGTCGGCGGTGAACCCCAGCGCGAACAGGACTTCGCCTACACAGACTCAGCCGGCGCCTCGGAAGACTTCCAGGCAGACGGCGTGACAAAAGCCGACGATCTCCTGCTGCTGTACTTCACCTCCGGCACCACCTCGAAGGCGAAGATGGTCGCCCACACCCACACGTCCTATCCCGTGGGACACCTGTCGACCATGTACTGGATCGGCATGGAGCCCGGTGACATCCACCTCAACATTTCGTCCCCCGGCTGGGCCAAGCACGCGTGGTCGAACCTGTTCACCCCGCTGATCGCAGAATCCTGCATCTTCATCTACAACTACGCCCGCTTCGACGCGGCTGCGCTCATGAAGACCATGGAACGCGTGGGTGTGACCAGCTTCTGCGCCCCGCCGACCGTGTGGCGCATGCTCATCCACGCCGATCTCGGCCTGCTGCCCACCCCGCCGCAGAAGACCATGTCCGCCGGCGAACCGCTCAACCCAGAAGTCATTTCGCGCGTGCGCGCCGAATGGGGCACCGACATTCGCGACGGCTTCGGCCAGACCGAAACCACGCTCATGGTGGGCAATTCGCCCGGCCAGGAAATGGTTCCAGGCTCCATGGGCCGCCCGCTTCCCGGCTACGACATCGTGCTGCGCGACCCCGCCACCGGTGAACTCGGTGACGAAGGCGAAGTCTGCGCAATCATCGACCCGCGCCCGGTCGGCATCACCCAGGGCTACTGGGGTGACGAAGTCAAAACCGCCGAAGCCTTCTACGACGGTGTCTTCCACACCGGCGACGTCGCAGCGAAAGACGAAAACGGCTACATCACGTTTGTCGGCCGCGCCGACGACGTCTTCAAGGCAAGCGACTACCGTCTGTCGCCGTTCGAACTCGAATCCGCACTCATCGAACACGAAGCGGTCGCCGAAGCCGCCGTTGTCCCGTCCCCGGACCCCGTCCGCCTGGCAGTGCCCAAGGCGTACGTCGTTCTGGCACCGGGCTGGGAGCCCACCGCGGCAACGGCCGAATCGATTCTGAAGTTCTGCCGAGAAACGCTCGCACCGTACAAGCGCATCCGCCGCATCGAGTTCACGGAGCTGCCCAAAACCATCTCCGGCAAGATCCGCCGCGTGGAGCTGCGCACTCGCGAACTCGAACTCCACCCGGAATTCGGCGAAGCCACTGTCTCCGCCCAGGAATGGGCCGACACCGACTTCCCCGGACTCAAAGGCTGACGGGGCTGAACTGCAGTCAGTCTGAGTTGTAGACCCTGATCTGGGTTGACTGGGCTTAAGCGAAGGGCCGGTGCACCGTGCACCGGCCCTTCGCCGTGTCCGCGCCAGTGGCACCTCGACCGACCCGAGCAGCACCCGCTCGAGAGGAGCGGGGAAGGGGAGCGGCACCTCGTGATTGAGATGCGTCACAGGAATCAAACAGGCCGAATGAAATTCGGCACATTTCTAGGACGTCTCCCAGTCAACTGTGGTTGACTGAAATGATCTGTCTGTTCGTATTGGGGGAAAACTGTGTCCACTGCTAAGCGAAAGGCAGCGGCAAAGAGTTCCAGTGCCAGCCGCTTCCTCAACTATCCGAGAAAAAACAAGAAGGGCTGGACGCGTTGGCTGCCGTCTGCGCGCCTGTGGGGCTTCGGCCTGCTCGGTGCGTTTCTGCTGGCAATTGCCGGGTTCACCATCGGCTACGCCCTCACACCCATCCCCGAACCTAACGCCGAAGCCGCCGGCCAGACTTCCCACGTCTACTACAAGGGCGGCAAGGACGTCATCGGCACCTTCAAGGACCAAAACCGCGAAATCCTCAAGCCCGAAGAGATCTCGCCGAATATGGCACACGCCGCGCAGGCGGCAGAAGACAAAACCTTCTACGAAAACCGCGGTATTTCGATCAAGGGCATCTTCCGCGCGGCAGTCGGCATCATCACGAACGACTACGCCGGCGGTGGTTCCACAATCACCCAGCAGTACGTCAAGAACTACTACCTGACGAACGAATTCTCCCTGCAGCGCAAAATCAAGGAGATGTTCATCGCCATCAAACTGGACCAGGAACTGTCCAAGGACCAGATCATGGCGAACTACCTCAACACCATCTACCTGGGCCGTCGCGCCTACGGCGTGCAGGTGGCATCGCAGTCCTACTTCCACAAGGACGCAAAAGACCTCACGGTCGAAGAAGCCGCAGCATTCGCGGCGATGATCCAGACGCCGGGCGCACAAGACCCGGCCGAAGACCCTTCGCGCCTGCAGGAGCGCTTCGACTACGTCATCGAAAACATGGTCGATCTGGGCTACCTGACGCAGGAACAAGCCGACAAGGTCGAACTCCCCGAATTCCAAAAGCCCAAGTCTGACAACGAACGCAAGGGCCAGACCGGCTACCTCATGGACGCCGTGCGCCACGAACTGAAGACTGCCGGCGGACTGACCGACGAACAGATTGACCGCGGCGGTCTGAAGATTCAGACCGGCATCGACAAGAAGATGATGAAGTCCGCGGTCAAGTCCGTGGAAAACCTGCCGGAACTCAAGTCCGGCATGCACGTCGGACTGTCCTCGATTGACCCCAAGACCGGCGAAGTCCGCGCCATCTACGGCGGTAAGGACTACTTCAAGCGGATGCACAATGCATCCACGCAGGACACCGCGCAGGCAGGCTCGACCTTCAAGCCGTTCACCCTGGTGGCCGGTTTGGAAAACGGGTTCACGCTGAGCGACTCGTTCACCGGTTCGGCGCAGACCTTCCAGCTGCCCGGCGGCGGCACGTGGACCCCGAAGAACTACGGCGGCGCCAGCTACGGCCAGGTCACGCTGCTGAAGGCAACCCAGAGTTCGGTCAACACCGCCTACGCGCAGCTCAACATCGATGTGGGCCCTGACAAGACAAAGGACGTCGCAGTGCGTGCCGGCCTGCCGGAGAACACGCAGGGTCTGGACTCCAACGCCTCGAACGTGCTCGGCACGGCAAGCCCCACCACCCTGCAGATGGCAGGGGCGTTTGCGACCTTCGCCGCCGAGGGTGTTCAGCGCACACCGCACTTTGTCGTCGAAGCGGTAGACCCCGACGGCGAATCGTTGTACAAGCCCGACACGAAGGGCGAAAGGAAGTTCGACAAGAACGTCATGGCCGAAACCACCTATGCGCTCAGCCGCGTAGTGCAGGGCGGTTCGGGCAGCTACGCGTCGAACCTCGGCCGTCCGGTTGCCGGTAAGACCGGTACATCGAACGATTCGAAGTCGGCCTGGTTTGTCGGCTACACCCCGCAGCTGGCGACGGCGGTGTCGATCTTCCGCTACGACGATAAGGGCAACCCGATTGACATCGGCGCCTACGGCGGCCGTGGGTCC
>CABTZE010000040.1 GCA_902489215.1 uncultured Brevibacterium sp.
AAGCTCCGGACGAGCCGCCGTTTCCATGAGTGCTGGCTCTAACTTTTCCGGGCGTTGAGCAGAGAGTCGAGTTTTCCGGTCTCCTTTTCTGCAGCAGTCCCTAAACAGATCACGAGGCGGAACGTGAGTTCCGCCTCGCGAGGGGTTGGCGGTTGTTATCCTCAGCTCTTGGAGAAGTGGCCCTTCACTGCAAAGATTGCGGCGATTGCGGCGGCGACGAGTGCTCCGATTCCGGAGACGGGAAAGACCAGCTCTGACGGTCCGCCGTAGATATTCGCATCGCGTTCCATCCCTGAAATGGTCCCCGATGCAATGAATGCGCCGAACAGTACGATGAAGGCCGCCAACGCCAGATAGAAGCCGATATTGGCTTTAGTCATGATGTCTCCTTCTTTTGCTTGGTCTGCCGCGAACCTCGGAATCATTCGATCGGCTGTCGCGGATGCCAACTTCGTCGTTGACGTACGCCAATTCTACCGTCTTGGCTTCGATGCGCCTGTGAAATCTCTTGGATTTCATGCCGTGCGACTGGACTTTGCACTCAGTCGGCAGCCCCTGCCAACAGATCACGAGGCGGAGCTTAAGCTCCGCCTCGTGAATGTCGGCTGCCGCTGACGGCGGCAGGGGAGTGATCAGTATTCGATGACCACGCGGCCTTCGATCTTGCCGTCGCGCATTTCCTGGAATACGTCGTTGATCTCCTCAAGGCGACGCGTGGAGTACGTCGGCTTGATCTTGCCAGCAGCGTAGAAGTCGAGGGCTTCAACCATGTCCTGACGCGTGCCGACAATAGATCCGCGAATCGTCAGACCAGCCAGGACGACGTTGAAGATCGACACGGAGAACTCGCCCGGCGGCAGACCGTTGAAGACAATGGTTCCGCCACGGCGGGACATGCCGATTGCCTGGCTGAAGGCCTTCGGGTGGACAGCGGTGACAAGCACACCGTGAGCTCCCCCGATCTTGTCCTGAACGGCCTGTGCGGGGTCTTCTGTTAGAGCATTGACGATGATTTCAGCACCGTGCTTCTGAGCCAGAGCCAGTTTGTCTTCGGCAATGTCCACTGCCACCACACGAAGTCCCATTGCGACGGCGTACTGGACAGCGATGTGTCCCAGACCGCCGATGCCGGAGATGACAACCCACTGGCCGGGGCGAGTATCGGTCATCTTGAGGCCCTTGTAGACGGTCACGCCAGCACAGAGCACGGGTGCGACCTCTTGGGGGTCAGCTCCTTCGGGAATGACCGGGGCGTAGCGGGTGTCGACGAGCATGTACTGGCCGAAGGAGCCGTTGACGGAATAGCCGCCGTTCTCCTGCTGCTCGCACAGGGTCTCCCAGCCCTGTCGGCAGTGTTCGCAGTGACCACAGGCGCTCCACAGCCAGGCGTTGCCGACCATGTCGCCGACCTTGACGGTGTGCTCTCCGGGGCCGAGCTTTTCAACGATGCCGACACCTTCGTGACCGGGAATGAAGGGTGGGCTGGGCTTGACAGGCCAGTCGCCCTCCATGGCGTGAAGGTCAGTGTGGCAGACACCGGAAGCGATGAGCTTAACCAACGCCTGGTGCTCGCCGGGCTCGGGCAGAGAGGAGTCTGTGACATTGAGGTTGTGGCCGAACTCTTCGGCAACCGCTGCTTTCATCGTTGACATAGCAACTTCCTAACTCATCCGATGATGAACGTCGTTGTTGGTTTCGGATTAGGCGGATCTGGCCGCAGTCACCAGTCTTATAGATGAATGCGCATATGGCTAGGGGTGTGAGCCACGATTCAGCAAGCTGCCATTGCAATCAACTGCAGAGGGAGTGACGCGCAGTGAGCGGTGGTGCGCCGGGGAACCGGTATAGAGGAGGAAGCCGCACAGACAGCGCAGAGTGGCAGAAGAGGAAATGAAAAAGCCCCCGGGCGAACCGGAGGCTTTCTTGCGAGTGCTGTCTCAAAGCTTCTCGAGTGGAGGATAGGGGATTCGAACCCCTGACCTTCTCCATGCCATGGAGACGCGCTACCAACTGCGCCAATCCCCCAGAACCCGTCTGGGCAACAGGTACTAGCTTAGACCATGCATTGGCCCAATGCAAAATCGACTGCCCGGCCCCTGAAGTCAGTCATTGCGCGGACCGCGGCGTTTGAGAACAACGACGGCGATTACTGCAGTGATCACGGCAATGGCACCGAGGATGACGAACTCGATGCCGGCTGATGAATTCTGCAGAACCCACCCTTCAATGCGCGCCTGCGTTCCTGCACCGAGGAAGCCGGTCAGCTTGGCCGTGCCGCTCGTGAAGAACAGCAGCGCGGCAAGTGCCACCATGAGCAGACCGCCGATCAGGTTTGTCCACGTGGTTGTCACCGGACCGAAAGAAACCGGCCGTGGGCGGACCATTTTCTGGACGGCGGGCAGGCGCGTCCACAATGCAGAAAGCAGGACAAGGGGCAGCGCCATGCCTGCAGCGAAGAACACAAGAATCAGCCCGCCCCACAGCGCAGATGCGCTTGCTGCTGCGACCGTCAGAACAGCTCCGAGAATAGGGCCTGCACAGACGCCCGCAACCCCGTAGACAGCACCGAGCAGATAGACCGATGCGGATGACCGCCCCGCACTCTGCACTCCTGAGGGCACGAACGGCAGGTTGACGTTGAGTGCAGTGAGAACACCCATGATGGCGACCACGACCGCGGCAACCGCCACAACAGCCTCGCGGTGAACCGTGACAAAGGCGCCAACAGAACCGGCGAGAATGCCCAGTGGAACGAGTGTGGTCACCAATCCCAGATAGAAGATGAAGGTTCGGCCCAGCAGCTCTTTGGGCGACGTAAAAGCGTAGGAAAAGAATGCAGGCAGGAGCATTGCAGAACACGGGCTTAAGAGCGTGAGAACTCCGCCGGCAAAAGCTCCAAGAAGCCCAAGACTCATTTGGCTTCGGCCTTCTCCAGCTGCTCGTCGATGAATTCTTCGAAGTTCTCTACCGGCTGTGCCCCGCGCAGGGCGCTTTCGCCATCAGACGACGCGAAGAAGGGCACTGCCTGAATCCCGTAGTACTGCTGAGCTTGCATCGTTGCGTCATTGACCTCATCGATGAGCGCGGGATCGCTCATGTCCTTGCGGAACTTCTCGATATCGCCAACCCCTGCGGTATTGGCGAACTCCACAAGCTTGTCTTCGGGGAGGTCGGGGTGGCCTTTTTCAGGTGCCGCTGCGTAAAGAGCATCCGAGTACTCGCGGTACTTGCCCTGTTTTCCGGCAGCCTCCATAGCCGCTCCGGCGGCCGCGGATTGTTCGCCGAAGAACGCGACGGTGATGAACTCGAAGCGCACCTTGCCGGTGTCAACGTATTTTTTCTGCAGCTCCGGAAGGATGTTGTTGTGGAAGTGCGCGCAGAACGGGCAGCGCGGGTCGGTCCATTCGGTGATGACGACGGCGGCGTCGACATCCCCGACAGCGGCGGAGTCGTCTGCGTCCCGGCGGACCCACTCACCCTCGTCCCCGGCTTCGGCAGCTTCCGCGCCTTCCGCTGAATCGCCTTCTTGCGTATTGTCCTCAGGTGCCGAGGATGCGGAGGGGGCGCTGCGCTGTGCCTGCTCGTCACCGGAGGGCTTGCCTCCCGACGTGACCTGTGCGAGTGCAACGACCGCGATGAAGGCGACCACCGCGATAACAGCGATGATGATATAGGCGGTGCGACTGCGCCCCTGCTTGGTGCTGTCAGGTGAGTTTTCGGCCATAAACCTCAGGCTACCGGCTCAACCGGCACAAACCTGGAAAGGGTAGGAAGATCAGCGGAAAACCAACAGAAGCAGAACGCCGAAGACGATGACGGCTGCGCACAGGGCAAAGCAGCAGTAGGCGCACAGCAGCACAAGCTTCTGCGCACCAGGCGACAGAGGCACCTTTTTGGCTGCTTTGGCGGCTTTCTTCTCGGCCTTGCGGATCTGCTTCGGAGACATCACAGTGATGGCGTCGGGAAACTCTGCCGGATGCACGACAGGCGGTTTGCCGCCGGCCACCAACAGGCGCAGGCCGAGGGCATAGAAGCCGACAAGAAAAGCTGCGGCCGCCAGAGCGGTGATGAACACCAGGAGGAATGCGCTCCAGTCGATTGTGATCATGACTCAGCCTTTCCGTTGTCGCCGTCGAGGTTCAGCCGCTCGGCGCGGCGGCGCTCTTGCACACGTGCCTGTCGAGGCGTGGGCGGCAGATCTGCTTCGACATCGACGGCGAAGCCTGCATCCGCGACATCGTGTGACAGCGCATCATCTGAGCCGCTGGGGCCACGTTTGGAATACAGGTAGAGGCCGAGCACCGTTGCAGTGGCAGCGACGAAGTCAAGGACGAGACCCCAGTTGCCCAGAAGTACAACGAACAGTGCGGCCAGACCGCCGATGAGGCCCGCAGCCGGAAGTGTAACGAGCCATCCGAGCACGATTTTTCCCGCCATCGACCACTTGACGGTTGAGCCGCGCCTGCCCATGCCGGAGCCGATCACAGAGCCGGATGCGACCTGGGTCGTCGACAGTGCAAAGCCGAGGGCGGACGAGGCAAGAATCGTCGCTGCGGTCGAGGACTCAGCCGCGAACCCCTGAGCGGGGCGCACCTGGGTGAGGCCCTTGCCGAGAGTGTGAATGATTCGCCAGCCGCCCATGTACGTGCCCAGGGTAATCGCAAAGGCGCAGGCGAGCACAACCCACATGTGCGGGTCGTGGTCTGAGGACGACTGCCAGCCGACGGCAATGAGGACGAGGGTGATGACGCCCATCGTCTTCTGTGCGTCGTTCGTGCCGTGGGCCAAGGCGACAAGACTGGACGTGAGGATCTGCCCCCAGCGGAAGCCATCACGGCCCGAGGGCTTTTTGTCGTAGCGACGGGTAACGCCGTACGCGACCTTGGTCGCGACAAAGGCGATGATGGCCGCGGTCAGCGGCGAGAGAACTGCCGGGAGGACGATCTTCGAGAGTACGCCGCCGACGTTGACCGCGGTGAAGCCGATGCCGACGATGGTCGCGCCGATTAGGCCGCCGAAAAGAGCGTGCGAGGAACTTGAGGGCAGGCCCAACAGCCACGTGAGCATGTTCCAGCAGATCGCGCCGATGAGCCCTGCAAAGATGAGGGAGGGGAACAGCTCGCCGCCTATCTGCTCCTCATTGATGATGCCGCCGGAGACGGTCTTTGAGACCTCGGTGGAGAGCAGAGCTCCGATGAGGTTGAGAATAGCGGCCAGTCCCACCGCAGTCTTCGGCTTGAGGGCCCCTGTTGCAATTGGGGTGGCCATAGCGTTGGCCGTGTCGTGAAAGCCATTGGTGAAATCGAAGAACAGCGCCAAGGCAATGACGAGTACGACGATGAGTACGACGAAATCCACTGTCTTCTTCCGCTTAAGTGCGAGATCGGCTCCGTGCGGTGAAGGACCCGTTGCCGCAGAGTGTGCTCAGCCGGATGTGGGTCGGTGTGGAACCGAAGGATGACAAGGATTACGTTAACGCTAAATGAACGCAGGGCAAAGTCTCAGCTGTTCAGCGTCTGCCAATCCTGTGCGCCGTCGCGTTCGCAGATGTCGGTCGCAGCTTCCGTAGCTGTGCGAAGAGCCTCTTCCGTTGATAGCCCCCGCGCCACGGCCGCGGCCAGTGTGCCTGCGAAAGTGTCTCCCGCACCCGTTGTGTCGACGGCTTCTATTCGGCGCGCGGGCGCGTGTACGCCTCGCCACAGCGCCCCCTGCGCGCCGAAGGTGATGCAGACCCTTTCGTCGACGCGGTTGAGCCGCGCGGACTCCTGTTCGTTGACGATCACGATGTCTGCCGAGTCGGCGAGGCTCTGGGCCGCGGGTGTCCAGGGGGAGGGATTGAGAAGAGTCGTCACACCGCGTTCCTGAGCGGCTGCGAGGGCTCGCAAGGCCACCGGATCCTGGATTTCCAAGACGATCGTCAGGACATCCCCGGGCTGTGCCACGTTGAGAATCGCCTCGATCTCCGGTTCGCCGACCGCGGCGTTCGCGCCCGGATCAAACAGAATCGCGTTGTTGCCGGAATCGTCGACGACGATCGTCGCGGACCCGGTGGGCCCCGAGGTCGTGCGCACGAACTCCGTACTCAGGCCGGACGCTTGAAGGTGTTTGCGGTAGAACGCCCCCTGGGCATCCGAACCAACACACGACAAGAGGAGCGTTTCAGCGCCCGCGCGGTGTGCGGCGACCGCCTGGTTCGATCCCTTACCTCCGGGCATGGTGCGCACGCTGGTGGCCATGAGAGTTTCGCCCAGACGCGGGTAGCGGGGAGCACGGATGACAGTGTCGATGTTGATCGAGCCGAGGACTATGACTTTGCCCATACGCCCATGATAGGCGCGAAAAGCCAACTGGCCGCGGGTGTCTGTAGAAACAGTGCCCCGTTTATGGCAAAGTGATCGGCATCGCACACAGGCGTGTGAAAGCAACAGCAAGGAGCACAGAGTCGTGACCCTGTCATATTCATCCGGACCAGCTTCGGCAGGTCTGCTAGGAGACACCGTCGCCGGCAATTTCGCCGCACAGAAACAGCTGACACCCAGCGCGCAGGCGCTCGTCGACCTTCCCACCGGCAGATCGTGGACCTACGCGGAACTTGAACACGATGCCGATCGCCTAGCCGCGGCTTTTCTGGAGCGGGGTCTGAAAAAGGGCGACCGCCTCGGGATCTTCGCCCAGAACATTCCCGAATGGGTCCTGACGATGTACGCGGCAGCCAAGCTCGGCGTCATCATCGTCAATATCAACCCGGCCTACCGGGAACACGAACTTGAGTTCATCCTTGACCACTCGGGTGCCACGATGCTCATCAGCCAGGTGGCGGCACCTCCTCACATCGATTTCGTGGAAGTGACACAGGCGGTCGCGGCGAAACTTGAGAACCTCTCAGTGGTGTACGTCGACACATCGCACGAAACGACCGCAACGCCGATGAAGCACCACGAGTTCGCGCCGGAGCAGAAGTTCTCCGCTCTTCTCGAGGCGGGGGAGAAGCTTCTGTCGGACGAGGGCGCCAAGGTGCGCACCCGCATTCGCCAGATCACGGATTCGCTCAGCTGCGACGAGCCGATCAACCTGCAGTACACCTCGGGAACAACCGGCTTCCCCAAGGGTGTGACTCTGACCCATCACAACATCCTCAACAACGGCTACCTCATAGGCGAAAACCTGGCGTACACAGAAGAAGACACGGTTGTCCTTCCCGTGCCGTTCTTCCACTGCTTCGGAATGGTCATCGGCATCCTCGCTGCGTTCAGCCACGGAAGCACCGCCGCGATCCCGAGCGCAGGATTCGACCCGAGTGCTGCCCTGAGTGCAGTGGAGAAGGCCAAAGCGACATCGCTGTACGGCGTGCCGACGATGTTCATCGCCGAACTCGAACTGCCGAACTTCGATGATTATGACCTTTCAACTCTGCGCACAGGCGTGATGGCAGGATCCACCTGTCCCGTCGAGGTCATGCGGGCCGTCATCGAGCGGATGCACATGTCCGAAGTCGCGATCTGCTACGGAATGACGGAAACCGCGCCCGTGTCGACCATGACCCGGGTTGATGATTCACTCGAAGCCCGCACGGAGACCGTTGGGACGGTCATGCCGCATACGGAAGTCAAGGTCATCGACCCGGTGACGGGGGAGACCCTCCCCAGGGGACAGAAGGGCGAAGTGTGCACGCGCGGCTACTGCGTCATGAAGGGCTACTGGAACCAGCCTGACAAAACCGCCGAGGTGCTCGATGCGGATGGCTGGATGCACACCGGGGACCTGGGCATCATGAACGAGGAGGGCTACCTCGACATTTCGGGGCGAATCAAGGACATGGTGATTCGCGGCGGAGAAAACGTCTACCCGCGGGAAATCGAAGAGTTCCTCTACACGCACCCGTCGATTCGCGATGTGCAGGTGGTCGGTGTTCCCGACGCCAAGTACGGCGAAGAGCTCATGGCGTGGGTGATTCTGCGCGAGGGAGTGGGAACGCTGACAGCTGAAGACGTACGCGAATTCGCTCAGGGCAAACTGGCCCACTACAAGATTCCCCGATACGTCGAAGTTCGTGAGTCGTTCCCCATGACGGTTTCGGGCAAGATTCGCAAGGTTGAGCTGCGCGCAGAAGGCGCTGAGATCGTTTCGGCCGGCTGAGCGCTGACGGAACACACCACTGCGGAAGCGCAGGCAGATAGAAAGAGCCGCAGACAGTTAAGTCTGCGGCTCTTTCTGTGTCTTTCAACGCGGTGTCAGCTGAGCTGACCTGCGCTCATCAGATGTAGCGGATGAACTTCGCTCCGCGCTTGACCATCCAGGCGTAGCTGCGCTCGGATGTGCCGGTGCGGCGTGAACCCGCGTCGATCATCTTGCCCTTCTTGTCGGACACGATGCCCACGTGACCGGGTGCCCAGATGATGTCGCCGGGCTTGGCCTCGGACGCTTTGACCACCTTGCCGGCGCTGCGCTGTGCGCCGGACACACGCGGAATGTTGATGCCGTTTTTCTTGTATACGTACTGAGTGAAGCCCGAGCAGTCCCAGCCCTTCGTGGGGCTCGTGCCACCCCAGACGTAGCGGGTTCCGATGCCCTTGCGCGCTTCCTTGATGATGTTCTTGCGCAACTGGGCTTCAGAAGCCTTCTTCGACTTCTTGGGCTTCGAATCCTTCTTCTTGGGTTTGGGCTTCGGCTTCGGCTTCGGAGCAGGCTTCTTGGATTCCGGCTTCGGAGCGGGTTTGGGAGCCGGCTTCGGAGCGTGGGTCGACGGCTTCGGTTCAGGTGCCTGCGTCGACGGTGCCTCCGAAGGCGCCTGCGAAGCCTCGGTCGAAGGCTGAGGGCTCTGCTCCTCACCGTTGCCGGCGGTGCCGCCGGGTGCCGGCTGAGGTTCAGGTTCCGGTGCGGGAGCCGCGACTTCCTTGAGGCCGCCCTGGAAGCGCTGTGTGACAGAGCCGTCCTCGTGGGTGACAGGAGCGTCGATCGGGTAGCCCCACGAGCCGTTTTCAAAGCCGTTGGCGCGGTACTGCTGCCACATCTTGTCAACGACGGGTTCAGCACCCGTCACTGGCGAGAAGAACAGTGCACCCTCGGCAAAGGCCTGGTAGCACCCGTTGTCCTTGATGACGCACTTGACGTCGCCGGTCGCGTTGCCCAGCAGCTGGGCGTGCTCAGCGGCCGCGGAAGCCATCTGTGCGGGCCCGGCTTCTTCGGATTCAGTTGAAATCTGCGTACCACCCAGGCTGCTGGCCTCGCCAGTGTCTCCCTGGGAAGTAGCTGGGGCAGCGCTTACCGCGGAACCGGATGCGATGCCCGTGCCGAATAGCATGACAGTAGCCGTTGCGGCGACCGTCACTTTATTCAAAAGAGACATGTTTCCCCGTATAAAAACTAACGGCCCGACTCGAAGGAGGAAGAAGGTCGAAGCCTAGGCTGTTAAGTTTCAAGAAGCCATAATATGACAAAACTGCAACATTGTCACAAGGAATTTATCGACTAGTCGGCGCGTCGGCTTGAAATTGCCGCATGAAGCGCGTGTTTTCGCTGGTTGTGCGCGGTTTTGCTCCCTTGTGGCCGGATCTCGTTTTCTCTGAGTTCTGTTCTGAAGTCGGGCTCTTTAAGGCTCTCGAGGTCGAGCTCGCCTGCTGCTGTGAGTTGGATTTGCATCCGCGCGCAGGGTGTTCTAAAGTTATGACTCGTGCTCAAGGCGAGCACTAATCCTCCGTAGCTCAGTTGGCAGAGCATTCGACTGTTAATCGAAGGGTCGCTGGTTCGAGCCCAGCCGGAGGAGCGCTTCAGCCCCGATCCCCGATCGGGGCTTTTTCGTTCTCGGTTCTCTCTTCCTTACCGATTCTCTCAGCTGATCTGCACTCGTTCGCTGTACAGTGCTGGAGTGAATATTTGGGCAGCGTTAGGGTTCGCACTGGTATCTGCTGTAGGCCTTGCTGTTGGAGCAGCCGTGCAGCACTCCGGTGTCACTGCCGCGCATGAGGCCGAGCGCTTCGGCATTCGCGCATTCTTCCGGCTCTTCAGGTCCGGCAGGTGGCTGCTGGGTACCGCGATCATGGTCATCGCCGTCACCGCCGGTGTCCTGTCCCTTGCTCTTGCGCCTGTCATGGTTGTTCAACCCGTTGGTGCGGTCTCTCTGGCCGTGTCTGTTCTCATTGCCCGATTTGCTCGGGGACTGGTGTTCAAGAGGCGGGTCTATACAGCCGTGCTTTTCTGTGTTGCCGGTATCGCCGGTTTTGTAGGAGTTTCTTCGCTGTTTGCGGTGTCTCGCGTCAGATTCGGTGCTGAGGCCCTCCCGATGGTGTGGGTCTCGGCGGCACTTCTCGCAATCACCGTTGTGGGCCGCTTTGTTCAGCGCCGACCGCATCAGCTGTTCAACGTGATCAGCGCGGCCATTCTCTTTGCGTGTGTGGCAACCAATACGCATGTCTGTGCGTCTCAGTTCCTTGCCGGGGGACTGCCGGCCGTGACCTGGCTCAACCTGCTGAGCGTTGCAGTGTGCGGCGGCGTAGGTTCGTGGTTTGTACAGGCTGCATACGCATCGGGTCCGCCGGAAATCGTCATTGCGGGGCTCACCGTTATCGACCCGATCGTCGCTGTGGTTCTCGGGGTCGCTGTTCTTGATGAGGCATCAGCTGCGCCGGTATGGGTACCTGTGATCATGGTTGCGGCGGGACTGGTAGCGTGCTTGGGAGTTACCGTCCTCGCTCGGTTTCATCCCGATGTGCTTGAACGCCGAGAGAGTGATGACAACATCCCGTCCCCGACCACACATCGAGCATGAACCGCCCCCTCACAATCGTCATCCCCGCCGAAACATACGCCCCAGAAGTCAACGGCGCTGCAACATTTGCGCAGCAGCTAGCTCAGGGCCTTGCCGGACGCGGCCACAGTGTTCACGTCATCTGCCCTTCACCAACAGGATTGGCGTACCACCAAGCTGATGACCACGGGGTGGAGGTTCACTACATCAAATCGCAGCGCTGGCCGCTGCACCCGACGTGGATGATCTGCATGCCCTGGAATGTCGCGCCCGCGTTCGATCGGCTGATCGACCAGATCCAACCGGACATCATCCACACGCAGGCGCATTTCGTTATCGGACGGCGCGCCTTCACAATGGCCCGTCGCCGTCGAATTCCGATTGTCGGCACCAACCACTTCATGCCGCAGAACGTGGCACCGTATGTCAACGTACCCGCGGCGATCGTCGCTACGGCCGAGAAGGCCGCATGGTGGGACTTGAAGAAGAAATACCAGTCTGCTGACTACATCACGGTTCCCACCCAATTGGCCGCGGACCTACTCCACCAACACGGCTTTGACAAGCCGATCCGAGCAGTGTCCTGCGGCATCGACCTGTCCCACTTCCACCCTGCCGAACCAGCAGAGGACAAGGCCGGTACCTCGCCGACAATCCTCTTTGTCGGTCGTCTGTCGGCTGAGAAGCACATCGAGGACATCATCGAGGCAATCGCCAAGACCGATCCGACGCTGGACCTGCGGGCTGAGATCATCGGCGCGGGCGAACAGGAAAAGGCACTCGCGGACCTTGCGGACAAACTGGGCCTTGCTGATCGCGTGGTTCTGCGCGGGAAGGTCAGCGATGCTGAACTGGTGGCCGCCTACCAGCGGGCGGATATCTTCTGCATGCCATCGACAGCTGAACTGCAGTCCATCGCTACTCTCGAGGCGCTTTCTACGGGTGTGCCGGTTGTTCTGGCTGACGCTGTCGCTCTTCCTCACCTGTGTGAGGATGGTGTCAACGGTCGGCTCATCGCGCCGAGGGATATCGACGGATACGCTCAGGCATTCACTGAAATCGCAACGGCCACTGCCGATGAGCACAAGGCTATGAGCTTGGCCGCGCAGAAGATTGCGGCTCGTCACGATATCTCAGCAACTCTCGATACCTTTGAAGAGATCTACTTGAGCCTCCTTCAGAGCTGAAGGCACCAGAAAAACTGAGTTCCACCTCGGAAACCGGTTTTCCTATGGCAACCAAAGGCAGCAGATCCTCCTGCTGAATGACGAAAGGCGGCGCACAGCGTGAGTTCCGGAAAGCTGACACAGCAGCAGAGGCAGATTCTGTTGGTAGTGCTCATTCCGGTGTTCATGTCGCTGCTGAGCGTGTCGATCGTCAATGTCGTCCTGCCGGCCATCGGCCGCGATCTCGGTGCGCCGTCCTCAGCGCTCCAGTGGGTACTGTCGGGCTACACGCTTTCCTTCGGCGTTCTTCTTGTCGCCGCCGGGCGTGCGGGAGACGTGTACGGGCGCGGTCGCCTGTTCGTCATCGGCTCGATCCTGTTCGGCGCAGCGTCGCTGCTTGCCGGATTGGCGCCGAACGACATCGTGCTCAACCTCGCCCGCATCCTCATGGGCTTTGGATCCGGGCTGCTGAATCCGCAGACCGTCGGCCTCATCCAACAGTATTTCTCCGGCCCTGAACGCGGCCGCGCATTCGGCTACTTCGGTTCGACGGTCGGCATTTCGGTGGCGATCGGTCCTGTGCTCGGCGGGGTCTTCATGGCTGCTTTCGGTGACGGCTGGGGCTGGCGTGCATCCTTTCTCATCAATGTTCCCTTCGCGCTCATCGGGGCTTTTGCAGCGTTTCGCCTGTTCCCGGCGAGTGCGTGGACGGGCGCTGCTGACACAGCCGAGACTGACGGTCGTGGAAAGTCCCGCGCCGACATGGACCCGGTCGGAACAGTTCTCTTCGCGCTGGCGATCCTGCTGATCATGCTGCCCTTCATGGAGCGCGCACTCGGTGCCTGGGTGTTCTCGCTCGTGTTTGTGGGCATTGCACTCATCGGCGTGTGGGTTGCCTGGGAGAAGCGCTATAAGGCCCGCGGGCGCGAACCGATGGTTGATCTCAGCCTCTTCCGGATCCCGAGCTTCGCCAACGGCTCACTGCTCATCGGCCTGTATTTCATGGGCACGACCAGCATCTGGGTTGTATCTGCGGTGTTCCTGCAGGGCGGTCACGATTTCACCGCGCTGCAGGCTGGTCTTATTGGACTTCCGGGAGCACTCGGAACCATCGGGACCTCTGCCTGGGCCGGCCGCAGGGTCTTCGCCTACGGTCGACGCCTGGTTCTCTGGGGCATGGTGATCGCCATTGTGTGCGTTGCCGGCTCGATCAGTGTTGTTCTGCTTGCTCAGGCGGGGCTCGTGAGCATCTGGTGGCTTATGCTCCCGCTGTCTGTTCTGGGCACGGCTCAGGGTGTCATCGTCAGTCCTAACCAGACTCTTACCCTGCTCGAGGTGCCGGTCCGGGATTCCGGAGCCGCCGGCGGGGTGCTCCAGACTGGGCAGAGGGTCGGTACGGCAGTGGGCATCGCCGCCATCACCGGAACCCTGTTCGCGGTCCAAGCGACTGCAGGCTGGGACGCTGCGTTCATCACTGCTTTCACGGTCATCGGCGTCATCATGAGTGCGGCCGCCGCGGTGGCCGTCTGGGATGTGATCGTCTCGGGCCGCCGGGGCGGCGGTCAGCCTCCGGGCCGCAAGACCGTATCTTCCAGCTGAACCCTGTGCGAAGTTTCCGCGCACGTGACGGTTTTCTGACCGCGGCAGCCTGTGTGTGAGACACTGGCAGCGCCCGCAAAAGGAAAAGGGGAGTAGCGACAGTGACACACGATGCCAACGCCATCGGAGGTCCGGACCTCGAAGAGCTTGTGCGCTCCGGGGGAGTGCGTTCGCTGTTTTCTCCAGTCGTTGATGTCATTACCGGCATGGACGCCGGGTACCGCGTCAGCCACTGTGCAGACACCGACGGAGCGCCGATCAGCCCCCAAGATCTGCGACGGGCCGTCCGCGATTCGCACATGGTGGGGGACATCGATTCGTCCATCCGCGAACAGACTCTTCGGGATGCCGAAGCCGCGGGTCTTGAATCCCACACGCGACTGTTTGTGAACGCTGAACCGGAATCGCTCGTCACTCTTGAAGACCGCACGGATCGCGACGCTCGGATCATCTTGCAGCTCGATCCGTTAAGCATCGCTGCTCAGCCGGGGTCAGTGCTGCGTTCAGTGCGCTCGGCCCGCCAGCTGGGCTGGTCGATGGGGATATCGGGCGTCGGGCTCGACCTTGCTACAACGGCTTATCTGCCGCTGGTCAATCCCGCGGTGGTGGCTCTCCACCCGGGCGTGCTCAAAATAGAAGACAAAGAACACCTGGCTAAGCTCAATATGCTCTTGCGAGCCCACGTTGAACGCACCGGGGCGGTCGTTGTTGCCGAGGGTGTTGATTCCGAGGACGACCTCATCATGGTGAATGCGCTTGGTGCGCGGTTTGCCACGGGGGAACTGTACGCCGAGCGCACTGAACGCAGCACTGACCCCGGCTGAGCAGCGATGCTTAACGGATCGAGCTGCAAGATGATCCGAGCGTCGCGATC
>CABTZE010000041.1 GCA_902489215.1 uncultured Brevibacterium sp.
CCCGGACGCGACGACCTCACCGGCGACTGACCCCCCACCACCACATGACGAGGTGCCTGCTCACGTGAGCAGGCACCTCATATTTTTCTGAGGTCAGGTCAGTCCGCGGGTTTATCCGGGCGTTCGGCTGAAGCGGGGCCAGACGCGGCAGCGGCAGCCGCTTCTTTCAGTGCCCTTTGGCGTTTCTGCAGGTTCCATTCGTGGCGGGTGAGCCACACGATGAAGATGTCGAAGATCGTCAGCAGCACAAAGAAGATCGAGTGACGGGCAAAGATTTCGTAAGTCTGGTAGATGATGAACACCGCCAAGAATCCCATCATCCAGGGGTAGGCCCACATCTTGCCCTTCAGCACAGCCCACACCAAAACGATCTTCGTGGCCGCGTGGCTGATCATGTAGATCGCCGCATACAGCTGAATACCCGAATCCAGATTCTCCGTCTGATACAGAAGCCACGCCGTGACAGGGTTGTCCGTATTCCCCGCCGTAAGCTTCACAGCCAGCTGATGCCACACGTGCCGGGGCAGGACAAGAACCACAATGCCCGAGGCCATCTGACCCAAACCAAACAGGCCCTTGCCGATCAGCGTGATGTAGAAGATCACGTGCAGCCAGCGCTCGCGCTTGCGCTGCTTAGGTGGAATGAGATCAGCAGAGGTTTCCGTATCCGCCAAGATCGGGACCAGACGGTCGGTACTTCTGCTGTGCGCTTTGTGGTTCTTGTGCACCGTATGGCTGCTGGAGCTGCGCGTCATTGCCGTGTTTCTGTTTTCTGCGAAGCCTGAGCGGCTCGCAGTCCAGCACCGCGCTGCTGTTCACGCCATTTCCGCAGGGCTTTTCTGCGTTTCAGCGACATCAGCCTGTGCCGGACAAGCACGTACAGCACCAAACAGGAGCCCACGCCCACCAGACAGCCGGCCGTCACATCAGTGAAATAGTGCACGCCCAAATACAGGCGTGACAAACAGATGAGCGCAGTCATGCCCAAAGCGCCCGCCCAAATGATCGCCCGCTGCCACAAGCGCACAAACAGCAGACTGAAAACAACAGCCGACGAAAACAGCAGCGACGACGTTCCCGTGGCATGACCCGAGGGGAACGAAAAGTTCGTCTCCAACACCATCCGGTGCTCCTCCGCCGGACGGGGACGGGCATACAGCGGTTTAAGCGAATGCGTGATCGCTGAGGCGAGCGCAACACAGCCGGCAATATAGGCCGCCGGACGCCAACTGCCGGCCAGCACCCACACAATCACCGCCACCAGCACGCCCAGGATGATCGTGCCCAAGGGGCTGAAGATATTGGTGAAGAACACCAAGAACGCTGTACGCGGGTCGCTGCGGTGTTCGATCATGTCGCCGAGAACTTCATGGTCGGCCTCCAACACCAGGCTGGTCTGCACAAACAGACCCAAGATGACCACCAGGGCGAAAAGCAGCACACCAGTGCTGATCCGCTTGACCGGCGGATTCGGCTTCTGGTCGTTCACTCAGTTCACCCCGGGAGTCTGACCCGAAGTCTGGGCCGTGGCTCCGCCCATGACCATGCCGCGAGCCAGCAGCTCAGGGATAACGTGATTGCGCGTCAGCGGAGCAAAAGAACGCTCCGCCGTATCCTGGGGAAGATCCGCAATCGGGAACCACTCCGCCTGGTCAATTTCATTGAAGAACCTCGGACCCTGAACATTCAGACCATCCGGGGTCCCGCGGTAGGCGAACACCGTGCCCGTCACGTGAGTGTCCGGCTCATTAGCCGCATCCGTCGTCCAAGAGCCCAGCAGATCCAGCCGATCCGGGTCGAGATCCAGGTGCAGCTCCTCGGCGATTTCGCGGACAGCGGTGGCAAGAGGCTCCTCGTCAGATTCGATCTTGCCGCCGGGCAACATGAACGAGCTCGTCCCCTTCTTCCGAACCATCAGCAGCTCCGGCCTGTCCGGATGGACCAGACACACAGCGGCGACGACAACAGACTTCGGGGATTGCTTCGGGGACTTGCTCATTCCACCAGTATGGCCCACCGATATGGGAGTCAGATGAGACAGTGCGGGCTGCCGGCGGCTGTGCAGCGCGGTGGGCGGTTGTGCACCCCGTCAGGCGAGGAAGCTCACCGCGAACAGGGTTCCACCCAGCACAACGCCCGAACCCACCAGCGTCATCGTGGTGTAGCCCAGAATGTCGCGCATCTTCAGACCCGCAATAGCCAGCACGGGCAGAGCCCAGAACGGCTGAATCATGTTCGTCCACTGGTCACCGTAGGACACAGCCATGATCGCAATCGAGGGGTCAATGCCCAGTGATTCGGCGGCCTTGAGCATGATCGGACCCTGCACCGCGAACTGCCCACCACCGGAAGGGACGAAGAAGTTCACGACGCCGGCCGCGAGGAAGGCGAGAACACCGAATGTGTGCGGACCGGAGATCGACACCAGTGCATTCGAGAAGATCTCAATGAGACCAGATGCGCTCATGATGCCCATAATGCCGGCGTACAGCGGGAACTGCAGAAGGATCTCGCCGACGTTGACCGCCGCACCCTTGGCCAGGTAGATGATCTCGAAGGGGCTGCGCACCAACAGCAGGATGAGCGTCAGGAAGCTCCAGTTGACGATGTCCAGAGTCATCGTGCCGCCCCGCGCAAAGTGCACCACGATATACGCCGCAAGCAGCAGGCCCACCAGCAGCGTGGGGATGCGGGATGCGTCAATGCGGTCGGCCGGAGTAACGATCTCTTCGCCCACGAAGGGCTTTTCGCCGTGCTCAACTTCCGCCGGCATCTCAACAATCGGGGCATTGGATTTCGGGGCGGTCAACGCAAACAGAATCGCCATGACAATGAGCACCAACGCAGCCGCCGCCAGGTTCCACCACGCAAAAATTGTCTGCGAAACCGGGATGGTGCCGCCCATGGCCTCGTCAAGGAACGAACCGGGCGTTGCCGCAGTCAGAGGGCCCGAAGCCGAATAGCCCATGTGCCACACGACCATGCCCGAATAGCCAGCCGCAACAAGCAGCGGGAAGTGCACCTTGAAGCCGCGACGGCGAGCCGAACGAGCCACCTCGACCGCCAGCAGTGCACCGACGACCAAGGACAGACCCCACGTGATGAGTGCCGAGACTCCGGCCACCACAAAGACCAGGACGTAGGCAGAGCGGGGGCCGGAAGGCACATCCGCGATCTTGGCCAGCAGTTTCCGCACCGGTTGGGTGTGCGCCAACATGTGGCCCAAGAAGATGATGAGCGCCATCTGCGTCATGAACTCCAGCAGGCCCGACAGGCCGTCACCCCAGCCGACCAGGACATCGACCGGTTTCGTCGGGGTGAGGATGAGAGCAAGAATGCCGACAACAACACTCAGCACGATCGCAAACATGAGCGCCGACGGAGTCCACTTCTCTAGCAGTGAGTTAAGCGGGCGCATGACCGCCGGGGCGGCCGCCGAACTGGGCGGTGTGTTTGCCTGAGTTGTGTTGGTGTTCGGCGCTGCGCCGGGATTCGGCGTGGTGCCGTCGGGATGTCCGTTTGCGGAGTCCGACATGAGTGCGCTCCTTTGCGTTCGTGTGCTGATTCACAGTTATCGTAGAGAACACACAGCCGGAGTGCGAAACCTCCGGTGAAAACGCCTGTCGCAGATACGTGTCTAGAGCGTGACTGCACACGCATGTCGCAATGACGCCACAGTGACACTGCAACGACGCCACAGAAAGGACGGCCCATGACCGACGAACTGTCCCCCGCCGACGTTGAAGCCCTCGTCCGCCGCTACTACACCACCGTGGATGCCGGCGACGACAACGCCACCGCAGACCTCTTCGCGGCCGACGGCACCTACGACCGCCCCGGCTACGACACCATGGTCGGCGAAGACATCCGCCGCTTCTACCTGGAAAACCGCATCATCGAATCAGGAGAGCACACTCTGCTCGACGTCATTGTGAGCGGCAACCAGGCGGCCTCGCGCGGCGAATTCAACGGCAAACTCAAAGACGGATCCGACGCCCACGAAGGCTTCGCCGACTTCTTCGTCTTCAACGCTGACGGCACAATCGCCAAGCGCACCAGCTACTTCTACCGCGCCGCAGTGTGAGGTGTGGCTAAAAGCTACTCTTCCACCTAGACAGCAGAATCCCCCGCCGGGCACCAGAAAAACCGGCCCGACGAGGGATCTGCCTGCTTAAGCGAAACTCAAGCCCCGCTTAACGGCCAGCGGTCCGCCTCAACGCCCAGCGGTCCTCGCGCGGAGGATCGCGTTTTGGATTTCGTCGCGGCGAACAGCGATCGATTCCTCGGGCGGCATTCCATAGGCGGTTTCAGCCTGCTCGAAAACTTCGGCCATGCCTTCCATAGACATATCGGGCTCAGGCAGATCGATCTCGGCAAAACTCGGCCCAATATGCTCCATGAGCCCGCGCAGACCAGCCTTGCCGCCACCTAAGTGCAGACCTTCAAACGGCCCAACCGCAGCCCACCGGATGCCCAGCGAATTGCGCACGGCAGCGTCGAGGTCTTCAACGCTGACAACACCGCTCTGTACCAAGTGCACAGCTTCACGCAGCACTGCGTTCTGCAGGCGGTTGCCCACAAAGCCGCGCGCTTCCTTCCGCAGCACAATCGGCTCACGGCCCACGCCGCGGTAGAACTCAACAGCCGTCTGCACCGCTTCATCCGAAGTCTTCGGTGAAGGAACAACCTCGACCAGCGGCATGATGTGCGGCGGGTTGAACGGGTGTCCTACCAGCAGGCGGGCAGCGACATCGTCGGGCAGTTCCGCAGCGGTCACCGATGCCGGAATCGCCGACGAACTCGAGGCAAACACGGCCTGTGCCGACGCATGTTCGGCAGCCGCAGCAAAGAGTTCGCGCTTCACATCAACACGCTCCGGGCCGCACTCCTGGATGAAATCAGCACCCGAGGCGGCATCTGCCAGAGGATCTTCTCCCTCGGCAGCCCGCACGGAACCAACCACACCAGCCGCAGCCGGCGCCTCGTCAACCAACCCAGAAACGATCTCCCCGAGATCCTCACGGGGGTCGCTCAGAACAACCTCGTGCCCGTGGGAGGCGAACAGCTTCGCCCACGACTGGCCAATCGTGCCAGCACCGATAACGGCGACCTTCATCAGCGGACTCCCTTCATGAGCTTTGTAACCGGCTTAGCTGCGGCAAGAACAATCGCACCGAAGACCAGAGCGGCAATACCGTGCCACATCCAGTAGGGCAGCTGGTTGTCCACCGCGTAGAACTGCGAGGTCACACCGGCAAGCGATGTACCCACACCGGATGCCAGGAAGAACAGAGCGATCATCTGCGAACGGAACACCCGCGGTGCCAAGCGCGTAGCTGCCGAAAGGCCAATAGGCGAAATGAGCAGCTCCGCGATGACGAACAGCATCAGCAGGAAGATCATGTACAGCAGCGGCGTGCGCGCATCACCGGTACCACTGGACGAGAACGGGATGAACAGCAGGAACGCCACACCGATCAGCACCAGCGCCAGACCGGCTTTGACCATGGTCGAGGGCTGCTTGTCACCCATGCGAAGCCACAGCGCCGAGGTGCCCATCGACAGCAGGATCACCCACGCGGCGGGGATCAGCGTGACCCACGCGATCGGCATTTCCCAGCCGAACACCGAACGGTTAAGGCTTTCATCGGAGTACACAACCAGCACGCCGAAGATCTGCTGATACAGCGCCCAGAAGACAACAGACGCCAAGAAGAACGGAATGAACGCAAACACGCGCGAACGTTCAACAGAGGTGACCTGCTTGCTGGTGGTCATGATCGTGAAGTACACAATCGCCGCGAACGCCGAAACACCTGCAATCCACGTGGAAATGTTCGACACCGTCAGCCAGCCAAGAGCCACAACAGCCCAAATGGCCAGACCAACCGCAACAACCGCGGCAGGCAGAATCCACAGTTTGTTGCGCGGCAGCGGGTTCACCGTCTTGCGCGAATCCGCAGGCAGGTTCTTCCGGCCGGTCATGTACACAATCAGGCCGAGTGCCATACCGACCGCAGCGGCACCGAAGCCGATGTGAAAGCCGATCCGATCCTGCAGCAGACCCACAATCAGCGGACCCAGCAGAGCACCGACGTTGATGCCCAGGTAGAACAGCGAGAACCCGGCATCACGCCGCGGGTCCTTTTCCGAATACAGCGTGCCGACAATCGCTGAGGCTGTCGCCTTCAGACCACCCGAACCGAGTGCCACAAGCCCCGTACCAATGAGCACACCGGCAAAGCCCGGCACAATCGCCAAAGCCACGTGGCCTGCAACGATGATGATCGCACTGCTGAACAGCACACGCTCCGAGCTGAGCACACGGTCGGCAATCCAGGAACCCAGAATGGTCGCCAGGAACACCGCACCGCCGTATGCACCGACAAACGCGGTGGCCGTGGTCTGACTGTAGCCCAAACCACCGTCGGCAACCGAGAAGTACAGGTAGATCGCCAAGATCCCCTGCATGCCGTAATACGAAAAACGCTCCCACATCTCCAAGCCGAAAAGCTGGGCCAGTGGGAGCGGGTGACCGAAGAAACGAGTGTCCGCCTGGACCTCGTCAGAACTCTTTGCTGGGGTTTTCATCACCCCACAAGGGTAGAGGAAATCAAATGACGAGGCGCCGCTCACCATCCCGGGCACCGCACCTGAGGTGCGATGCGGCTGGGAGGCGGGCGGCGCCTCGTGAGTATGAAAGTGGTGGTCAGGTCAGCTGTTGTTATCCTGCCAGTCGCTGCGCAGAACCTTCTTGTCGAGTTTGCCGACCGAGGTGCGGGGCAGCTCTTCCGTGATGACGATCTTGTCCGGCAGCTGCCACTTGGCGAACCGGTCCTTGAGCACGTTGATCACCATGTCGTCCGTGACTTCCTTGCCGGGGCGGGGCACAACGAACGCGACGGGACGTTCGTCGTACTTGGCGTCCGGCACACCGATGACAGCGGCTTCGAGGACAGCGGGTTCGTCGAGAATGGCGTTTTCCATGTCGATCGAGCTGATCCACTCACCGCCGGACTTGATGACGTCCTTCAGGCGGTCGGTGATCTTGCGGTGACCCGTCGGCAGGATGACGGCGACATCGCCTGAACGCCACCAGCCGTCCATGAAGCGGTCGTCGTTGTCATCGAGCTTGTAGTAGGACTCCGTGATCCAGGGGCCGCGCATGATGATCTCGCCATTGGACTTGCCGTCGTGCGGAACGTCTTCGCCGGTGGGGTCGACCACGCGGGATTCCACACCCAGCAGCGGCACACCCTGCGCACGGCGGATGTCCCACTGTTCGTCCTCCGACAAGTCCTTGAGCCAGGGCGGCAGCTGCCAGTTGATCGACGCCAGCGGGGACGTTTCCGTCGCTCCGTAGCCGTGGATGACATAGGCGCCGGTGAGTTCCTTGAAGCCCTTCATGAGGGCAACCGGAGGTTCTGTAGAACCTGCGATCATGCGGGTGCGCGACAGATCCGGCGGGGTATCCAATGAACGGAAGTACTCAAGAATCGGCGCAAACAGTGCCGGTGCACCGTTGGTGACGGTGACACCTTCCCGGGCAATCGCCTCGGCCACGGGGCCGATGTCCGTTGCCGAGAACATGCCCGGCAGCACGAGCTTCGCCGCCGCACCCATTGCAGCCTGCGGGAAGCCCCACGACAGCACGTGGAACATCGGTGTAAACGGCATAGCAACATCGGTGAAGTCGATCTTGAGGTTGCTGATGACCGCCACGGTGTGCAGGTACATGGAACGGTGCGAATAGTAGACGCCCTTCGGACGTCCCGTTGTGCCGGTGGTGTAGCCGGCGTAGCAGGCCGTGGTCTCTTCAATCTGCTGGAATTCGTAGTCGTCGCCGTGTTCTTCGGCGGCTTCAGCCAGCAGGTCTTCGTAGAAGTAGGCGTTCGGCAGATTGTGCTCGATCTCCGAAGATGGCCTGTCCGTCATGATGACGAAGCCCTTGACGTAGCTGGACTTGGCGATCGCTTCGGCAATCGGCAGGAGGGATTCGTCAATGAAGATCCACTCGGCGTTCGAGTGGTTCACAACGTACTGAATGTCCGTCGGGGCCAGGCGGATGTTGATCTGCAGCATCGTCGCTGCAACACCTGGAAGGCCGAAGTAGAGCTCGAAGTGGCGCAGCGAGTTCCAGTCGGCAACACCGACCATCGTGCCCGGGCCGATGCCCAGCTTGTCCAAAGCGTGCGCCAGACGGCTGACTCGCTTGCCGAATTCGCCGTACGTCGTGTTGTGCCACTCGCCGTCGTTCGTGCGGTGGGTGATGACCTGCTGCGGGAAGTTGTTCACCGCATGCCGCATCAGAGTGGTGGTGTTCAGCTGGTAGCTGTCACCGAGAGTCGAAGGGATTCCCTTGAGCATGTGTCCTCGCTTCCTGTGGAAACAGCGTGCCGCCGCACAGGCCAAGGCTAGGCAGCCAACCCACGTCTATGTGGGCCGACCGCTGACACACGAACTGTCCGGCGGATGGCTACTGATGAGTCTAAACCCAATGTGCCCTCGATCACACAATCCGCGGGACATGATCCCACCAGGTAAGAAAGAGGTTTCGAGGTCAGCGGTTAGCCGAGCCGCTTGCTGAAGACCGCGAACTCGAGATCGTCGACCTTGGGCACGCCGAAGCGCTCCTGCCCGTACGGGAACGGCTCGGTTTCGCCCGTGCGCTGATAGCCGCGGCGCTCATAGAACGCGATGAGCTCGGCTCGCTTGCTGATGACCGTCATGCGCATGGAAGTTGTGCCCCATTCGCGCTGCGCGAAGGATTCGGCATACGCCATGAGCTCTTTGCCCACACCGCCGCCCTGTGCATCCGGTGAGACCGCGAACGTGCCGAAATACGCCACACCATCGCCCTCATCCGTGAGCGTTACGGTGGCAAGAGGAGAGCGGGAGCCGGCAGGCGCCTCGTCAGCGGATTCAAAGGCGACCAGAACGGTCGAGGTGCCGAGCATCTCCTCGACCATGGGCAGGTCGACCCGCTGTCCGTCCAGGAGGTCAGCCTCCGTGGTCCAGCCGGAGCGCGAACGATCCCCGCGGTAGGCCGATTCGATGAGGTCGACCAGCGCGGGAGCGTCGGCGGGTTCGGCTTGGCGGATGGTCAGGGCGCTCACTTGTCGGTGCCCTTGAGAGCGGCAGAGCCCTTGAGAGCAGCGCGGTAGGCCAGGCCGGCCACGACGATGTCTTCCCAACCCTGGCCGACCGACTTCCACACAAAGGGGCGGTCATCGGGAATGCAGGCGCCCTCAGACTTCACAATTTCACTGAACGACAGAACGTCATCCCAGGTCAAGTGGCCTTCTTCGATGGCCTGGTGAACATCGCCGGCTTCGCGCTTGCCGTTTTCAATTGATTCGACGCCGACGGTCGAACGACCCAGCAGATCGCCGGGAAGTTCGCGCGCATCCAGCAGGTGGGAGCCCATCGCGACGAGAACAGCGTCATCGCGGACGTGGGCGTCCTCCAGCAGCGGCTCCGAAGCACCGGTTGCGGTCACGATGAAGCCGGCTTTTTCGATTGCAGCGATGGCCTCGGTGCTGTTGGAGATAGCCTCCGTGAACTCGATGCCGAATTCGGCGGCCTTGGCAGCAACCCTCTGCGCCTTGCCTTCACCCCGGACGACCGCGGTCAGCGAGGTTACGGGCACTGTGGCCTGGGCGGCCTCAACGTGAGCGGCAGCCTGCGCTCCCCCACCGAAGATCACCATGTGGACGCCGTCGGCGAAGCGGCGCTGCAGCACGTCCTTCACACCGGCCATTGACAGTGCGGGTGTGCGCAGCTCGGTGATCGCTGCACCATCGACGGTCGCCAGGGGTGCCTGGGTCTTGCCCTCGAACAGCAGGACGCTGCCCTGAATAGTCGGCAGGTTGCGGTCGGCGTTCTCCGGGGTGAGCGTGAGCACCTTGATGCCCACGAAATCATCAACAGCGCTGGGCATAAACAGGAACTGGCCATTGGGAAGATCCGCCGATGTGCGCGGCAGGCACGTGTCCGGGTCATAGCCGGCACGAAGAGCTTCGCGCATGCCGTCACGCGCCTGAGCTGACGACACCGTCGACAGCAGAGTTTCAGCATCGATGTTCAACAAGGGAACCTCCCACGGATTTTGGGTGAGTGTTGTCGTTGGACGGTCAGTGGTGTTTGGGGTGTGCGGGTTTTGGCGGTCGGGTTTACATGTGCTGCTCACCACTGTAAACGGAATAAGGTGAGTGTCTCACTTCGTTGGGCCGGATGAGACGCGGCTGGCACCGGTTCGACGGCTTCGGCCCGACAGGTGGCAGCCAGCCCAGCAGCGAAAGGGAGCCCCATGACAGACGTCAACATCGAACACCAGCGAGACACTAACCGCTACGTCGGATTCATCGACGGCGAAGAAGCAGGCTTCGCCGCCTATAGCGAAAACGGCACCCACCGCGACTTCTTCCAAACCGTCACCCACGACGGCTACACCGGCAAAGGCGTTGCAGGGCAGATCGTCGGTCGTGCACTCAGTGAATCCGTCCAGGACGGGTTCACGTTCACACCTTCGTGCAGCTACGTCGAGCACTACATCGAAAAGCACCCCGAATACGCCGAACACGTGAAGTGAGGGCCAGCCGAGGTGAGCTTAAGAGCGCCAGCTGAGCTCCACCTCGGCGGCTGTGTGCCCGGTGAGCACAGCGCAACCGGGCAGTGGTGTGCGGTGGTGAGCGGCGCCTCGTCAGCTGGCCAGAACAGGCGCTGACCAGCAGGCAAAACGGTCAGCCGGGCGGCGCCCTCGGGGCATACACTGGCACAGGAGCGACAAGAAAGGACGGCTCAAGCATGGACGTGCAGTCGATCATCGACAAGGTCAACACCGGACTGTTCATTGACGGGCAGTGGCGCGACGCCGAAACCGGCGACACCATCGACGTCATCAACCCCGCAACCGGCAAAGTCATTGCCAAAGTTGCCGACGGCAGCGAAAAAGACGCCCAAGACGCCATCGAAGCAGCTGGCCGGGCACAGAAATCGTGGGCTGCCACCCCACCGCGCGAACGCGGAGAAATCCTGCGCCGCGCCTTCGAACTGCTCATGGAGAAGCAGGACGAAATCGGTGCGGTCATGACCGCTGAAATGGGCAAATCGCTCACCGAAGCCAAGGGCGAAGTTGCCTACGGCGCCGAATTCTTCCGCTGGTTCTCCGAAGAGGCCGTGCGCATCGGCGGCGACTACATGAAGTCCACCGACGGCAAAAACCGCCTCATGATCTCCAAGGAGCCGGTCGGCCCGTGCATCCTGGTCACGCCCTGGAACTTCCCGCTGGCCATGGGCACCCGCAAGATCGGGCCCGCACTGGCAGCAGGCTGCACCGTTGTGCTCAAGCCCGCGCAGCTGACCCCGCTGACATCGTTCATGCTTATGGAAGTGCTGGTCGAAGCCGGTGTTCCCGCAGGTGTAGTCAACGTCGTCACGTCGAGCTCGGCCCGCCGCGTGGTCACCCCGTGGATGGAATCCGGCATCGCGCGCAAGATCTCCTTCACCGGATCCACCGAGGTCGGCAAGAACCTGCTGAAGCAGGCAGCCGACAACGTACTCAAGACCTCCATGGAGCTCGGCGGCAACGCACCGTTCATCGTGTGCGAAGACGCCGACCTCGACAAGGCTGTCGAAGGTGCAATGCAGGCGAAGATGCGCAACATCGGCGAAGCCTGCACCGCGGCAAACCGCCTCATTGTGCACTCGTCTGTTGCCGACGAATTCGCCAAGCGGATGGCGCAGCGGATGGAAGCGCTCAAGGTCGGCAACGGGCTTGAGGACGGCGTTGACATCGGCCCGCTGGTTGAAGAAAAGGCACTCGACAAGGTTGCTGAGCTGGTGGACGAAGCCGTTTCGGCCGGTGCTCACGTCGTGACCGGCGGTAAACGCGTTGAAGGCGACGGGTTCTTCTACGAACCCACCGTGCTCACGAACATCCCCGCCGATGTTGCGATCAACCGCGAAGAGATCTTCGGCCCCGTCGCCCCGATCTACACCTTCGACAGCGAAGACGAAGCCATCGAAATGGCCAACGCCACTGAATTCGGGCTTTCGTCCTACCTGTACACCGAGAACCTCGAAAAGGCCCTCCGCCTGTCCGAGCAGATCGAAGCCGGCATGGTCGGACTCAACACCGGACTTGTTTCGAACCCTGCTGCACCTTTCGGCGGTGTGAAGGAATCCGGCCTGGGCCGCGAAGGTTCGCAGTTCGGCATCGACGAATACCTCGAAATCAAGTACGTCGCCACACCCGTGGGGTGATGCCGCCACGCCCGTGGGGTGATTCGGCCTACGTAATTGCGGCCGCTGGGCGCGTCAACTGCGGTTGGGCGCGTTAGCTGCGGCGTAAAAGTGGGGGCGGGCATCGAGCCCGCCCCCACTTTTGTACGCAGACGCTGAAACGCTGAAGCCCCGCCCGGCCATAGATCCCTGAAACGCTGAAGCCCCGCCCGGTGTAAGAACCGGACGGGGCTTCAGCAATAGAACTCAGGCGCGGCAGCGAGCTGAACGCAGCCGCAGGCTAACGATCAAGCGCGGCGGCGAGCCAGCAGGTCGTTGACCTTTTCGTATGCCGCGTCTTCCGCAGCACGCGACACAGCACCCGGCTTCGCAACCTGCCTATCGGCGCGAATAGCCTTCCGGCCGTGCTTCAGAGCAGCACTGCCGTCGTCTTCCTTCGCAGCATCGACCAATTCGGGAACAGTGCCCTCGGCGGCCGCGAAGTGTTCGGCAGCGGACTCACGTTCGGCTGCCGAAACAGCCGCACTGTCCTGCGCCGCACTTTCGCCAGCGGCACGAGCCACCTTGACGTACGTCGGCTCCGGCACCGGGCGAGGAGCAAACTCACTGCTCGCGACAACCTCGCGCACACGCGTCTCACCAGTGGAAACAACCGGAATCTCGCCGGTCGGGGCCTCGAGGTCAAGCACCTCGCGGCTGGGAACATCGTTGCGGCGCATGGAACTGGCCGCCAGTCGACGCACACGCTCGGCACGAGTCTCGCGAGGCGTACCGCTGCGGTTCGACATGAGTTTCGAAACGGACGAGGTGCCGCTCGTCATCCCCTTCTGGGCCGGCACCTGCGGGGTCACCTTGACGGAGGGCGTTTCGGTGGCAGCAGCCGCAGCAGCAGGCTCGGCCTTCGCGGCAGGAGCCTTCGCGGCCGGCGCAGGTCCGGCAGCCTTTGCCGTCGGCGCAGCCGCAGATTTGCC
The DNA here is from genome assembly GCA_902489215.1 of uncultured Brevibacterium sp. Taxonomy (GTDB): domain Bacteria; phylum Actinomycetota; class Actinomycetes; order Actinomycetales; family Brevibacteriaceae; genus Brevibacterium. The sequence goes on from CABTZE010000041.1 coordinate 13,215, forward strand.
GGCTTCAGCCACAGGCTCAGCAGCCTTCGCCGCCGGCGCCGAGCGGCGCGCAACGGCACCTTCCGATGCTTCGCCGTTGATGGCGATGACAACCAGCACGCAGCTAAGAGCCATTGCCGCGCTCAGAACGGGAACCGCCCAGGTCAGAGCGGTGAACAGAGCAAAGAACAATGTGACGACCGTTGCCAGACCGAAGAACAGAACACCAACGCCGAGCGCACGACGCACATTCCGCGTGTCCACGCCGGCACCAACCTCAGCACCACCCTGTGCACCGTCAACTGCAGCACCACTGGTCGGGGCAGCATTCTGCGCGCCGCGTGCAGGTTCCCGCGGGCTGCGCATCTGCGATGAGCTGTGTGAATTCATAGATGTGTCCGTCCGGCGCCGATTTCGCTGATCATCCAAAACACAACAATATGCACACCCAATGTCGGATTGGGGATGCATCGCGGTGTGTCTGTCACATTGTCAGCGTCCACTCATTTTCCCTGCCCGGAGCGCCCTCCAGAAACCCGCTCGCCTCACCTATCGAAGGACTCAATTCCCGAGGCGCCCTCCGGCCGCCGACCACACCTCACGTCAGGCCGGGCTCACCTCTCACCCCACCCGCGGTCACGGATGTAGGCACTGGCGAGCCCAGTCGGCACCTCGTCAGAAAGAAGCGCGTACGAACGGTGATCCGCCCACTTCCCCGCGATGTGCATGTACCCACGGCGCACACCCTCAAAGCGGAAGCCAAGCTTTTCGACAACGCGCAGGCTCTTGCTGTTTTCGGGCCGAATGTTGATCTCGACCCGGTGCAGCCCCAGGTCGAAGAAACAAGCGTCAGTGGTCATCGCGACAGCCAACGGCATAAGCCCACGGCCCGCCAGGCGCGAATCGATCCAATAGCCGATCTGCACCGAGCTGATCGACCCCCACTGAATACTCGCCGCGGTGACCTGCCCCCGGAAGCTGCCGTCCACCTCGAGAG
>CABTZE010000042.1 GCA_902489215.1 uncultured Brevibacterium sp.
AGGACTTTGCCCAGCGGCCCCTTGATGCCGCGCTCCAGGTAGTACTGGGGACCACCGCTCTTCTCGCCGGCAGTGTCAGTGGTGCGGAAGCGCACAGCGAGGAACGATTCGGCGTACTTGGTGACCATACCGACCAGGCCGGTTATCCACATCCAGAACAGAGCACCGGGACCGCCGATGCTCAGAGCCGTTGCAACACCGACGATGTTGCCCGTGCCGACGGTTGCCGCAAGCGCGGTGGTCAGCGCCTGGAACTGCGAAATGTCGCCTTCCTCTTCGCCCTTGTCCCGGCGCTTGATCAGACCCAGGTTCATTGCCGGGATCAGCTTGACGAACTGCAGGCCGCCCAGGCGGATGGTCAGGTACAGACCGGTGCCGAGCAGCAGGGGAATAAGCAGGAAGGGTCCCCAGATAACGCCGCTGATGGCAACCAGCGCGTTGTTGATCGATTCGACCATCATTTTCTCCGTGAGTATGTGTGTTTTCTGAGCATTTGCTCGGAATGGAATGCCAGAACCTTACATCTTGTGACGCAAACCACCAAAAATGTGCGCGGTGGGTCACACAGTTGACTCACGGGAGCGCCCAGCAGGCCGCTGGCGAGAGACCGAAGACCGGCGAGAAAACGGTCAGGCGTCCGGCGCCTCGGCGATCTCCGTCCGGTCCTTCTTGTTCATCCAGTCCTTGCCGTCGACAACCCGTGCCACCAGCATTGACGACACGTTGTCGCCGACCGCGTTGACCGTGGTGGCCGGCGGGTCGACCACGGTGCCGATCACCGAAATGACCGGCAGAGCTGCCGGCGGGAAGCCGTACATGGTGATGATCATGAGCTCACCGAGGAAACCGCCCGACGGAACACCCGACATCACCATGCCCGACAGCAGGGCGATGAGAATCGCGATGAGCAGCGCCTGCGGAGTGAAGAGGTCGCGCTCAAACACCGCGAACAGAAACGCGATCTTGAGGATCGCCGACAGGCACGAACCCTCCATGTGGATCGTCGCGCCGATCGGAATGATGGTTTCGCGCACGTCCTGCGGAACACCGATCCGCTTGGCTGCGCGCAGGTTCGTCGGAATCGACGCAACGGAGCTGCCCGTGCCCAGCGACACCGCGGCCGGCTCCAGAATGTTGCGCCACATGCGGCGCATAGCCGGAACACCGCCTGCCAACAGGGCGTACAGGGTGAAAGCCGCAAAGAAGTAGACGATCGCCACCGGGTAGTACACGGCGAAGGCCTTGACGTAGCCGCCGACCAGCTGCGGACCGAGCTCGCCGATCAGCGCCGCAAAGTAGGCGCCCAGCCCGATGGGGGCGTAGAACATCGCGAGGCTGGTCAGCTTCATGAAGACTTCGTTGCCGGAATTGAGGAACGCTTTGAACGGCTGGCCCAGCTTGCCGATCGAACCGCACGACAGACCCACGAGCACCGCGAAGATGATGAGCGGCAGCATGCTTTCGGCCGACAGGATCTTGCTGAAGTCATCAACCGTGAACGCGCCGACAATCTGATCGCCCAGCGAGATCTCTTCGCCGGCATCGGGCTTTTCGTCCATGCTGACCGTCAGCCCCTCGAACGGCCGGAAGATGCCCAGCGCTGCCAGTATGACGATCGAGGCGACAATGCCGGTGCTGATGAACACCGCCATCATCGAGCCCATGATCTTGCCCAGCCGCCTGGCCGAGTCCATGTTCGCCACGGCCGAGCTGATCGAGAAGAACACCATCGGCACCACGAGCGTGAACATGAAGTTGATGAACAGCGTGCCCAGGGGCTTGAGAACGACCGCCCGCTCACCGAACACCAGCCCGATGATCGCGCCGAGGACAATCCCCGACAACACGAAGATGGGGAACCGGTAATTGCGCCAGCCGGTCTTGACGCCGTCGTTGTTCATACTGTCCTTTCGCACGCTTCCACGCGCCTGTCGCGGGAGTGGGCCCGGGTTTCCGGGCCGCCGAAATCACGAGGTGGAGCTTAGGTCCCGTGGGATCTTTGCCTATCATTCCGGCAAGCTGCCGCCGGGGCAAAGGGACAGGGTCTCAGGGGCGGATCGTGCCGCGCATCTCAGTGTGTGTCAGACGCTGAAACCATGTCAGACACCCCGGATATGGTTAAGGTCATGAACGCTCAAAGCGCAGACGAACAGCCGAATCCCTACGGCGGCCGGCCCACGACCCCCGCAAGTCAGCAGCGGGAGGTTGGCGGCGCCTCGGCGGGTTCGGCCGGCCCCGCAGACGGTGGCAAACATCCGGCTCAGCCGCGTCGCCGCACCCGGATTGTGCACCTGCAGCGCATGAAAGACGCAGGTCAGAAGTGGGCCATGCTCACCTCCTACGACCAATTCACGGCCAACATTTTCGACGAAGCCGGGATTCCCGCTCTGCTCGTCGGCGATTCCGCGGGCAACAATGTGTACGGGTACTCCACCACCCTGCCCGTCACACTCGACCAGATGATCCCGCTGACACGCGCCGTCGTCGAAGCGGCACCGCACACACTGGTTGTTGCGGATCTGCCCTTCGGGTCCTACGGGGCCAGCCCCGAACAGGGCTTCCATTCCGCTGTGCGGCTCATGAAAGAAGGGCTCGCCCACGCGGTCAAACTCGAAGGCGGCGTACAGATGGCACCCACCGTCAAACTGCTCACCGACGCCGGCATCCCCGTCATGGCGCACCTGGGCTTCACCCCGCAGTCTGAACACGGCCTGGGCGGCTACCGCGTCCAGGGCCGGGGTGATGCCGCAGTGCAGAAACTCGTTTCTGACGCCCTGGCGCTGCAGGAAGCCGGCGCGTTCGCTGTTGTGCTGGAAATGGTTCCGGTGGCCGCGGCCCGCGCCGTCACAGAAGCGCTGCGCATTCCCACCGTGGGGATCGGTGCGGGACCGGACTGCGACGCGCAGGTGCTCGTCTGGACGGACTTCGCGGGCATGGGCTCCGGCCGCACACCGCGATTCACCAAGAAGTACGCCGACGCTCGTTCGCTGCTGCGCGAAGCCGCGGTCGAATACGCATCCGAAGTCGCCAACGGTGTCTTCCCCTCCGAAGAACACAGCTTCCTCGAGTAATTGCACGAGCAATCCCAAGGCCCACATGACTGAATCCAACACTCCCGAACTGACACCCCACGACCCGAGCGTCTACCACTTCGGGTCGGACAACTACGCCGGAGCGCACCCGGAGGTTCTTGAAGCGCTCACAAGGGTCAGCGGCGGACACGTGCCCGCCTACGGTGACGACCCGTACACGGTGCGTCTGCGCGACTGGGCGCGCGACACCTTCGGCCAGCAGGCCCTCATCTACCCCGTGTTCAACGGAACGGGGGCCAACCTGCTGTCCCTGTCAGCTGTTGTTCCCCGCTGGGGCAGTGTGATTGCCGCACCCACCGCACACATCAACACCGATGAAACCGGCGCCCCGGAAATCACGGCTGGGCTGAAAATCCGCCCCGCCCAGACAGAGGCAGGCAAGCTCACCCCGGAGGGCGTGCGGGCAGCCGCATCCAACCGCGCATTCATTCACGAATCCCAAAGCTGCGCGGTGTCGCTGAGCAACTCCACCGAACTGGGCACCGTGTACTCGCCGCAGGAATTCCAGGCGATTGCCGACACCGCACACGAACTCAACATGGCCGTGCACCTGGACGGATCACGCCTGGCCAATGCGGCAGTCAGCTGTGAAGCCCAGCTTCCGGACGTGACCGCCGGGGCCGACATTGTGTCACTCGGCGCCACGAAGAACGGCGCCATGAACGCAGAGGCCGTTGTGGTTCTCCAGCCGGAACGGGTCTCCGGCATTGAATACCTGCACAAAGTGCTGCTGCAGCTGTCCTCAAAAGCTCGCTACCAGTCGGCACAGCTGCTGGCCATGTTTGAAGGCGACCTCTGGCAGCGCAATGCCCAGCACGCCAACAGGCAGGCCGCCCGGCTGGCAGACAAACTGTCCGCCGCCGGATTCACAGTGCCCATGAACGTGCAGGCGAACACCGTCATCGCACAGATCGATCCGCACGTCGCACAGGCCGCGCAGGCCGAAGGACTCCTGTTCTACGCATGGCCAGCAGTGCCCAGTGGATACCGCTTCATGTGCGCGTGGGACACACCGGATCACGCCATCGACATGCTCGTGGAAAAGCTGAAGACTCACCGGGGCTGAGCGGCTCTTTTCGCTCTGCTCCCAGGGCTATCAGCCCACCGGCCGGAAAAGTGATCCGCGCCACCACATACGATGGGGGCGGACATCGCGATCCGCGACGACGCGGGCTGCGACAGCTTAGGCCGCAGAGCTAAGGAGTGTTAGGCCGGATGAAGAATTCACTGCAGGACATCACAGTTCTCGACCTTTCCCGCGTGCTGGCAGGCCCGTGGTGCACCCAGAACCTCGCCGACCTGGGTGCCGACGTCATCAAGGTCGAACGTCCCGGTCCCGGTGATGACACTCGCAGCTGGGGTCCTCCCTACCTCGAAGGCACAACACCCGAAGACGGCTACTCGGCCTACTACATTGCGGCCAACCGCAACAAGAAGTCCATCACCGTCAACTTCCGCTCCGAAGAGGGCAAAGACGTCATCAAGCGGCTGGCAAAGGACGCCGATGTCGTCGTTGAGAACTACAAGACCGGCTCCTTGGCCCGCCTGGGCTTGGACTACGACGACCTGCGCGAAATCAACCCCGAACTCATCTGGGTGTCCATTACCGGCTACGGCCCCACCGGCCCGAAGGCTGAAAACCCCGGCTATGACTACGTGTTCCAGGGCATGAGCGGCTTCATGAGCTACACCGGCCGCGCCAAGGGCGAAGAAGGCGCCGGCCCCATCCGCGCCGGTGTTGCCATCATCGACCTCATGACCGGCATGTACGCCACAACCGCAATCCTTGCGGCCCTGCACGAACGCGAACGCACCGGCAAAGGCCAGCAGATCGACGTCACCCTGGCCGATGTTTCGGTTGCACTCAACGCAAACCAGGCATCCAACTACCTGGTCGGCGGTGTCCCGCCAACCCAGACCGGCACCTCGCACCCCAATGTCGCCCCGTATGACGTCTTCGAGGTCGCCGACGGGCACATGATCCTGGGGGTGGGCAACGACGAACAGTACCGGCGTCTGACAGAACTGCCAGACTTCGAGCTGTTGCGCGGGGACGACCGCTTCCAGTTCAACCGCGACCGCATTCGGCTGATCGGCGAACTGCGCCCCATCGTCGCGCAGATCATGAAGCAGAAGACGATGGACTACTGGACGCACGTGCTTGACGAAGCCGGTGTGCCCTTTGGTCCGATCAACACGATGGACAAGGTGTTTGAAGACCCGCAGGTCAAGCACCGCGGCATCAAGATCGAAGCCGAAGGCCGCTACGGTTCAGTGCCGATGGTCCGCAGCCCGCTCGTCGAAGACAACGCCGACGCCACGGCGCCCCCGGCACTGGGCGAACACACTGACGAAGTCCTCGCGCAGTTCGGCTTCACCGCCGAACAGATCGCACAGATGCACGACACCGGCACGGTGTGAAAACGCGTGTGCGCCGCCCGGTCACCAGGCGGCGCACACACTCAGACTTAACTGGCCTTAAGCCTTACGAGCCTTGTCGATTCCGTCGAACAGGCGCTGCACGGTGCCTTCGACGTCGTCCCACTTATCCAGGCCGAAAAGTCCCACGCGGAACGTGCTGAAGCCTTCTGGTTCGCCCACCTGGAGCGGAACACCCGAAGCCACCTGAAGGTCGCCGGCCTTGAACTTCGCACCGGACTGTTCCTGTGGGTCGTCGGTGTAGACGACAACAACCGAGGGTGCTTCCCACCCTTCAGCGGCAACCGACTTGTAGCCGCGTTCTGCCAGGCCAACGCGTACGCGCTCACCGAGTTCAATCTGCTGGCGCATGATCTTGTCCAGACCGCGCTCTTTGGCCTCACGCATAACGTCGAGGTTGTGCAGCATGGCGTCGGTCGGCATTGTCGCGTGGTACATGTGCTTGCCGGCGCGGTAGGTTTCCGAAACGGTGTGCCACTTCTTCAGGTCCATCGAGAAGCTGCTGGATTCGGTTTCCTCCAGGCGGGCGAGCGCACGCTCGTTCAGCATGACGTAGCCCATGCCGGGCCAGCCGCTCCAGCCCTTCTGGGGTGCGGAGATGAGCACGTCAACGCCGAGTTCCTTCATGTCGACCCACAGTGCACCGGAGGCAATGCAGTCGAGCACGAAGAGACCGCCCTGTTCGTGCACGGCGTCGGCGAGAGCCTTGATGTATTCGTCGGTGAGCACAATGCCGGATGCGGTTTCCACGTGTGCTGCGGCAACGACTTTGGAACCCTGCTTCTTGATTGCGTCGATCACCTGGTCGACTGCCGGCGGGGCGAAGCCGGGCGTGGCTGAATCGTCGGTGGCGACAGCGGACACGACTTCGTGGTCGGTCAGCTTGCCCATTTCGATGATCTGCGACCAGCGGTAGCTGAAGAAACCGTCGCGCACGACCAGCGTGGGCTGGCCTTCCATGAACTGGCGGGCAACCGATTCCATGCCGAAGGAACCGCTGCCGGGCACGACGACTGCCGCGTCGGCGTTGTAGGTGTCGCGCAGCAGGCCGTAGAACTCCTGCATTCCGTCGACGAACTTCTGGGACATGTGGTTGACGGCCCGGTCGGTGAAGACCACCGAGAATTCCTGCAGGCCGTTCGGGTCAACGTCTTCGCGTGGCAAACTCATGTTTCCAGCCTACCGCCGCGAAACTGCCGAGGTGCCTGTCCCCACCCGCTCGGCACCTCGGGAGCCGTGTGTTCATCTGAACTACACGGTTCAGTTGGATTCGAACAGTCCCTGGCCTATGTACTGGTCTGCGCTGACCCCGGGAGGAACAAGGTAGGTTCCCGTTCCCGTGGTCTTGAGGTATTCCACGAAGAGGTCGTCACGGGCCATGTTCTTGTGTACGCGCGCGAACCTGTCGGGGTCGTTGACAAACGCGATGAAGAACAGCCCGGCGTCCAGGCGTCCCTGCGCGTCGTTGCCGTCCACGAAGTTGTAGCCGCGGCGCAGCATCCGCACTCCCCCGTTGTTCTTCGGGTGCACGCGGAACACGTGGGAACGTTCGTCGATCACGGGGTTGCCGCGCTTGTCCTTGGCAGTGAAGTCCGGTTCCGTGAACTCGTCCCCGCCGCTCAAGGGCGCGCCTTCAGCTTTGTCCCGGCCGGTGACCCGTTCCTGCTCACCCAGTTGGAGGGTGTCCCACACTTCGATCGTCATGTTGATGCGGCGGGCCACAAGGTAGGAACCGCCGTGAGTCCACTTCGGTCCGGAGCTGATCCACACGTGTTCGTCCAGTGCTGATCCGTCTTCGGCTTTGATGTTCGCGGTTCCGTCTTTTTGGCCGAAGAGGTTACGCGGCGTCTTCTGGTCTTGCGTGGTGGAGGATGTCCGACCGAAACCCAGCTGTGACCAGCGCAGACGCGCTTTCCCAACCGCCAGGCGGGTGAGGTTGCGGATTGCGTGAACGGCCACCTGAGGGTCGTTGGCACATGCCTGAATACAGAGGTCCCCGTGGGAGCGGTCCACGTTGATGAAGTCGTTGACCATGACGGGCATGGCTGCGAACTGCTCGGGCATGTGCTTCTTCAGCCCAAAGCGGTCTTTGCCGTTTTCGTCTTCAAACAGTGTGCGCCCGAAGCCGAAGGTCAGAGTCAGGCCGGAAGCGCTGAGGTCAACTGCTTCACCTGAATCATCCGGGGGAAAGAGCTCTCCGCCGCCGAACGCGCCTTTGGCGGAGACTTCTCCGCCCATCGTCAGGCGACGGGCTGCCTTCGTCCACTTTTCAAGCAGCTCGATGACATCGTCACGATCGGCCCTTTCCGTGAGGTCAAACGCCGCGAAGTGCATACGGTCCTGGGCCGGGGTGATGATCCCGGCCTGGTGCTTGCCGTCGAAGTCGTAGATGAGATCGCCGGGCACATCTGCTGCACTCTTTCCACGGGTACCGGCGTAGACAGCGCCGGCGGCAAGAGCCGCTCCGGCGGCCCCACCGCCGAAGACTCCCAGGAGTCCTCGGCGGCTCAGCGTGCCGCCGGAGCGGTCCGTATGGGCGGCTTCGCCTGTCATTCGCTTTCCTCGATGCCGAGCACGGTTCCCGTGAGCTTCGACAGCGGTTCGCGCAGTTCGTCAATCTGGGCGGTCAGCTCCGCCTGCTGTTCGGCGTTCACGGTCGCATAGCTGGGGAAGCCCTTTTCGAGGCTGCCGTATTCGCCCAGGAGCTCTTCGAGTTCGGTGTACTCCTTGTCGATTTCCTCGGCGAGCTTCTTGCCTTCTTCGCCCTTGGATTCGGCGATGGGGCGGACCAGGTCGAAGGCGATGCGCGATCCTTCGACGTTGGCCGCGAAGTCGTAGAGGTCAGTGTGCGACCACCAGTCTTCTTCGCCGGTCACCTTGGACACCGCGACCTCTTCCAGCAGACCGGAAGCGCCGTTGGAGACTGTGCCGACGTTCATCTGGTTGTCTTCGATGAAGTTTTCGTCGTTGACGGTTTCGTTCAGCTTCGCAACATCGGACTTCAGAGCCTCCGCGATCCGCTTGCGGTCCTCGGACGTGCTTGGCTTCCAGGCTTCGAAAGCGTCCGTGCCGTCGGAGTTGCGGTCGCCCTTCTTCGGCTCCCACAGGTCCTTTTCGATGCGGTGGAAGCCCGTCCACTCCTTGATTTCGGGGTCGTCCTTCTTCAGCTGGTCTTCTTCTGCCAGGTAGTCGACCTCGCGGTAGTCGATGCGGGGGTCCAGTGTGCCCAGGGCTTCTGCGATCGGTTCGATCCGCTCGTAGTGCACACGGGTCGAGGCGAATAGGCCACGGGCTTTTTCGTCGTCGCCGGCCGCGTAGGCGTCGGCAAACTCTCCGACCTTGGGTTCGAGTTCGCCGACTTCCTTCTGCACGAACTTCACGTAGTCGGCGACAACCTGTTCGAACAGCTCCTTGTCGCTGCCGGAGACCTCAACGGCTTCACCCGTCACCTTGAAGTCCGTCTGGCCGACGTTCGCTCCGCGCAGGCCCGGCTTGCACGCGGTGAAGTAGCTGCCCGGCTGCAGGGAGACCGTGAGGTCAACTGTCGATCCCGGTGCGATGTTCTCCTTTTCGGCCACAACACGCAGACCGTCTTCACCGAGAATGTAGAACTCGGTGACCTTCGTGCCGGTGTTCTCGATGCTGAAGGTGCGTGTGCCGCTGTCAACCGAGGCTGTCTTGACGTCGCACTTGTCGTCAGCCGCGGCCACGCTGATGCTGTCGCCGTCTGCTGCGGGTTCGCATGCGCTCAGCAGCGCGGTTCCTGCGATGACCGCCAGTGCCAGGCCGGTTTTCTTCATGATTCTCCTTGTGTTTGTGAGCTGACGAGGTGCCGCTCGTCTTCTGATTTTGTCTTCGGGTATGCCGTTTCCGCGCCTTCTATGCGCTGTTTCTTTGCCCTGCGGGAGCGCAGGGTTCGGCGAACAAACGGTGGGATGACGACTGCCATGTAGATGAACCAGGCTGTGACTTCCAGCCAGCTCATCTGCGGGACGAAGCCGACTGTGCCTTTGAGCAGTGCGGCGATGAAGCTGTCCGGGGCGATGGAATCGGAGAAGTCGAAGGCCCATCCGAAGGGGAATGCCGCACCCCAGAAGGGGTAGTCCGCAAATCCGGTGAGGACTTCCCCCGTGCGGGGATGGGTCGGACTGATGGGCGCACCGGAGAACGGTCCGGGCAGAACAGCGGCTTCCTGCAGGTCGTGGATGCCGTAGGCGAGGATTCCGCCGGCCACGATCAGCAGAAACGCACCGGACCAGGTGAAGAACTTCCCAAGGTCGATCTTGAGGATTCCCTTGAACAGTCCCCAACCCAGAAGAACGGCCAGGCCGATGCCCAGAAGCGCACCGGCGAGCGCGGTGACGGTGTCGGTCCAACCCCACAGGATGAGGGTTGTTTCGATGCCTTCGCGTGCAACTGAGACGAATGCAAGCACTGTCAGCGCTGTTCCGCTGCCGGTCATGACTGCGACGTCAACACCGGATTCGAGGCTTTTCTTCAGTTTGGGGCCACTGGTGACCATCCACACGACCATGGCGGTGATCATGACGACTGCCAGCAGGGACATTGATCCGCCGATGATTTCCTGCGCTTTGAAGCTCAGGCGGGAGCGGCCGAACGTGAACACTGCACCGAGCACGGCCGACAGGACGACTGCTGAGATGACGCCGAACCAGATTCGACGCCGCAGATCATCACGGCCCAGCTTGCGAGCGTAGGCGATGAGGATGCTCACGATGAGTGCGGCCTCAAGGCCTTCGCGCAGGCCGATGAGCAGAGCGGCTAGAAACATGGTGTCCTTCCTCGGCGGCGGTATTCGCTGTGTTTTCACAAAACCCTGCCTGTTTCACCACCGCGCATCCGCATTACGCAAGATCTTTCAGTGCTAATGAGGTAAGGCTTACCTAATGTACACCCATGTGCATGTTTTCTGCACCATTACGCCGCGGGTCTACCATTGGTGCGGCTGGTTGAACGCCGGCTGTGCCTGGGAGGTTGTATGTCTGTTGTCGTTGCCCGCACTGTGAAAGAACTGCGCGCTGCTCTGCGGCGCCTGCTGCCCGAGCGAGGCGGCGACACTGTCGGGCTCGTCCCCACGATGGGCGCGCTGCATTCGGGCCACGAAGCGCTGTTCCGCGCCGCCCAGGGCAATTCCGTTGTTGCCGCGTCGATCTTCGTCAACCCTCTGCAGTTTGACGATGCTGAGGACTACGACAACTATCCGCGCACCCTTAAAGCTGATGTCGAGGTGCTCGAGCGTGCCGGTGTTGACCTTGTCTTCGCCCCCAGTGTCGAGGAAATGTATCCCGGTTACCCGGACGGTCCGCTGGTTCGCGTGACCGCCGGAAGTATGGGCCGGGTCCTCGAAGGCGCATCACGGCCCGGCCATTTTGACGGCGTGACGACGGTTGTGGCGAAGCTGTTCAACATCTTCAGCTCCCCTGCCACACTGCACGCGTACTTCGGGCAGAAGGACGCGCAGCAGCTCATGATCATCAAGCGCATGGTTGCCGACCTCGACATGGAAGTCGAAATCGAGCCCGTCCCTACTGAACGCAGCCTCAAGGGCCTGGCCATGTCCAGCCGCAACCAGCGGATGAGCCCTGAGGAAAGCGAAACCGCGCTCGTTCTGTCCCGCGCACTCACCCAGCTAGCCGAACGTGCTCAGGCCGGAGGTGAGCTCCACCTCGACCGCGTACGGGAAGAAGTCGACAGCACAGAAGGGGTCACGCTTGACTACCTGACTCTGGTCGACCCTGCAACCCTCGAAGTGACCGAAAACCTGCCCGCCCTCGCGCTCATTGCCGCTCACGTCGGGCCGGTCCGTCTGATCGACAACATGATGATTCCGGCACCCGCAGGACCCGACAGCTGACCGTCGCCTGATAATCCGCGGTTGACGCGGTCTGCATAATGGTTGCTGGTTATGCTCCGGCCGCTGACCTTACGATGACTGCACGACACACTGGCCACGAGCGCCAAGCGAGCTAAGAAAGCAAAGACTATGAGCAGCTACCCAGGCAGCAACGATCCCTACAATCCGGACTTCAATCAGCAGAACGGCGCCGGCCAGAACAACCCGCAAGACCCGTACGGTCAGCAGGACCCCTACAGCCAGCCGGGTGCGTACGGACAGCCCAGCCAGCCATCGCAGCCTGGCGCATACGGCGGACAGACACCCCACAGCCAGCCCGGCGCTCAGCAGCCTGGCGGCTACGGTCAGCCCGGCCAGCAGGACCCCTTTGCCCAGCCCGGCCCGTTCGGTGCGAACGCAGCTTACGGCCAGCCGGCACCTCAGCTGCTGACAGCTGATGACTACCGTGCGAAGGGCGTGCCGCTGCCGCTGAGCCAGCCCGTCTACGGCGTTTCCATGATGGAGGCGTACAAGCGCTTCTGGAAGAAGTCTTTCCGGTTCGCCGGATACGCTTCGAAGTCGGAATTCTGGTGGCCTGCGCTGGTCAACACCATCATCATGTTTGTTCCAGCCCTGCTGTTGTTTGCCATTCAGATGATCGTCACGTTCGCCGTGGCATCAGGATCAGACCCCGATGCTGCCGGCGCAGTCGTCGGGCTCACAAGCATCATCTTGTTCCTCCTGTGGGGCTTCATATTCCTGTTCAGCCTTGCCACTATGATCCCGACGCTGTCAGTCGCCTGGCGCCGTCTGCAGGACGCCGGATTCCCCGGTGCGCTGACGTTCATCAGCTTTGTTGCCAGCATCGTCGTCTACATCATGTGCGCGCTGGAGACCAAGCCCGAAGCGCGTCGCCCCGAATGGGAGGACACCCGCGGCGACTGACCTACCGCGGCAACTGAGCCACTGAATCGCCGGCGCACAGCTGCTGCTGTGCGCCGGTTTTCTTTGTGCGAAAGTCCCCAGACCACCTCGGCCGCGGATCTCTGACCCCTGCGGAATCCACCTCGATCCCGGTGCAGATTCGGCCCGATTTCCAACATGCTGGGCAAACACAATGTGAACTTCACCATAAAAATTCGTATTCTTGCGGTGCACAGTTCCACAGAATTCAGTCTCGTCGCACACGAGCGGCAGCCGCTGACAAAGGAGACAGCATGAACGCACCGGGACAGCATCCGGGAAGCTATACCGAGGTTTCCCACGATTCCATTTTCAAAAAGGCCATGGGCCGACTGGACGCACTGTTCGTCGGCTTCGGCGCCATGATCGGCTTCGGCTGGATTGTTCTGGCCGGCGGCTGGATCGAAGAAGCCGGCACGATGGGTGCGCTCCTGGCATTCGCAGGCGGCGGCGTCATCATGGCGTTTGTCGGTGTTGTGTACTCTGAACTCGTGGCCGCTATGCCGTTGGCCGGCGGTGAGCACAACTACCTCATACGAGCCATGGGACCGAAGCTGTCGATGATCGGTTCGTGGTGCATTGTCGGCGGCTACATCACGGTGGTGATGTTCGAAGCTGTCTCAGTGCCGAAGACCGCGCTGTACCTGCTGCCGGATATCGAAAAGATCCTCCTGTGGAACGTTGCGGGCTTTGACGTGTATCTGACGTGGGCGCTCATCGGCGTTGTCACCGCGATCATTCTGACCTACATCAACATCCGCGGTGTGAAGGTCGCATCCCTCGTCCAGACGTTCGTTGTGTCGTTCCTGCTGATCGTCGGTCTGCTGCTGGTCACCGGTGCCGGTGTCGGCGGCGAAATGAAGCACGTCGAACCGTGGTTCTCCGGCGGCTTCAGCGGTTTCGCTCTCGTGCTGACCACCGTGCCGTTCCTGTTCGTCGGCTTCGATGTTCTGCCGCAGGCCGCTGAGGAGATCAACGTCAAACCGCGTCAGATCGGCAAGCTTGTCGTCATGGCCGTGCTCATGGCTGCCGCCTGGTACGTGGTCATCATCTTCACCACGTCGATTTCGATGCCCCACAGCGACATCGCAGTGCTCAACGCCGACGGCGGGCTCGTCACGGCAGATGCTCTTTCGGCCATGCTGGGCCACCCCACGTGGGGCAAGATCGTGATCGCCGGTGGTCTGGCCGGCATCATCACCAGCTGGAACGCGTTCCTCATGGGAGCATCCCGCCTCATGTGGGCACTTGCTCAGTCGGGCATGCTGCCGGCATGGTTCGGCAAGATCCACCCCACCTACCGCACCCCGATCAACGCTCTGCTGTTCATCGGCACGCTTTCGGTTATTGCGCCGTTCCTCGGTTCGGCAATGCTCGGGTGGGTTGTCGACGCTGGTTCGCCGATGATCGTCATCACCTACTTCCTCGTGTCGATTGCATTCATCAAGCTGCGCAAGAACGAACCGCAGATGGAACGCCCCATGCGCGTCGGCGGCAAGGGCAACGGCGGCATCGTCATCGGTGTCATCTCGGCTGTTCTCTGCCTGTTCCTGTTCGTGCTGTACCTGCCGGTCACCCCGTGGTCGGTTCAGCTTGCATGGCCGTCGTGGCTGATGTTCGGCCTGTGGCTGGCCGTCGGTGTCGCCCTCATGCTCCGCCTGCCCGGCGGTGTGCAGCCGGGACCGAATGCCGAAGCTGAGCTTCTGAAGAAACTCGGTCGCGAATCCCACCGCTGACCCGGTCCCACAAGCACGAGGGG